>JAGGNC010000011.1 GCA_017886405.1 Pseudomonas sp. | reverse complement strand
GTGCTGATGAACCCGCCCCGATTGCTGCAACTGCGCAGCCTGAACCTGAAGCTGTCCAGCAAGAGGCGGGTGATATTACCGACAGCGAGTTTGATACGTTGTTGGGTGCTTTGGATAAGACCCCGGCTCAAGCCTCTACTGCTCCCAGCAGTGACGAAATTACCGATGATGAATTCGAGTCGTTGCTCGATCAGCTGCATGGCAAAGGTCAATTCGTAGCACCTGAAGTTATCGCAACACCCGCAGCGCCCGCCGCCTCAGTGCCTGTTGCGGCGGTTGGCGATGAGATTACCGATGATGAGTTCGAGTCGCTGCTCGACCAGTTGCATGGCAAAGGCCAGTTTGTGCCGCCACCAGTATCTGCACCTATTGCACCTGCACCTGCTGCTGCTGCGGCAAGCGGTGATATCACCGACGATGAGTTCGAAGCACTGCTTGATCAGTTGCATGGCAAAGGCAAGTTTGTCGAGCCTGACACTATTAAGCCTGCTCCACCTGCTCCACCTGCACCATCTGCCAAGCCTGTTGAGCCCGCTAAACCTGTTGCCAAACCGCTAGCCAAGGCGCCTGCAGCCCCGGCCGCGGCACCTGCAGCAGAAAAGGCTGCTCCAGTCAGCGAAGCGGAAACCACTGTGCGGGTCGATACCGCGCGGCTGGATGAAATCATGAATATGGTCGGCGAACTGGTGTTGGTGCGTAACCGCCTGGTGCGCCTGGGCTCCAACAGCGCCGATGAGGCGATGTCCAAGGCCGTGTCTAACCTGGATGTGGTGACTGCGGATCTGCAGACGGCGGTGATGAAAACCCGTATGCAGCCGATCAAAAAGGTCTTCGGGCGTTTCCCGCGGCTGGTCCGCGATTTGGCGCGCAGCCTTAAGAAAGAGATCAACTTGGAGTTGGTCGGTGAAGAAACCGACCTCGACAAGAACCTCGTTGAGGCATTGGCCGATCCATTGGTGCACTTGGTGCGCAACGCGGTTGACCACGGCATCGAAACCCCGGAAGAGCGCGAGGCCTCGGGCAAGGCACGGGGTGGCAAGGTGGTGCTGTCCGCTGAGCAGGAAGGCGATCATATCCTCTTGTCGATTTCTGATGACGGAAAGGGCATGGATGCTGAAGTGCTGCGGGCCAAAGCCGTGGAAAAAGGCTTGCTGGACAAGGATGCGGCCGACCGTCTTAATGAATTCGAATGCTACAACCTGATTTTTGCGCCCGGCTTCTCGACCAAGACTGAGATTTCCGATGTGTCCGGCCGTGGTGTTGGCATGGACGTGGTAAAAACCAAAATTTCCCAACTCAATGGCACGGTCAATGTATTTTCGGTCAAGGGCCAGGGTTCGAAGATCGTCATCAAGGTACCGCTGACCCTGGCGATCATGCCGACATTGATGGTGATGCTGGGCAATCAGGCCTTTGCCTTCCCTTTGGTCAACGTCAACGAAATCTTCCACCTCGACCTGTCGCGTACCAATGTGGTCGATGGCCAGGAAGTGGTGATCGTGCGCGAAAAGGCCTTGCCGCTGTTTTACCTCAAGCGCTGGCTGGTCAGTAATGCTGCTCACGTCGAACAGGGCGAGGGCCATGTGGTGATTCTGACCGTCGGCAGCCAGCGCATCGGCTTTGTGGTTGATCAGCTGGTGGGCCAGGAAGAGGTGGTGATCAAGCCTCTGGGCAAAATGCTTCAGGGCACTCCAGGCATGTCGGGTGCGACCATCACCGGCGATGGCCGAATTGCCTTGATTCTTGATGTGCCGAGCATGCTCAAACGTTACGCACGACGTATGTGATGGTAGCGGTGCAGGTACCTGTTGTGCCGTTTAGGAGTGTTTATGGCTGTTAAGGTGTTGGTGGTTGATGACTCCGGTTTTTTTCGTCGGCGCGTGTCGGAAATTCTGTCAGCCGATCCGAATATTCAGGTGATCGGCACAGCCACCAATGGCCGTGAAGCCATCGAGCAGGCGCAGGCGCTCAAGCCCGATGTGATTACCATGGATTACGAGATGCCGATGATGGATGGCATCACGGCCGTGCGTAATATCATGCAGCGTTGCCCGACACCGGTACTGATGTTTTCCTCGCTGACCCACGAAGGTGCTCGTGTCACGCTCGATGCGCTGGAAGCCGGTGCCGTGGATTTCTTACCGAAGAATTTTGAAGATATTTCACGCAACCCGGAGCGGGTCAAGCAACTGCTCTGCGAAAAAATTCATACGATTGCCAGAAGCAACCGCCGCAGTCTGAGTCCGCCTCCAGTGACGGCACCTACTGCAACA
The DNA here is from genome assembly GCA_017886405.1 of Pseudomonas sp. Classification (GTDB taxonomy): domain Bacteria; phylum Pseudomonadota; class Gammaproteobacteria; order Pseudomonadales; family Pseudomonadaceae; genus Aquipseudomonas. Next base: position 11,939 of record JAGGNC010000011.1, on the reverse strand, counting down.
TCTGCTGCGCAAGTCAAACCAGCGGCGCGTCCCGCCACTCCGACCAGCATCCCGGCGCGTCCAGCTGTTGCGAGCGCTGCACCCAAGCGCAAGTCCTACCGACTAGTCGCTATTGGTACTTCCACGGGTGGCCCGGTGGCGCTGCAGCGTGTACTGACCCAATTGCCGGCCAATTTCCCTGCCCCAATCGTACTTATTCAGCACATGCCTGCAGCATTTACCAAGGCATTTGCCGAGCGCCTCGACAAGCTTTGTCGGATCAGCGTTAAGGAAGCAGAAGACGGTGATGTATTGCGTCCGGGTCTGGCGCTGCTAGCACCTGGCGGCAAACAGATGATGATTGACGCCCGCGGTGTGGTGAAAATCCTGCCGGGGGATGAACGGCTGAATTACAAGCCGTGTGTCGATATTACTTTCGGTTCGGTTGCCAAATCCTATGCGGATAAAGTGCTGGCAGTGGTATTGACCGGTATGGGCGCTGATGGCCGCGAAGGGGCCCGTCTGCTCAAGCAGAGCGGCAGTCAGGTGTGGGCGCAGGACGAAGCCAGTTGCGTGATTTACGGCATGCCTATGGCTATCGTTAAAGCCAACCTGGCTGACGCTATTTATCCGCTGGATGATATTGGCAGGCATCTGGCGGAGGCCTGCATTTAATGGATGTACTGAGCCTTATTGGGGTCATCTTGGCATTTGTCGCCATCCTTGGTGGTAACTACCTTGAAGGTGGCCACGCTGGGGCTTTGCTCAATGGGCCAGCGGCGCTGATCGTGATCGGCGGTACCTTGGGCGCCGCTTTCTTGCAGGCCCCCGTGCACGTATTCAAACGAGCCCTGGCTATTATCAGCTGGATCTTTTTTCCGCCGCGCGTGGACCTGGCCGGTGGCATTAGCCGGGTGGTTAGCTGGAGCATGACAGCACGCAAGGAAGGCCTGCTCGGACTTGAGGCTGTGGCTGATGTCGAAGTCGATCCCTATGCCCGTAAAGGCTTGCAACTGTTGGTCGATGGCGCGGAGCCGGAAGCTATTCGCAGTATTCTCGAGGTTGATCTTTACACCCAGGAAGGCCGTGATATTCAGGCCGCAAAGGTATTCGAAAGCATGGGTGGCTATGCGCCTACCATCGGCATTATTGGTGCCGTGATGGGTCTTATTCACGTGATGGGCAACCTGGCCGACCCGAGTATGCTTGGCAGCGGGATTGCCGTCGCCTTTGTGGCGACTATCTACGGAGTGGGTCTTGCAAACCTGCTGCTTTTACCGATTGGCAGCAAACTCAAGGCAATCGCTCAGCGCCAATCGCGTTATCGCGAAATGTTGCTCGAAGGCATCCTGTCGATTGCCGAGGGTGAGAATCCGCGCTCCATCGAATTGAAGCTGCAAGGCTTCATGGATTGATGGAGACACCCCATGGCCCGCAGGCGTCATCAAGAAGAACATGAAAACCATGAGCGTTGGCTAGTGTCCTACGCCGACTTCATCACGTTGCTATTTGCGTTTTTCGTGGTGATGTACTCGATTTCCTCTATTAACGAAGGCAAGTACAAGATTCTATCGGACAGCCTGACTGGCGTGTTCAATCAACCTGACCGGGCGATCAAGCAGATTCCGGTGGGTGATGAGCGCCCACGTACCACCGAACCAGACCGCGCCCTAGTGGATAAAGAGAGTGCGCTGTCGGCTGCCGACTCTTTGGAAAGTGTCGCCCAGAGCATACGTGAGGCGTTTGGCGACCTGATCAAGTCTGAGCAACTTAAAGTCAGCGGCAATGAGCTATGGATTGAAATTGAGCTTAGCTCCAGTTTGCTGTTCACCAGCGGCGATGCCATCCCAAACAATGCGGCTTTCGATATTATCGAAAAACTAGCCAAAATCCTGGCACCCTACGGTAATCCGATTCATGTCGAAGGCTTCACCGATAACCTACCCATTCAGACAGCGCTATTCCCGACCAACTGGGAGCTGTCTACTGCGCGCGCTGCCAGTATCGTGCGTATGCTGGCTATGGATGGCGTCAACCCAAGTCGTTTGGCCGCCGTAGGTTATGGTGAGTTTCAGCCAGTGGCGGACAATAGCACCGCAGAAGGTCGTGGCCGGAATCGCCGGGTGGTATTAGTTGTATCGCGCAATCTAGATGTGCGCCGAAGCGTGAGTGGTGTGGGCAGTGCCAATGCCAAACCCGATGCGGCCTTGCAGCGGGCTGGCACGCAACCTGCAGAAGCCCAGGCAGCGCCGGCCCCGCAAGCGGGTGCCGTCAATCCCCTGTCGCCGGCCCCATAAGGGTGGCCCCGTTCTCGGTCAGGCATCAGCTATACCGGGAGGATGATAACGATGAGAGTCTGGGCAGTAGCTAATCAAAAAGGTGGAGTCGGTAAAACCACCACATCCATCGCTCTGGCAGGCCTGTTGGCCGATGCTGGCAAGCGCGTGGTGGTGGTCGATCTTGATCCCCATGGGTCAATGACCAGCTATTTCGGGTACGACCCGGACAGTCTGGAACACAGCAGCTTCGAGTTATTTCAGCATAAGGGCGTTGTGCCGCGCGCCTTACCACAGCAATTGCTGTTGCCTACCAGTAACGAGCGTATTTTCTTGTTGCCTTCCAGTACTGCGCTTGCCACGCTGGAGCGTCAGTCGCCAGGGCAAAGTGGCCTAGGGCTGGTTATTGCCAAGAGCTTGGCGCAGCTCTGGCAGGATTTCGATCATGCGGTGATCGACAGTCCGCCCTTGCTCGGCGTGTTGATGGTCAATGCTCTGGCCGCCAGCCAGCACTTGGTCATTCCGGTACAGACCGAGTTCCTTGCAGTCAAAGGCCTTGAGCGCATGGTTAATACCCTGGCGATGATCAACCGCTCGCGTCAGCAGGCTCTGCCTTACACCATTGTGCCGACCATGTTTGATCGCCGTACCCAGGCCTCAATGAGCACGCTAAGGGTGTTGCGCAACAGTTATCCTGAGCATCTGTGGCCTGCGTATATCCCTGTCGATACACGCCTGCGCGATGCCAGTCGGGCAGGGCTTACGCCGTCGCAGTTCGACAACAATAGCCGTGGTGTCCTTGCCTACCGGGCATTACTCAAGCACTTGCTGATGAAGCAGATTGCCGCGCAGGTCGCCTGAGATAAATGTCGATGCTGAAGATATACGCTCAAGTCTGTCGTTAGCGCGGCCGATAGTCTGTACAGAATGTTTTTACGGGTTGTATTCATGAGTCGTCCCCTAGTCACTGTTACACGTCCGCAACTGGCCTTGCAGTCCTATCTGGATGGCTTGCTACAGGAAGCTGCGGTCGATTTTGCCGATAGCATCACGCTGGATGAGTTCGAGGCAGCGGTGCTTGAGGAGCAGGTGCGTGATGCCCGGGCAATGCCGCAGGTGCAACAAGCTGCGGCCGCTAAGCCGTTGGCTGAACTGGCACCGCGCCCGCTAGTGCTGCCTACCTTCGAGATGCCTGTACCTGCTATTGAAGTCCGCATTGAACCACCGCAGCACATGGATGATGCTGCAGCGGTGGTTGAGCCTGTGCGCCCGACGCCCCACGTGCTGGTGGTGCCTGAGCCGGTATTGCAGGGCCCGCCGGAATGGGCTCAGGGGCCTTTCGAATGCTTGCTGTTCGAGGTCGCTGGTCTGACGCTGGCGGTTCCACTGGTTTGTCTCGGCTCGATTTATCCCTTGGAGGGCCAGGAACTTACGCCTTTATTTGGTCAGCCGGACTGGTTTCTCGGCATACTGCCCTGTCAGGCGGGTAATCTGAAGGTGCTGGATACTGCGCGCTGGGTCATGCCTGATCGTTATCATGATGATTTTCGTAAAGGGCTGCAGTATGTGATTTCCATTCAGGGCTATGAGTGGGGGCTGGCCGTGCATCAGGTCAGTCGCTCGATTCGTCTGGACCCTAATGAAGTCAAGTGGCGCACCCAGCGGACTCAGCGGCCATGGTTGGCGGGTACGGTTATTGAACATATGTGCGCCTTGCTGGATATCGCCTCGCTGGCCGAGTTAATTGCCAGCGGTGCGACTAAGCGTATGGCGGCCGGCAGGGAGCGTTGAATATTCAAGGCTGTGCGATGAGTGCAGCTTTGCAACTATAGTATTGGCAACGGGCTATACACCCGTGATCGCCGCCGCGAGCGGTTCATGATGAGGTTAGGGTTATGAATAAAAGTTCTGCACAAAGTGCTGAAGATCCGATTCTGCAGTGGGTGACCTTCCGTCTGGACAACGAAACCTATGGCATCAACGTGATGCAGGTTCAGGAAGTCCTGCGCTATACCGAGATTGCCCCTGTGCCGGGTGCTCCAAGCTATGTGCTGGGCATCATCAACCTGCGCGGCAATGTCGTCACCGTGATCGACACGCGTCAGCGTTTTGGCCTCTACTCCAGCGAAGTCACGGACAATACCCGTATCGTGATCATTGAGGCTGACAAACAAGTGGTCGGCATTCTGGTCGACAGCGTGGCTGAGGTGGTTTATCTGCGCCAATCCGAAGTGGAAACCGCACCAAATGTGGGTAATGACGAATCCGCCAAGTTTATTCAAGGCGTATGCAACAAGAACGGCGAATTGCTGATTCTGGTTGAGCTGGACAAGATGATGAGCGAAGAAGAGTGGTCCGATCTGGAGAGCTTCTAAGTCATGCTCGAAGCGCTGTTGATTGCGCTGGCCCTGGTCTGTCTGGGGCTAGTAAGTGCTTGTGTATGGCTTGCCAGGCAACTTCGCGACGCTATAAAGCTGCAGGGCGAACGTGATGCAGTGCGTGATCGGCGGCTTAAGGAGCTCAGTCGACGTCTGGACGCCTACCTGACCGGTAGCGTGCAGATGGGCGAGGAGTTGTTTGAGTTGCGGCGGGTGGTCGCGCCGTTACCGGACAAGCTCAGCCAAATTGAGCAGCGCGACCCCAGTAGTCTGTCATTTACCCAGGCCGCGCGCTTAGCGGGAATGGGCGCCAGTGTCGATGATCTGACCCAATCTTGCGGCTTGAGTAAGGCTGAAGCCGAACTGGTCAGCAAGATGCAGCAAGCCAAGTTGCAGCGCTCCTGAATCCCTACAATTCAGTGGGCTGGGCCTTCCAGTAGGCGCAGTGGCGGTGTGATGTCGGTATCGCGCTCACTGCCGGCCGGGGATTTACCCTTTAAATACCAGGCAAAGGCGATGATTTCGGCGATGCAGCGATACAGCTGCTCCGGGATCGCGTCACCCAGTTCCAGGCGTGCCAACAGGCTCACCAGTTCGGCATTTTCGTAAATCGGTACTTCGTATTCGCGAGCAATGGCGAGAATGGCTTCGGCCAGCTCATCATCGCCTTTTGCGCTGAGTATCGGCGCATTCTGGCCGTCGTAGGTCAGGGCGATAGCTTGGCGCGGTGCGGTCTTCTTCATGCTGTTTCATCTACCCAGCGTTGTTCTAGGGTTGTGCGCGGACCTCGCGGTGGAGTGCCCTGGCTGCAGGCCAACTCACCTACTTGCAAACCTGCAGCGTTAAGGCGCTGGCGCAGGTGGTCCAGTTCTGCATCGATCAGGCTGACGGTGCTGCTGCGCTCGGCCCAGAGCTGGCTGGACAGTCGGCCTTCAGCCAGTTGCGCTTGCACTTGCAAAGGGCCCAGCGGATCCAGATCAAACGCCAGCTCGACTTTCCACAAGACTTCCTTTTTGTCTGCTTTCCCTGATTGACTATTCTCGTCGCGCTGGATCTTGACCTGCAGCGGCACCAGTTCCTGCTGGTTACGCATGGGCAGTTCCAGTTGCCAGGTGGTGAGCAGGTTACCGTCCGGACCCACCTGGCTCTGTGCCAAGCTTGAGAGTTGGTGGGTTTGCAGGCGTGAGACAGCTGCTGCGGCAAGCTTGAGCAATGTTTCCAGGTCAGCTTCGCCTTCCATGGCCTGCAGCAAGCGCGAGGGCAGGGGGAAGTTCAGTGCCTGCTGGCGGCTGCTGGCCTTGCCAAGGCTGCCGAGCAAGTCGCGAGCCAGGGCTGGCATAGCCTGGGCCAGCGCTGAACTGGCACTGGCAGCTGCTAGCGGAGTTGTGGTGGAGAGGTTAGGCAGTATTTGGGTGATTAGACGCAGCAGGTTAGCTTTTAGGTCTGTCGGCAGGGCTTGGCCCTGGCCGCCGAGTAATTTGCTCTCCAGCACAATGCCGCTGTTTTCCAAGGCCATGGCCAGGCCTTTGGGGGTACTCAGCTGCGCCGCATCGGGCAATGCAGTGAATAGTTTATCGATGCTGGTGCGCAGGCCTTCGCTCATCTCGGCATTGCCCCGAAGCCCTTGCAAGGCGCTGAACAACCCTGACAGTGAGCCTTGACGGGTGCTTTGTGTGCCCAGTTGCTGGCTCAGTGCGAGTTGATCCAGGCGGCCACTTAGGGGCAGGAAATTCAAAGATTGGCTACTTTGCACCCGAGCGCTGACCAGGCTGCCTATGGGCAGCGGCAAGGGCGTCTCCAGGGATAGCTTGCTACCGGCCAGAGGCGTATTGAGCAGGTTAACCAGTAGCTTGTAGATCACCTGATGCGCGCGCCCCTGCAGCACTTGTTCGCGGGCAACCACCTTGCCTTGCAGCAGGGTGCCGACGGGCAGTTGTTCCAAGTCGAGGCTAGTCAGCGCCTTGTCGCCACCCGTCAGCACGGAGAGGGCCAGTCGCGTTTCTGATAAGGCAGTTACGTTCAGGGTCGTACCCTGGGCTAAAGGACGCGAGCTGCTGGCTTCAAGAGTGGTCTGGCTACCGTTGTTCAGGGTCAGTTTGAGCATCACTTGAAAGCTTTGCGCCATTTCTTTCAGGGCGACGACTTCGGCCTTGGCAGTTTCACCGCTGGCCAGCAGTCCTTGCAGAGGCTGTAGCAGTTTCACCGCCAGGTCAGCCGCTACGGCGTTAGGGCGACTGTTGGGGGGCGTCGGCGCGAGAGGCCGCGCGCTGCTGATTTCGCTCATTGACGGGTTACACCCTGTCGAAAATGCCCACTGCGAGAGGCGGGGGCTGGCATGTATAATCGCGCCCCGTCTGAGAGGGGGTTTACAAATTACTGCGCTCGGCCGTGCTGCGTTGAAGTCCGCCTAAAAATGCTCATGTACTACTCGTACACGCCGCTTTTTTTGCTGATTTCACCTTGCCTGGCCACCGCTGGCTAGTTTTGTAAACACCGTCAGTGCTCGGGTGCGCTTTCCACTTGCGTCAGTATAGCGGCCAAGTCACTGCTGACTTGAACAGCTTTTGCCATCCATCTTAGGTGCCGATGCCTTGAACAGTCCTATTCTAGAAGCCGTTGCGCTCGCCTGTGAGCGAGACTGGCGCATGCTCTTCGAGCGTCTAGAGCTGCGTCTGGTTCCCGGTGAGATGCTGCAGGTGGCCGGCCCTAACGGCAGCGGTAAGACCAGCCTGCTGCGCTTGCTGGCCGGGCTGATGCAGCCAACAGCCGGAGAAATCCGTCTCAATGGCCGCCCATTGGCGGCGCAGCGGACTGAGTTGGCACGCAACCTATTGTGGATCGGCCATGCCGCTGGCATCAAGGGCTTGCTAACCGCCGAAGAGAATCTCACATGGCTTTGCGCGTTACATCAGCCTGCAAAACGAGAGGCCATCTGGCAGGCTTTGGAAGCGGTGGGCTTGCACGGTTTTGAGGATGTGCCCTGTCACACCTTGTCTGCTGGGCAGCAGCGCCGTGTGGCGTTGGCGCGTCTGTACCTGCCGTCGCCGCCACTGTGGGTGCTGGATGAGCCATTTACTGCCTTGGATAAGACCGCAGTAGCGCAGCTGGAAAACCATCTGGCAGGGCACTGTGAGCAAGGCGGAATGGTGGTGCTGACCACGCATCATGAGCTGACGGTAAAACCAACCGGGTATCGTGAGCTTGACTTAGGGTCTGTTGACGTTTCGTTCGCGGCCGCACCGGAGCTTCAACAGACACCAGGGCAACGCAAACTATGAGCAATGTGTTTGCCCTGCTGCTTGCTCGTGAAGCACGCCTACTATTTCGTCGCCCGGCCGAGTTGGCCAACCCGCTGGTGTTCTTCGCCATTGTGATCGCCCTGTTCCCTTTGGCGCTGGGGCCGCAGACTCAGTTGTTACAAAGCCTTTCGCCTGGCCTGGTATGGGTGGCGGCGCTTTTGGCCGTGCTGCTCTCGCTGGACGGGCTGTTTCGCAGTGATTTCGAGGACGGCTCGTTGGAGCAGTGGGTCCTTTCGCCGCACCCCCTGGCTCTTCTGGTTCTGGCCAAAGTGCTGGCACACTGGCTGTTCTCAGGTTTGGCGCTGGTGCTGTTGGCACCGCTATTGGCGCTGATGCTGGGATTGCCGGGCCGTTGCCTGCCGGTGCTGCTGATTTCCCTGCTGCTGGGTACCGCGGTGCTGAGTCTGCTGGGCGCGGTCGGTGCAGCGCTGACCGTGGGCCTTAAGAGGGGCGGCCTGTTACTCGCGTTGCTGATTTTGCCGTTGTACATCCCGGTGCTGATTCTTGGCAGCGGTGCGTTACAAGCCAGCCTGCAAGGATTGCCGGCGGTTGGCCACTTGTTGTGGTTGGCCAGCCTCACCGCATTGACGGTGACATTGACCCCTTTTGCCATCGCCGCTGGTCTGACGATCAGTGTCGCTGAGTAGACATAAGACTGAATGGGTAGCTGATTCGCGCGCTTTCCTGCGCCGCGATCAGCCCTAGCACTGATGAGTAACCTGATGAACTGGACGTGGTTTCACAAGCTCGGCTCGCCCAAATGGTTTTATGAAATCAGCCGTCCCTGGCTTTCCTGGTTAGCCGTGGCTGCGCTGCTGTTACTGACTGTCGGGACAGTTTGGGGCCTGGCTTTTGCGCCGCCGGATTACCAGCAGGGCAATAGTTTTCGCATTATCTACATGCATGTGCCCGCCGCGTTTCTGGCCCAGTCGATCTACATAATGCTGGCGATAGCCGGCACCGTCAGCCTGGTATGGAAGATGAAATTGGCCGATGTGGCGCTGCAACAAGCGGCGCCCATTGGTGCTTGGATGACGGTGATTGCGCTGGTCACCGGTGCGGTATGGGGCAAGCCAACCTGGGGCACTTACTGGGTATGGGATGCACGCCTGACTTCAATGCTGATTTTGCTGTTCCTGTATTTCGGCGTCATTGCGCTGGGTAATGCGATCACCAACCGTGACAGCGCGGCCAAAGCCTGCGCCGTACTGGCGATCGTCGGGGTGGTGAATATTCCGATCATTCAATATTCGGTGGAGTGGTGGAACACCCTGCATCAGCCCGCAACGTTCAGCATTGTGGCCAAACCTGCCATGCCGTTTGAAATGTGGATGCCGTTGCTGCTGATGGTGCTCGGCTTTTACTGTTTTTTTGGTGCGCTGCTGCTGCTGCGTATGCGCCTGGAAGTGCTCAAGCGCGAGGCACGCAGCAGCTGGGCCAAGGCTGAAATTAAAATGCTGGTGGAGAAAGGCCGATGAGCTTTGTCAGCTTTAGCGAGTTTCTCGCCATGGGTACCCACGGACCTTATGTGTGGTCCAGTTATGCCATCAGCCTGGTGGTCTTGGGGCTGAATGTGGCGCTGCCAATCCTGGCACGTCGCCGATATCTTCATGACGAAGCGCGTCGTTTGCGCCGGGAGGAATTGAAGTGAATCCGCAGCGCAAGAAACGTCTATTTATTGTCCTGGCGATCATTGCCGGTGTGGGCATTGCCGTGTCCCTTGCCCTGAGTGCGTTGCAGCAGAACATCAACCTGTTCTATACACCGACGCAAATCGCTAATGGCGACGCGCCTGAAGCGACCCGCATCCGCGCGGGTGGCTTGGTCGAAGTAGGTTCGGTGAAACGCTCTAGTGAAACGCTGGACACCTATTTTGTCGTCACCGATGGCGTGAAAAACGTGACTATTCGCTACAACGGCATCCTCCCGGACCTGTTCCGCGAAGGCCAGGGCATTGTCGCCATGGGCAAGCTGAATGCCAGTGGCATGCTGATTGCCGATGAAGTATTGGCCAAACATGACGAGAACTACATGCCCCCAGAAGTGATGCAGGCGCTGGAGCAGAGTGGAATGCTGCAACAGCACGAAGCGGCTAATGCTGCGAAGAAAACCTACCAAACGGAGCGTGCGCAATGATCCCCGAGCTCGGCCATCTGGCGATGATTCTCGCCCTGTGTATGGCACTGGTGCAGTCAACATTGCCAATGATTGGCGCCTGGCGCGGTGATCGCCAGTGGATGAGTTTGGCTGCGCCAGCAGCCTGGGGGCAGTTTACTTTTCTGTTGATCGCCTTTATCTGCCTGACTTACGCGTTTATGGTCGATGACTTCAGCGTTGCTTACGTCGCCAATAACTCCAACAGCGCGCTGCCTTGGTACTACAAGTTCAGCGCAGTATGGGGCGCTCACGAAGGCTCACTGCTGCTGTGGGGGCTGCTCCTCGCCGGCTGGACCTTTGCGGTATCGATCTTCTCGCGGCAGTTGCCGGAGGAAATGCTCGCCCGCGTGCTCGGGGTTATGGGCATCATCAGTATTGGTTTTTTGCTGTTACTGATCATCACCTCCAACCCCTTCGAGCGGCTGTTGTTTGATACGCCGGCTGATGGGCGAGACCTCAATCCGTTATTGCAGGATTTCGGTCTGATCGTTCACCCACCGATGCTCTACATGGGCTATGTCGGTTTTTCGGTAGCGTTTGCCTTCGCCATTGCCGCCTTGCTTGGCGGTAAGTTGGATGCAGCCTGGGCGCGCTGGTCGCGGCCATGGACCCTCGTCGCATGGGCCTTCCTCGGTATTGGTATCGCCCTCGGTTCATGGTGGGCTTACTACGAACTTGGCTGGGGCGGCTGGTGGTTCTGGGACCCGGTGGAAAATGCCTCGTTTATGCCTTGGTTGGTCGGTACAGCGCTGATTCACTCCTTGGTCGTGACAGAAAAGCGCGGTGTGTTCAAAAGCTGGACTGTGTTGTTGGCAATCGCTGCATTCTCCCTGAGCCTACTGGGTGCCTTCCTAGTCCGTTCTGGCGTGCTGACCTCGGTGCATGCTTTCGCCAGCGACCCTGAGCGCGGCGTATTTATCCTGGCCTTCCTGCTGCTTGTGGTGGGCAGCTCGCTAGCGTTGTTCGCCGTCCGTGCTCCGGTGGTCAAGAGTCATGTTGGTTTTACCCTGTGGTCGCGGGAAACCTTGCTGTTGGTGAATAACATCATTCTGGTGGTCAGTGCCGCAATGATTTTGCTCGGTACTCTTTACCCGCTGGTGATTGATGCCATGACCGGCACCAAACTGTCGGTAGGGCCGCCGTATTTCGATGCGTTGTTTGTGCCGCTCATGGGCCTGTTGATGGCAATGATGGCGGTCGGTGTGCTGGTGCGTTGGAAAGACACCCCGGTGAAATGGCTATTGAGCATGCTGCTTCCCGTGCTGATTGGCAGTGTGGTGCTGGCGGTGATCGCGACCTTGCTGATTGGCGACTTCAACTGGGCGGTACTCGGGGTCTGCCTGTTGTCTGTCTGGGTGGTGTTGGCCGGTGTGCGCGATATCGTCGAGAAGACTCGGCATAAGGGCCTAATCAAGGGTTTGCCGACCCTGACCCGCAGTTACTGGGGCATGCAAACCGCGCACCTAGGCATGGCGGTGTGCGCCTTGGGCGTGGTGTTGACCAGCGTCGGCAGCTTTGAGCGTGACATGCGTATGGCGCCGGGCGAGTCGCTGGACATTGGTGGTTACCAGTTCATCTTCGAAGGTGCTGAGCACTTTGAAGGGCCAAACTTCACCTCGGATAAAGGCACCGTGCGCGTCATCCAAGACGGTAAGCAAATATCCGTGCTGCATCCGGAGAAGCGTTTGTACACCGTGCAGCAGTCAGTGATGACCGAAGCCGGGATCGACGCCGGGATCACCCGCGACCTTTTCGTCGCCTTGGGTGAGCCGTTGGGGGAGGGTGCCTGGGCGGTCCGTGTGCACATCAAACCCTTTGTTCGCTGGATCTGGTTTGGCGCATTGTTAATG
>JAGGNC010000020.1 GCA_017886405.1 Pseudomonas sp. | reverse complement strand
AAATAGATCTCCCTCGATCATCAGTCGAGAGGTGCGTCGCAACCGAGATGTGTGCGGCGTCTACTAGACCCGTATAGTGAATTGCCCCTGATTTTATAGGCATAAATGGCCCTCTGCTTGGGTCGATGGGGGCAAGTCGGGGGTGACCGCTTCTGGCCGTTCTCTGCCGATCATGGTTACAACGCGTGTTGGTCAAATCCGATTCAATCGCTGGTCAGAACGAATGCAAGTGACTGGTCAGGCCGAATGCAAGCGGGTGGTCATGTGGAGCGCAATTTCGCAACTGAACAGACAATCCTGAGCAAGAAATTAAAAAACCGCGATTATTCGCGGTTTTTTATTGGCTACGCCGGGGCAGCGATGACGTTAGAAGAATACTGAATGCGTCCACCCCACTTCGCCGTTAACCTGACCAGCTGTGTAAGAAGCCGAAGATTCGACGGTGTGAAAGGACGGCGAATGTAAATCTCTAATCGATCTCTGTACTCATTGCATAATGGTGGAGGCGCTATTGATCGCTGTGCCGCCAGTAAAAGCAGCGGCGGTTTCGATTCGCGGGCAAGCAGGCGTCTACAAGAGCCTAAGCCCTCGGCTACAACTGACCCCGACATAGCCTTTTTTTATTAATAGATGAATAAAGCACTAAGGAGCCGCGCATGCCGCGCTCAGCGAAATTTTCTCTGGTGATATTGCCGATCCTGCTGCTGTTGATCGCCATGACCTCGATTCAGAGCGGCGCGTCCTTGGCCAAAGGCCTGTTCCCGGAGATTGGTGCAAGCGGCACCACTGCCCTGCGCCTAAGCCTGGGGGCACTGATCCTGTGCATCCTGATGCGCCCCTGGCAGGCAAAGCTGACCCTAACGTCATGCCGCTCATTGCTGGCTTATGGTGTGTCGCTGGGCAGCATGAACCTGTTGTTTTACCTCTCGCTGAAAACCATTCCCCTGGGTATCGCCGTCGCTCTTGAGTTCACCGGTCCGCTGGGCCTGGCGTTGTTATCTTCACGGCGATTACTGGATTTCGTCTGGATTGCCCTGGCCGTTTTCGGCCTCTGGCTGCTCTTGCCCACCGGTCAAAACGACGTGCCACTGGACCCGATAGGCATGGCCCTGGCCTTGGCTGCAGGGCTGTGCTGGGCGTTGTATATCGTCTTCGGGCAAAAAGCTGGCGCCGAACATGGCAAGCAAACCGTGGCGCTGGGCACCATAGTCGCCGCTCTGCTGGTATTCCCAATTGGCCTGTGGCAGGCCGGCAGCAGCCTGTTCTCGCTGGAGCTACTGCCCATCGCCCTGGGCGTGGCCGTGCTCTCATCGGCCCTGCCTTACAGCCTGGAAATGGTCGCCCTAACCCGTATGCCGGCGCGCAGTTTCAGCATTCTGATGAGCATGGAGCCGGCGATTGCCGCGCTCTCCGGCTTACTGTTTCTCAGTGAACGTTTGACCCTCAGCCAATGGCTGGCAATCAGCGCCATCATCCTCGCATCAGCGGGTGCGACGGCGACTATCAAGCCCAAAGCCACGCTGCTTTAACGCTGTTGGGCGCGGTTGAGTTGTGGCTTGTTTTGGTGGGCGAGGCTCTAGCCGCGACTGCTTGAGGCTGTGACCGCCTGATCGCGGCTAAAGCCCCGCCGACAACCGCCGGCCCACGGATTAATCAACAGCTTCAACTTCATTGCTAAATTGCAGCTCAGCCAGGCGCGCATACAGCGGATTATTGATTACCAACTCACTATGGGTGCCAATGGCCGCCAGCTTGCCGTGCTCGATAACCGCGATCCGGTCGGCGCTTTTCACCGTCGCCAAGCGGTGAGCAATCACCAGGGTGGTGCGACCCTGCATCAAGCGCGGCAGCGCCTGCTGAATCAGGTGCTCACTCTCGGCATCCAGGGCGCTGGTGGCTTCATCCAGCAGCAGGATGGGTGCATCCACCAGCAGCGCCCGAGCAATAGCCAAGCGTTGGCGCTGCCCACCCGACAACCCCAAACCGGCGTCGCCCAAGTGCGTCTGGTAACCCTGGGGCAACTTCATGATGAACTCATGGGCATGCGCCACTTTTGCAGCAGCCTCGACGTCAGCCAGGCTAGCGCCCATACGGCCGTAACGAATGTTGTCCTCTACCGAACCGAAGAACAGCGCAGGATTCTGCGACACCAGCGCAAAGCTGCTGCGCAGGTCGGCAGGATCAAGCTGCTGGATCGGCTGGCCGTCGATCAGGATACGACCCTCTTGCGGGTCGAAAAAACGCAGCAGCAAGTCAAACAAGGTCGACTTGCCCGCCCCCGACGGCCCGACCAGAGCGAGAGTCTCCCCCGGCGTAACCAGCAGATCGATGCCGTCCACGGCAAAAATGCCAGGGCGTGAGGGATAGGCGAAACGCAGCCCTTGCAACTCGATACGCCCCTGCACCGGCTGAGCCAGTTGCACTAAATCGGCGGCAGGCGGGGTAATTTCATTGCGCGCCTGGAGCAACTCGGCAATCCGCTCGGCAGCACCGGCGGCCCGCTGCAGCTCACCAATAACCTCGCTCAGGGTGCCAAACGCCGAGCCTACGATGAGACTGTAGAAGACGAAGGCTGCCAGTTCACCGCCGGAAATGCGCCCGGCGATCACGTCCATGCCGCCGACCCAGAGCATCACCCCCACCGCGCCGAGCACCAGCACGATGACCACGGTGATCAGCCAGGCGCGCTGGGCAATGCGCTGACGTGCAGTGTCGAAAGCCGCCTCGGCGGACAGGCCGAAACGACGCTTGTCCTCGGCTTGGTGGTTATAGGCTTGTACGGTTTTTATCTGCCCCAAGACCTCGCCAACATAGCTGCCAACATCGGCGACACGGTCCTGGCTTTGCCGCGACAACGCCCTTACGCGCCGGCCGAAAATCAGAATAGGCGCGACCACCAACGGCAGCGCCATCAACACAATGCCGCTGAGCTTGGCGTTGGTCACCACCAACAACACGCTGCCGCCAATCAGCATGATCAGGTTGCGCAGCGCCATCGATAGCGAGGAGCCAATCACCGATTGCAACAGCGTGGTATCGGCGGTCAGGCGCGACTGAATCTCCGAGCTGCGGTTGCTTTCATAAAAGCCTGGATGCAACTCAATCAGGTGGTTGAACACGCGCTTGCGAATATCTGCGACAAAGCGCTCACCAATCCATGACACCAGATAGAACCGCGTAAAGGTGCCAATAGCCAAGGCCAGTACCAGTACAAAAAACAACACAATTGACTGCTGCAGCGCCGCCGGCGACTGGGTGGCCAGGCCTTGATCGACCAGCAGCTTAATGCCCTGCCCCATGGACAAGGTGATGCCGGCGGTAAACATCAGCGCCAGCAAGGCGCCGAACACACGACCGCGATACGGCGCAATAAAGCGCCAGGCCATACGCAGGGCATTGCGCTGACGGGAAGACAGAATCGAAAGCATGGAGCCTCGCATGGGCGCCAAGGCGCTGATGTTCTGGGGAATGAAAGTGGCGCTGCAATGCTAGTGGCTTTACGGCTAGTTGGTTAACTCAAGTTCGGATGGCTGAGGTACTGAGACAAGGCGCTGCGACGAGTCATAGCTGGCTATGGCGAGGAGC
>JAGGNC010000178.1 GCA_017886405.1 Pseudomonas sp. | reverse complement strand
CCGCGCCAGGGCGATGCGCTGGCGCTGGCCGCCGGAAAACATGTGTGGGTAGCGCTGGGAGTGCTCGGGGCGCAGACCGACCTGCTGCATCATCGCTTGCACCCGCTCGCGTCGTTCCAGCCGTGACAGCGAGGTATTGATCAGCAGTGGTTCGCCGAGTTGGTCGCCAACCTTCTGCCGGGGATTCAGCGAGGCGTAGGGGTTTTGAAAAATCATCTGCACGTCACGGCGCAGTTGTTTACGTTGCGCCTTGTTAGCACCGGCCACTTCCTGCCCGGCGATCTGCAGAGAGCCGGAGCTGGGCTTCTCGATCAGCGTCAGGGCGCGAGCAAGGGTGGATTTGCCACAGCCGGACTCACCGACCACGGCCAGGGTTTTGCCGGCCTGCAACTCGAAAGACACGCCATTAAGTGCCTGCACCTGGGCGGCGGGTTTGAACAGACCGCGGGATATCTCGTAGTGACGGGTCAGATCACGGGCCGTTAGAACAGCACTCATCACGCCACCTCCGCAGTCAGGTTGAGCGGGTAAAAACAGCGCACCGCGCCGCGTTCATGGGCATTCAGGCTCGGCCGCTGTTCACGGCAGTTGGGCTGGGCGTAAGAGCAGCGTGGTGACAGCAGGCAGCCAGCCGGGCGGTCATAGCGCCCTGGCGTAATGCCAGGCAGGGTGGTCAGGCGGCTTTGGCCCTGGCTGTGTTCGGGGATCGCCTTGAGTAGCGCTTCGGTGTAAGGATGGGCCGGGGTGTCGAACAACTGCGGCACGCGGCCGATCTCCACCGCTTGCCCGGCATACATCACGCAGACCCGCTGCGCGGTTTCCGCCACTACGGCCAGGTCGTGGGTGATCAGCACCAGGCCCATGTTCTGTTCGCGTTGTAAGCCCATCAGCAAGTCCATGATCTGCGCTTGAATGGTCACATCCAGCGCCGTGGTCGGTTCGTCGGCGATCAGCAGCTTGGGCTCGGCGGCAATCGCCATGGCAATCGCCACCCGCTGGTTCATGCCGCCGGAGAGCTGGTGCGGATAGGCATTTAAGCGACTGACAGCGGCGGGTATTTCCACCCGCTCCAGCAGTTGCAGGGCGCGCTGGCGGGCGGCCTGGCCCTTCAGCCCCAGGTGCTGGTGCAGCACTTCCTCGATCTGGAAACCCACGGTAAAACTGGGGTTGAGCGATGTCATCGGGTCCTGAAAGACCATCGACAGGTCTTTGCCGATGATCTTTCGGCGTTGCTGGCCCTTGAGTCGCAGCATGTTGGTGCCGTCAAACTGGATGCTGTCGGCGCTGACGATGCCTGGGGCGTCGATCAGGCCCATCAGCGCCATCATGGTCACCGACTTGCCGGAACCGGACTCGCCGACAATCGCCAGCACTTCACCTTTGGCCACCGACAGGTCGAGGCCGTCGACTACGGGTACGGCATTGGCGTCGCCGAAACGTACGCTGAGGTTTTTAATATCCAGCAGGTTCATGCGGGGCACCTTATTGCGCGTTCTTCAGTTTCGGGTCGAGGGCATCGCGCAGCCCGTCGCCCATCAGGTTGATGGCCAGCACGCTGAGCAAAATAGTCAGGCCGGGCAGGGTTACCACCCACCAAGCGCGTTCGATATAGTCGCGCGCAGACGCCAGCATGGTGCCCCACTCGGGGGTTGGCGGTTGCACGCCGAGGCCGAGAAAGCCCAAGGCCGCAGCATCAAGGATCGCCGAGGAAAAGCTCAGGGTGGCCTGCACGATCAGCGGCGCCATGCAGTTGGGCAGCACGGTGATAAACATCAGGCGCGGCAAACTGGCGCCTGCCAGGCGCGAGGCGGTGACGTAATCACGGTTCAACTCACCCATCACCGCCGCGCGGGTCAGGCGCACGTAGGACGGCAGTGAGACGATAGCGATAGCGAAGATGGTGTTGATCAGCCCCGGGCCGAGGATGGCGACGATGGCCACCGCCAGCAGCAGTGAGGGCAGGGCCAGCATGATGTCCATCAGGCGCATGATCGACGGTCCGAGTAAGCGCGGGTAGAAGCCGGCGACCAGCCCCAAGAGGACCCCAGGCAGCAGCGACATCAGCACTGAGGCCAGGCCGATCAGCAGCGACAGACGCGCGCCGTGGATCAGCCGCGAGAGCAAGTCGCGACCCACTTCATCGGTGCCCAATAAAAACTGCAGCTGGCCACCTTCCAGCCAGGCTGGCGGGGTTAGCATGAAATCGCGAAATTGTTCGCTGGGGTCGTGCGGCGCGATCCAGGGCGCAAACAGCGCGCAGATCACCAGCACGAGCATAAACAACAGCCCGGCAACCGCGCCCTTATTTTGCGCAAAGGCCTGCCAGAATTCTTTCAGTGGCGAGGGGTAGAACAGGCTCTGGTCTACAGTGGTGGTTGTCATGGGCGAGCTTCCAGAGTGGGCCTGTGTAGGGTGGATGACGCTTTTTTCATCCACCGTTTGGACGTTGCGATGGTGGATGGGTGAAGCGTCATCCACCCTGCGGAAACAATGCGGCTATGCATGGTGTGTTCTAGCGCTGATGGCGGATGCGTGGGTTGGCTAGGCCGTAGAGGATGTCCACGACGAAGTTGACCAGGATCACCAGGCAAGCGATCAGCAGAATGCCGTTCTGCACCACCGGGTAGTCGCGCGCGCCAATCGCTTCGATCAGCCATTTGCCGATACCCGGCCAGGAGAAGATGGTTTCGGTCAGCACTGCGCCGGCTAGCAGCGCGCCGACTTGCAGGCCGAATACGGTGAGCACGGGGATCAGCGCATTGCGCAGGCCATGCACGAACACCACGCGAGCCGGCGACAGGCCCTTGGCGCGGGCGGTGCGCATATAATCCTCGCGCAGCACTTCGAGCATCGCCGAGCGGGTCATGCGGGCGATCACCGCCAGGGGAATAGTGCCGAGCACGATGGCCGGCAGAATCAGGTGGTGCAGAGCGTCGACGAATGCGCCGGGTTCGTCAGCAAGCAGGGTGTCGATCAACATAAAACCGGTGACTGGCGGGATGTCATAAAGCAGGTCGATGCGCCCGGACACCGGCGTCCAACCCAGCCATACCGAAAAAAACATGATCAGCAGCAGGCCCCACCAGAAAATCGGCATGGAATAGCCGGCCAGCGATAGGCCCATCACCCCGTGATCGAAGATTGATCCGCGCTTGAGGGCGGCAATCACCCCTGCGATCAGGCCGAGCGTGCCGGCGAACAGCAGGGCGGCCAGAGCCAGTTCTAAGGTGGCGGGAAACAGGGTGATGAACTCGCTCCATACGCTTTCGCGGGTACGCAGTGATTCGCCCAAATCGCCCTGGGCCAGTTGGCCGATGTAATCGAAGTATTGAGCGTACAGGGGCTTGTTCAAGCCCAGACGCTCCATGGCTTGTGCGTGCATGACCGGATCGACCCTGCGCTCGCCCATCATCACTTCCACCGGGTCGCCGGGGATCATACGGATTAGCGCGAAGGTCAGCAGGGTGACGCCAAAAAAGGTGGGGATCAGCAGTCCCAGGCGGCGTGCAATAAAAGCCAGCATGCGAGTCAGTGCTCCGTGAAAAATACGCGGGCGTCGGGCTGCATGGCCAGACGCTGTTGTTAAGCATCGAC
>JAGGNC010000176.1 GCA_017886405.1 Pseudomonas sp. | reverse complement strand
GTAGGCGGGTGGTGGCGGGCTATAAGCCTGCACCGGACGGCTCTGGCTGATGATAACGCCGGCCAATGGAGACGTCGCGGTTGGACGCCTGTGCGGGTGCTTGGCCAACGAGCGCCAGGCAGGCCAGTAGGCCTGTGATCAAGGGGATGCGTGACAGCATGATCGAAACGCCTGTGCAAACCGGCTTTCCCGGCTTGTGGTTTCGACACTGCTGAGTGGCTGGCAGTGCAGGTGGCAGTGCAAAGCCTGTGTAAAAATGCCAGCGCGGCGCGTTGGCGCATTGGCTTTACGCGGGCTAAATCGCGTGTGATTTAGCTGTTTTGTGCGTCTTTACGGCACTGCGCCTGCAGGGCGGCCCAGCCGTCGCTGCCGAGTTTTTCCAGAGTGTCGATGTTGGCGTCGAAGATCGCCTCGGGATCCGGGAAGGCGGCCACGGCGCGGTCGATACTGGCTTCGCGGAGAATATGCAGGGTCGGGAAGGGCGCCCGGTTGGTGGCGTTGCTGACATCGTTGACGTGGGTGTCGGCAAATTGGAACTGCGGGTGGAAGCTGGCCACTTGCAGGGTGCCGCTGTAGCCGAGGTCGTCGAGGGTGTGGTCGACCACCGCAAGAAAGTCATTGAAGTCGAGGAAGTCGGTCAGCGCCGCGGGGTGAATAAGCAGGGTGGTGTCGGTTTCGCTCGGCTCGCAATTGGCCAGTGCGTGCAGTTCGTCGATCAAGGCGGCGAGCAGTTCTTCCGGCGCCGGGCTGGCGCACACCACGTAACGCACTTGCCCTTTGATTTGCACCGCTTTGGCGAATGGGCAGAGGTTTAGGCCAATGACGGCGCGGTCGACCCAGGCGCGGGTTTCGGCAATGGCACTGGCGGCGTTCGGGGTGGTGGTGTTGGGCATAGAGGAACGACTCGGGCTGGCTGGGGTGCGTCAGTTTAGCGCTTATAGCGTTGGGCGAGGACTGGGCGGGAACGGTATCACGCGTGAGGATGCTGTCGGGTTTAGCCGCTGTTGCGTTGCAGGTTGCCGGCGCGGCGCAGCAGGCTGCAACGACCGGGATCGAAGGCGCCGACATAGGGATTGCCGTGGCCCATCACACAGCCCACCTGCTGATTGCGCCAGCGCTCCCACTCGCTGATTGGGTATTGGCGGCTCCAGGCTTCGTAGGTGCGTCGGTCGAGTTTGGACAGGCGCAGTTGGTAACGCTCGGCCATGTACAGATAGATGCGCGCCGCGGCGCCGCGGGCATGCGTCGGCGGCATGGCGGTTTTCGCCTTGAAATCGATCACCATCGGGCAGGCGCCGTACTGCGTAGGTTTGTCGCTGAGCATGCCGAGGGCATAGTTGGAGCGGTCGCCATTCACTTCACCAATGCTCGGCACCAGGTTGTGCAGGTCGGCTTCGGCGGCTTTGAAGGTGGCGTCGTTACGCGCACAGTTTTTGCGTCCGCCGTTCTGCCAGCACTGGCGCTGATGGCCGATCACCCAGGCCGGCACCACATGCTCCCATTCCAGGCGAGCGGCTCGCCGCCCCTGCTTGCGGACTGTGTAACCACAGCTGCCGAGATCGACCCGGTTGGCTTCATAGGCGCATTGGCAATAAAAGGTATTGGGCCGTTCGGCATACAACCGCCAGGCGATTTTCTTGGCGGCGCTGAAGGTTTTTGGGGCATCGGCGAAAGTGGGCAGGGCAAGCAACAGGCAGAACAGGGCAAGCAGGCGCGACATGGGGTACTCAGCAGCAAAAAAAGCTGCGGATCATAGCCCTTTAAGCGCTCTGCGACGGGACTTTTCACCAAGCATCTATCATGGGTGGGCAACTTTTTGCGCACAACGCTAGCTGTTGTCAGTCCACCTGAGCTTGTGCGGCTAGGTGCTTGATTGTGCTGGAAGTCATGTCTTTAGGCATAAAAACTGGCCACTCTGGATTTTGTGGCTAGCGTTACTCCATCACATCGCAGCGGATAACCTCCTCTGATGAGTACTAAGCAGCGTTTGCAGTGGCTGAATAAAGGCTCCGCCTGGTCGGGCGGCAGCGCTGTGGTAGCGGGGCGCTGGGCGGTTGTGGTGACGCTGTTGGCGACTGTTCTGGCAATCGGCGGTTGTTCGCCCCGGCAGGATCATCAGACTATCGTCAGCAACCGCAGCGCGATCAAACCCTCGGAGTTCTTCCAGAGCCATGCCGACCGCATGGCCACCCTGGGCATGCGCAACAACCTCAATAGCCTCTATCGCCTGATGGACAAGCTGTACCTGCGCAACCCGCGTGAGTGGCGCAAAACCGGCCTGGCCGATGCGGAAACCGTGAAGCGTGCAGTGCATCGCGCGATTGAGCTGGACCAGCCGTTACCGCAACTGGGCGGGCGTACCGATATTGCTGCGCTGGGCTATGCCCTGAGCGCCGAGTATCAGGGCGACCGCGTGGGGGCTTTTATCTATTCGCTGTCGAGTATGCTGATTGCCGCCCATGGCGGGCGTACCGAGTATTACCTGAGCGATTCGCTAGACCCGCAGTTCATCCATAACGCCGCGCGTAACGTTGAGAGGGCCAGTTGGATGCTCGCGCAGCGCACGGATGCTGGGGGCAAGCCCTGGCTACTATCCAACGAGATCTCCGCTGAGGGGCGCAACCTCAGTTATGCGGTGGAGTTTGGCAAGGTCGTTGCGCGCCTAGATTTGCTCACCGATGTGCTGGATGAGCGCTACCGGCGCATGGGTGTGAGTTATGCCCAGGGCCTGCTATTTATGAACTTCCTGCCGGTGCAGTAAGCGCCGCTCCTTGCTCAGTAGCCTTCTTCCAGGCGCTTATTGCTCTGCGCGTTGGCCGCTTCGATCTGCTGTTTGAGTTGTTCTGCTTGTTGCTGCAGCTGCGCCGCCTGTTCGGCTTGCAGGCTGGCGGTTGCCGCTGTTTCACCTAGACCGCAGGCGCTCAGCAGCAGGCTAATTGAAAGCAGGATGAGGGTAGGGCTGCGCATAAAGGCTCCGAGGCGGGCAGGGCTTACTGACTACTGCCAGCGTTGGTAGATGGTGTCTAAAGTGCCAGCCTGTCTTAAACGCTCCAGCGCTGCTGCGAACTGGTCGGCGCGGGTGCTATCGCCCTTGGCGAAAGCGACGTAACGCGGCATTTCCACCAGCGGTTTGGCCAGGATGCGCACGCTTTGCTCGGCGCGCTGCTCGCGCACGAAGTACATCAACTGCGCCCGGTCACCGACTATTACATTAATGCGCCCGGCCAGCAGCATCGACACCAGCTGTCGTGGGTTCTGCGCGCTGATGTCGCGCGACAGCTCGGCCTTATCGAAGTCCGACTGATAGGCATAGCCGCGTACCTGGCCAATGATATAGGGCGACAGGTCGTCGAGCTCGGCCCAGTCATCGAGGGTGGTTTTAAGCGAGGTCATAAATACCGTGGAGCCGGAACGAATCGGCCCGACTAGCTGGTATTCCTGCATGCGCTCAGGCGTGCCGGCGAACTGAAAGGCCATGTCCACTTCGTTACGGGCAAGTAAGCGTTTGACCCGCTCCCAGGGATACAGGCGCAGCGTGTAGGGGATATTAGCGGCCTGCATCACCGCTTCCACCAGCTCGACATCCAGCCCGCGCGGCTGGTCATCATCGAGGGTGACATAGCTGTAGGG
>JAGGNC010000164.1 GCA_017886405.1 Pseudomonas sp. | reverse complement strand
TCTCCGGCCTGGCCGCCGGTATGCACATGGAAGCGCCGGACCGCGACGGTTTGCTGATTGCCGATGCCAGCGAGCCGGGCACGGGCTTTTTCGCTTTCCCCCGTGGCGCGCGGGCCGGTACCTGCCTGCACGCCATTCTCGAAGACTGGGCGCGGGGTAAAGCCACACTGGCGGAGCTGATTGAGCCGGGCCTCAGCGGCCATGGCATCAGCAATGAGTGGAACGCGGTGGCGCTGGAGCAACTGCAACAGGTGATCGATTGCGATCTGGACGGTCGAAGTCTGACCTTGGCCAATCTAGATCCGCGGCGGCGTCTGCCCGAGCTGGGCTTTACCTTCCCGGTCGCTGGTTTGGATATGCAGCGCCTGCGGGCGATCCTCAGCGATCCAGCCCACGGCCTGCCGACGCCGATGCGTGACGCGGCGGCGCGTCTGGAATTCGACAGCCTCAAGGGCTTTCTCAAAGGCTTTATCGACCTGACCTTCGAGCACGACGGTCGCTGGTATATCGCCGACTACAAGTCCAACTGGCTTGGCCCGGACGCCAGTTACTACGGCGGCGATCGTCTGCTGCAGGCCCTGGCCGCGGAGCATTACTACCTGCAGTACCTGATCTACCTGGTGGCGCTACGGCGCTTCCTGCGCCAGCGCCTGACCGACTTTAGGAGCGAGCAACTGGGCGGTGCCTACTACCTGTTTCTGCGCGGCATGCCGAGCGCCGGGGTGTATTTCTCGCGGCCGGCGGACAGTTTGCTCGACGCGCTGGATACCTTGTTCAAGGAGGGCAAATGATGCTGCTTCCTAACCCAGATACCCTCCGCGAGTGGTCTTCGCGCCGTCCAACCTATTCCTCGGATTTCATCCGGGTTTCGGGATCAACGGGGATTGGTTGGGTCGGGTGGATGACGCTTTTTTCATCCACCCTAGCTATTGGTGGATGGGTGAAGCGTCATCCACCCTACGGGAGGGTGCTATGACGCTTGCCGACTTGCCCCTCGGCCCGCTGGAACGTGCTTTGGTCGATAGCCTGCAACGTCTCGATCCGCATGCGTCGCCGGTGGTGCTGGCCTCGGCGGCCTTGCTGTGCATGGCCTTGGACAAAGGCGATGTATGCCTGCCCCTGGTACGTATGGCTGGACAACGGCCTTGGCCCGAGCATGCCTTCAATCTACCGAAGCTGGCGGATTGGCAGGCGCAGCTAGAAGCTTCGCCACTGGTCGGCGTTGATGGCGATTTCACGCCGTTGATCCTTGCGCATGGCCGGCTGTATCTGGCGCGCTATCAGGCTTATGAGCGCCATCTGGCAACCCAACTGCTGCAACGCGCCGCTGATCTGCCTGAGGTCGACGAAGCTCAACTCAGTGAAAGCCTGACCCGGCTATTCGCCTTTAACCAGCAACAGCCCGACTGGCAACGTTTGGCTGCCGCGCAAGCGGTACGGCGCAAGCTGACGGTGATTTCCGGCGGTCCCGGCACCGGCAAAACCACCACCGTGGTGCGTCTGCTTGCTGCGCTGTTGGAGCAGCGGGGCGGCCATCCGTCTGGTTGCGCGAACTTGGCAATCGGCCTGGCCGCACCCACCGGCAAGGCCGCCGCACGCATGGCTGAGGCGATTCGCAATGCCAAAGCCGATTTGCCGGTCAGTGAGGCAATCAAAGCCGCCCTGCCGGATGAGGCGCGCACCCTGCACCGCCTGCTCGGCAGCCGTGGCGACAGCCCGCACGTACGGCACAACGTAGCCAACCCGCTGGCCCTGGATGTGCTGGTGGTCGACGAAGCCTCGATGGTCGATCTGGCGCTGATGGCCAAACTGCTCGACGCGCTGCCGCCGACGGCGCGGCTGATTCTGCTCGGCGATAAAGATCAACTCTGCGCGGTGGAAGCCGGTGCGGTGTTCGCTGAGCTGTGCGAGGGGCGCGGCTTCGATGCCCAGGCCGCCGCCGACTTGCAACGCATCACCGGACAGCCGGTTCCAGTGTCTGAGCCCAGCTCGCAGTTGGGTGACGCCGTGGTGTTGCTGACCCACAGCCATCGCTTTGCCGGCGACAGTGGCATCGGCGAGCTAGCGCGGCGCATCAACGGCGGTGATGTCAGTGGTACCCTCAATCTGCTCAAGCAAGATCGCAGCGATCTGACGTGGAATGCCCAGCCGAACCCTAACGATTTACTGGAACGTTTGGATCAGGGTTACGCCCCCTTTATCATGGCCGCCAAACGCGCTGATCCGGCCGCTGCGTTCAGCGCCTTTAACGCCTTTCGCGCCCTCTGCGCCCAGCGTGAAGGGGCCTGGGGCGTGGCCGGGATCAACGAAGCGCTGGAGGCGCGGATCAAGCGCCGCAGCCAGGTGCCTAGCCGCGAGCGCTGGTATGTCGGGCGGCCGATCATGGTGCGGCAGAACGACTACGCCCTCGGCCTGTTCAACGGCGATATCGGCATCTGTCTGCACACCGAGTACGGCCTGCGGGTGTTCTTCGAAGGTGAGGACGGCTTCCGCCCCTTCGCCCCGGCGCGCTTGCCCAGCCATGACAGCGCCTTCGCCATGACCGTACATAAAAGTCAGGGCTCGGAATTTGCCGAGGTGCTGCTGGTGCTGCCCGAGCAACCCAGCCCATTGCTTAGTCGCAGCCTGTTTTATACCGGCATCACCCGCGCCAAGCACAAGGTGGAAATCTGGGCCTTGCCCGCCCGCCTGGGCGAAGCCGTAGCCACCCGTGCCGAGCGGGCCGCAGGGCTGGCTGAGCGCTTGACCTGCGCGGCTAGGGCCGGGCGTCTGGATGCGCCTGAACAGGGCAACGAACAGCTAGGGTTATTTAACTAGATATGCGCATAGAGCCGCCTACACTGGTTATCAGGATGGCTGCTACGTTGCGTTATGCCGATACGACCGGCGCTAAGGTCAAGAGTTGATGCCTTCACGAACACTAGCCTTTTTATGCCTCAGCCTGGCGCTATGCGCCAGTGCCTTGGCGGAGCCTGTGCGTCTGGTCACCGGTGACGACTACGCCCCCTTTACCGGCAAGGCACTGCCCGCTGGCGGCATGCTCACCGAGGTAGTGGCGGCGGCGTTGCAGCAACGCCATATCAATTACAGCCTGGACTGGCGTCCGTGGAAGCGGGGTTACCAGAAAACGCTGAGCGGGGATTACGACGCGACCTTTCCCTATGTGCGCACCGCAGAGCGTGAAGCGCTATTTCTCTTTTCAGAACCGCTTTATACAGTGGAACAGCATATTTTCAGTCGCGCCGGTGATGTGCTCGAGATCGCCGATTTGCCTAGCATGCAGGGTCGCCGTTTTTGCTATCCGCTGGGCTGGCAACCGCCGGCGATTATTCAGCAGCGGCTGGACGCTGGACAGTTAATTCGTCATTCCCCACCGGGGCTCAGTGAGTGCGCGCGTTTGCTGTTGTTGGGGCGTGATGACTTCTTTATCTCTGACCGGCACTTAGGCGAGACCGCGTTCAAGCTGATTGGTGTGCCGGCCGAGCAGTTTCGTCGTTCTGAGAGTGCGATAAGCCGCAGCCCTCTGCACCTGCTCGTGCCGCGCAGCAATCCGCGCGGCGCAGCGATCATTGAGCAGTTCAATCTGGGTCTGGAAGCATTACTGGCCAGTGGCGATTACCAGCGCTTGCTTGAGCGTCATCTTCAAGAGGATGAGCACGCGGTGCCCTGAGCAGGTAACGCGATTCCTCGGCAAGCGCAGCGCCTGGTCATTGCGGCGTTAGCAAGAGTTGTTGAGGATTTTGGCCAGGTGCCGCTGTACTTATTTAGCTAGTCAGGGCGGGAGAGGGGCCTATACTCAATAGCCGTCCAACCACAGAATCAGCGTGCGCCAAAATAGTTGGTGCTAAGGCCAAGAGTTGATGTTTGCACGACTACCTGCCTGTCTGTTGTTGGGCCTGATGTTTAGCCATAGCGCGATGGGTGAGGACCTGCGGCTAGTCACCAGTTACAACTTTGCACCCTATACAGGGAGCGAGTTACCGGGTGGTGGCATGCTTACTCAGGTTGTCCGAGCGGCGCTGGCTCAGGTCAATATCCAGAGCTCGCTGGAATGGCAGCCCTGGAACCGCGGCTACCTGAAGACCCTCCGTGGTGAGTACGATGCCACTTTCCCCTATGGACAAACGCCTCAGCGAGAGCAGGAGTATCTCTATTCGGCTCCGCTATTGGTTCTTGATGAATATATTTTCAGCCGCAACGATGACCCCATCGATCAGCTGAGCGCGCAGGTCATGCAGGGTCGCACTGTCTGTAGCCCGTTGGGCTGGCAACCGCCGCCCGCCATCCAGGACTTTCTTGATCAGGGTGTATTGCGCCGTCACTCACCGATTGGCATCAAAGAGTGTGCGCGGTTAGTGCTGATTGGCCGGGATGACTTCTTTGTTGCGGACCAGCGCATCGGCGAAACAGCAGTGCAACTGATCGGGACCAGCGAAGGCCAGTTGCGCCGCTCGATTGAAATGATCAGCAGCAGTTCCTTGCACCTGATCGTGCCGCGCAATCATGCCCGCGCGGCCGCGATTATCGCTGGGTTCGACGAAGGGTTGGCCAGCCTCAGGGCCAACGGTGGTTATCAACAGATCATCGAGGGCTATATAGAATCCCGCGCGCTGATGGCCGCTAATAACTAGGCCTGTAATTAAGCCGGGGATGTTCACTGTTATTGGCGTTGCGCTTACAAGTAGATGTTGATGGCCTGCCATCCCTGGCGGCCACCCTGCGGGCTGTGGCTGTTCGACGTTAAAAATGACGCCCCGTCATTTTTTAAGCTTGGGATTAGGGAAAAACTGCACCGTCTGCACCTTGGGGTTGCTGACTTTGGGTTTTAGCGCGCTGGTATTGACCCGTGTTGGCAGCTCACGGGGCACGGAATTTCCGCGTTCATCGAGGGTGTCGGCGTAGCCGCAGGCCACGCACTCGCGATTCGGCACACCGTCGACATTCCACATCTGGATCTTGTCCATTTCGCTGCACGCCGGGCATACCGCGCCGGCGATAAAGCGTTTTGCGCTGACATTCACCGGTGCATCGCTCATGCGGCCTCCTGACTCAAGCCGAGGTGACGCAGCAGGGCGTCGATGCTCGGCTCACGGCCGCGGAAATCGACGAACAGCACCATGGGTTCCTGCGAGCCGCCGCGCGCCAGCACCGCCTCGCGAAATGCGCGGCCGGTGGCGCTGTTGAATACGCCTTCTTCTTCGAACTTGGAGAAGGCATCGGCGGACAATACTTCAGCCCACTTGTAGCTGTAATAACCGGCGGCATAACCGCCGGCGAAGATGTGCGCGAAGCTGTTGGGGAAGCGGTTATAAGCGGGCGGGCGCATCACCGAGATCTCGTTGCGGATGCCTTCGAGTACATCGAGTACGCTGCGGCCATCGCCGTGAGTGGCGTGCAGCTCGAAGTCGAATAGGCTGAGCTCAATTTGCCGCACCATCATCAGCCCGGACTGGAAGTTCTTCGCCGCCAGCATCTTGTCGAGCAAATCCTGCGGCAGCGGCGTGCCGCTTTCATAATGCCCGGAGATCAGCGCCAGGCCTTCCGGCTCCCAGCACCAGTTCTCCATAAACTGGCTCGGCAGCTCAACTGCATCCCACGCCACGCCGTTGATGCCGGATGCACCGGCATGCTCGACGCGCGTCAGCAGGTGATGCAGGCCGTGGCCGAATTCATGAAACAGGGTGGTGACTTCGTCGTGAGTGAGCAGCGCCGGCTTGCCGCCGACGGCGGGGGTAAAATTACACACCAGATTGGCCACCGGGCTAATCAGCTGGCCATCGGCGGCGCGTCGCTTGTCCCGTGCGCCGTCCATCCAAGCACCGCCGCGCTTGTTGGCGCGGGCGTAGAGGTCAAAGAAGAAACGGCCGACATGCGCACCGTCCTCTGTAATCTCAAACAGGCGCACATCCGGGTGCCAGGTGTCGAAGCCGGAGAGTTCTTTGATCTGGATGCCATAGAGCTTCTCGACGATGGCGAACAGGCCGCTCAGCACCGTGTCGATGGGGAAATAGGCGCGCAGGATTTCCTGGGAAATGCTGTAGCGCTGCTCGCGCAGTTTCTCGCTGTAGTAGCTCACGTCCCAGCTTTGCAGATCGCTGCAGCCTTGTTCGGCGGCAAACGCTTGTAGCTCGCGCAGGTCCTGCTCGGCAAACGGCTTGCCGCGCACGCCGAGGTCACGCAGGAAGGTCAGTACCTGCTCGGTGCTCTCGGCCATCTTGCTGGCCAGGCTCAGCTCACTGTAATTGGCAAAGCCCAGCAGCGTGGCCATTTCCTGGCGCAGGCTGAGAATTTCCAGCATCACTGGGCTGTTGTCATGCTGCCCAGCATTCGGGCCTTGGTCCGAGGCGCGGGTGCAGTAGGCCGCATACAGCTCTTCGCGCAGGGCGCGATCGTCGGCGTAGGTCACTACCGCGAAGTAGCTGGGGAATTCCAGGCTGATCAGCCAGCCGTCCAAGTCTTTGGCTTCGGCGGCGTGCTTCATCTGTGCCTTGGCCGAGTCGGTGAGACCAGCCAGGGCCGCTTCGGCGGTCACATGTTTGGTCCAGGCCTGGGTCGCATCCAGCAACTGGTTGGAGAATTTGCTGGCCAGCTCGGAGAGCTTCATCTGGATTTCGCCGTAACGCTTCTGCTGAGCGGCGGGCAAATCGATACCGGACAGGCGGAAGTCGCGTAATGCGTGCTCAAGAATGGTGGTTTGCGCCACGTCAAAGCCGGTGGCAGCTGGGCTGCTAGCCAGCGCTTGGTACGCCTGGAACAACGGCTGGTTCTGGCCGATCTCAGTCCAGTACTCGGACAGCTTAGGCAGGCAGGCCTCGTAGGCGGCGCGCAATTCAGTACTGTTACACACCGCATTCAGGTGGCTGACCGGGCTCCAAGCCTGAGTCAGACGTGCGCCCAGTTCATCCAGCGCCAGCACCAAACCATCCCAGCTGGGTGTGCCAGACTGTTGTTCAAGCAGGCGTGTCATGGCCGCCCGGCTATCGGCCAGAATGCTGTCTACCGCCGGCTCTACATGCTCGGGACGGATGGCGAAGTAGCTCGGTAGATCAAAGGCTTGTAGCAGCGGATTAGTAGCAGTCACGACAGGTCACCTGTAACGAAATGGGTTTGCAGCAGTGACCCTGGCGGGCGCAAAGGCTCCCA
Source organism: Pseudomonas sp. (assembly GCA_017886405.1). GTDB lineage: Bacteria > Pseudomonadota > Gammaproteobacteria > Pseudomonadales > Pseudomonadaceae > Aquipseudomonas. Next base: position 7,257 of record JAGGNC010000164.1, on the reverse strand, counting down.
GGGCAGGCTTGAGTGGACATCGACCGTTGATCAAACAACGCGCATGTCCTGAACATGGGTGCCATCTTAGTTACAATCAAGGTCAGGCGCAGCTTAAGAACCGGTTTGCGATCTGCTGCGCGTCGGCCCTGCTGCGTTAAAAACCGGCTCGGCAAGCCGTTTACGGCTAACGCGCTTTAGCGCGGCCCGAAGGGCGAGTGAAACGAGTAATGCTCATGTACAAAAGTACACTCCGCTTCCTCGCCGTTTTTTGCCTGGCAGGGCTCTAGCTCGCGAGATCGTAAACAGGTTCTAAGAGGTTTCTATCATGGCGATTCGTACTTACCAGCAATTCACTCCACTGCTTGGCTCGCGGGCCTTTGTCGATGCTTCGGCCGTGGTCTTGGGCGATGTGGAAATCGGTGCGGACAGCTCAGTGTGGCCGCTGGTGGTGATTCGTGGCGACATGCACAGCATTCGTATAGGCGCGCGCAGCAGCATTCAGGATGGCAGCGTACTGCACATTACCCACGCCGGGCCCTTCAACCCGCGCGGCTACCCGCTGAATATCGGTGACGATGTGACCATCGCGCATAACGTCACTCTGCATGGCTGCAGCATCGGTAATCGGGTGCTGATCGGTATGGGCAGCATCGTCATGGACGGTGCAGTGATTGATGACGAAGTGATGCTCGGGGCCGGCAGTCTGGTACCGCCGGGTAGCCATCTGCAGAGCGGCTACCTGTACCTTGGCAGCCCGGCGAAACAGGCCCGCGAGCTGAGCGAGAAAGAGCGCAGCTACTTCCGCTACAGCGCCGATAACTATGTACGGCTGAAGGATCAGCACCTGATGGAAGGCTACGGTAGCTGATGACGCGACCTGCGCTGCACCATCCGAACATCCTGTTCGACCTGGATGGCACCCTCACCGACCCGCGTGAGGGGATTACCCGCTCGGTGCAGCATGCGCTGGCCAAGCTGGGTATTGATGAGCCGGACTTGCAGGCGTTGGAGCATTTTATTGGCCCGCCGTTGTTGCAGTGTTTTATGCACAGCTATGACTTCGATGAGGCCACGGCCTGGCAGGCGGTGAACCATTACCGCGAGCGTTTTCGGCAAGTGGGCTTGTATGAGAATCAGCTGTTCGGCGGCGTCGGCGCGATGTTGCAGTTGCTGCAGCGTCAGCAGCGCACCTTGTACATCGCCACCAGCAAGCCGACGGTATTTGCCGAGCAGATAGCCAAGCACTTCGGCTTTGCCCAGCACTTTAAGGTGATTTACGGCAGCGAGCTGGATGGCACACGCACCGACAAGGTCGAGCTGATTGCCCATCTGCTGGAATGCGAACAGTTGCCGAAGGAGGGCACGCTGATGATCGGCGATCGTAAACACGACCTGATCGGGGCCAAGCGCAATGGCCTGGATGCAGCGGCTGTGGGTTATGGCTTTGGCAGTTTTGCCGAGTTACAGGCTGAGGCGCCGACCTATCACTTCCACAGCCTGGCCGAATTGCACCAGGCATTTATGCGATAAGCCCAGGGTTAGCCATTTTTCTGGTAGATGATTTTCTTGCTGCCGCCGTTGCAGCTGCCGAGCACCATGTTGGAGTCCTGGGCGTCTTCGTTGGGCACGACTTCCAGGGTGTAGCTGACAACGGCAGCGGCTTGAATTTTCACGTCAATCTCCGCGCGCAGCTCTTCGCAGGCCAAGCAGCAAGCCCAGGGTGAATGTGTGCATGGCATCGTTCCTTTTGCGTGAACAGAAATTACCCATGTTGGAGTAGGCGTTGGGTGCTTAAGGTCTAAGCCTCTGGAGTCAGTCTGGCCAGTGCCTGAGTCCGCTCGATTTTAGGCAGTTTGCCCAGCGCGGCGACGTGTTGGTAGAAGCGCGGCCAGTGGCTGCCCGCCTGCTCGAATAGCGCGGCAAAGGCCGGTACCCATCGATCATAGAGGCCAAAGGGCAAGAGTTTGGCGTTGTTTATCGGGGCGTTGATCCAGTTATCGTAACGACCGCTGCCGCCCCATTGGCTGTCACGCAGCGCTCGGTATTCGGCGCGCAGGCGCTCGAACTCGGCCTGTTTGCCGCGGCGCATCTGCGCGGGGGCGAGGTCGCTGTCATAGAGTTGCTGCAGGCGTGTCCGGCTAGCCAGGACTAGGGCGATAAAGTGTTCACGCTGCTGCTCGCCCTGCGGGTCGCTGGAAGGTAAGCCCTTTGCGGCACGCCATTGGCGCAGGCCCTCGTGCTCAACAAAGCTGGCAAAGGACTCATTGAATGCGCTGTCATCCGCCACATACAGCTGCTGGTGCGCCAGTTCATGAAAGATTACTGCCGCCACGCGCTCATCGCTCCAGCGCAGCATCGTGTTGAGAATCGGGTCATCAAACCAGCCCAGCGTGGAATAGGCTTCGACGCCCCCCAGATAAGTGTCTAAGCCTTGCTGTTTGAGTAGCGCTGCCGCACCGCGCGCCCGCCCTTGGCTGTAGAAGCCGCGATACGCCACGCAGCCGGCGACGGGAAAACAGTGCAGCTCAGGCGTCAGGGAAAACTCGGCGGTGGCGAACATATTCCACACCACGAAGGGCCGCTGGATATCGGCATACAAGCGGTAGCTGCGGTTGTTAGGCAGGCCCAGCTGGGCGCTGGCAAAATCGCGGGCTTGCTGCGTCAGGGCTAAGCGTTGCTTGAGGTTGGGGTCGACTGTCGGCGCAATCAGCAGTTCGCTAATCGGCTTGCGCGCCTGCAACAGTTGCAGCTGTCCCTCGGCCAGGTGACTGTAATAATCCAAGGTGCTGCACCCGCTTAGCAGCAGCGTGACCGCCAGCGGAACCCAGCGCCAGAGCAGAGCGTCGAACATTGCGTATTACCCACGAATAGACCGACTGACACGCTACCAGTGCAGGATCGGCGTAGGCTAGCAAACAGCAATAGTTTGGAGGTGTCCCATGCGTATTTTGTGTCTGCTTTGCGCTGTGTTGGTGCTCGGCGCTTGCGCGTCGCCGTTGCCGTCGCCGGATCCTAGCCAGGCCTGGGTCGAACTGCGCAGTAATGCCGGCACGTTGCTGATGGCTGATCGGCTCGATGGCCGGCGCTTAAATGATGGCCGCTATTTTCAAGTGCCGGCAGGAGCCCATGAGTTGCAGGCGCGCTTTCAATTCGAGGTGAACAGCGGCGGTGGTCTGGATGGTATTTCCGAGCCGCGTCAAATGACCTGCGAGATGCGCCTGCGCTATGACAATTTCGTGGCCGGTCAGCGCTATCGTTTGGAGGCCCGGCCCTTTGTGATGAAGGCCCAGGCCTGGCTTTATGATGAGCAACGCAATGTGCTGGCGCGAGGCAAAGTCCTGCGCTGCGGCACATTTTGAGTGGCGCGTTGCTCAGCTATCCAACACCGCTTCGAGGGTGATGATGGCGTTCAGTACTTTGGAAACCGGGCAGCCGGTTTTGGCGGCCTCTACGGCTTTCTCGAAGGCTGTGCGCTGCGCCCCGGGGATTTTTGCGTGCAAGGATAGGTGTACGGCGGTGATGGCAAATCCGCCGTCTTTTTTCTCAAGGGTCACTTCGGCGCGTGTTTCGATGCTGTCGGCTTTCATCCCGGCGTCGCCGAGTTCCTTGGACAGGGCCATGGAAAAACAACCGGCGTGGGCGGCACCGAGCAGCTCTTCTGGGTTGCTGCCGGGCTGATCCTCAAAGCGCGTATTAAAACCATAGGGCACTTTGCTGAGTGCGCCGCTCGCGGTCGACATCGTGCCTTTGCCATCCTTGATGCCACCTTGCCAGTGGGCTGATGCTGTCTTCTTCATCGGGCTTCTCCTGTGCGTGAGGTATAGGATTCAGAGCCAGGCCGGGCGGCATAAGTTCGCAAAAGTCTTAATGCAATTGCGCGACCAACTCGAAGGCATGCAGCCGGTCGGCAACGTCATACAGGTCGCAGGTGAAGAGAAGCTCATCGGCGCCGGTCTGCTCCAGCAGCACTTGCAGCCGTGCGCTGATCTTTTCTGGGCCGCCGATCATCGCCAGGCCGAGGAAGCTGCTCACCGCCTCTTTCTCATGGGGCAGCCACAGGCCCTGCATGCTCGGTACCGGTGGTTTTTGCACCAGGCTCTGGCCGCGAATCAGGGCAAGAATGCGCTGGTAAGCCGAGGTGGCCAGGTAGTCGGCCTGCTCGTCAGTGTCGGCGGCAATCAGCGGTACGCCGAGCATCACGTAAGGTTTTTCAAGCACGGCCGAGGGTGTGAAGTGGTTGCGGTAGACGCGAATTGCTTCATGCATATAGCGCGGCGCAAAGTGCGAGGCGAAGGCGTAGGGCAGGCCTTTCTCCCCGGCCAGTTGGGCGCTGAAGAGGCTGGAGCCGAGTAACCAGATCGGCACGTTGGTGCCGGTGCCGGGCATGGCTATCACCCGCTGATCCGGTGTGCGTGGGCCTAGGTAGCGCTGCAGTTCTTCGACATCGGCTGGGAAGTCATCGGCACTGCCAATACGGTCGCGGCGCAACGCCTGGGCGGTGAACTGATCAGCCCCAGGCGCGCGGCCTAGGCCCAGCTCGATACGGCCAGGATAGAGGGTGGCCAGGGTGCCGAACTGCTCAGCAATCACCAGCGGCGCATGGTTGGGCAGCATTACTCCGCCGGAACCCAGTCGAATCCGTGAGGTGCCTGCGGCCAGGTAGCCCAGCAATACAGCGGTGGCGGCGCTGGCGATGCCATCCATGTTGTGATGTTCGGCCACCCAGAAACGCTCGAAACCCAGGCGTTCGACATGCTGGGCCAGCGCCAAGGAGTTATGCAGAGCCTGGGCGGCGTTGCCGTCGTCGCGAATCGGGGCGAGATCAAGGGTGGAGAATCTGCTCTGTGCAAGTGTGCTCATCGGGCTGCCTGTTGGTTATCCGGTTGCACGGCGCAGCAATGCGCCAGTACCTGAGTTAGGTAGTGGGGTGTGTTCTGCGGATTCCAAGGGCATGTGTCTCGGCGGGATCAATAACCGGGCCGCGCGAAGGCGGCCGCAGCTGCAAGGTGGCGTTTAGCTATCGCTCAAGCGGAAACCGATCTTCAACGTGACCTGATAGTGACCGACCTTGCCGTCGACGATATGCCCACGAGTTTCTGCCACTTCGAACCACTCAAGGTTGCGTATTGTTTTTGCGCACTCGGCTAGGGCATTTTCGATGGCGTCTTCGATGCTGGTTTTCGATGAGCCGACGATTTCGATTTTCTTGTAGGTGTGATGATTGGACATGGTTGAACTCCTGAAGATTGTCTCTTAACGCTAGACGAGAAATTCAGGCGGCGTGGTTTGATAGAGGTTTTAACCTGTAAAAACCTGCTATCAGGCGCCTGTTTGCTGGTGCTCAGGACGGCGATCCCCTAGAAAAGCGCGGTTAAGCGCTACGCAGTTCTTCCTGCAGCCAGCGGGCCAGTCGCTCGACTCTTGGATCGCGGTTGCGCAGCGGGCGCCATAACGCCAGCCGCGCCGAAGTTTCGACAAAACCCCAGGGTGCGACCAGGCGACCGGCGCTAAGGTCATCGGCCACCAGCTGTTGTGGTGCGATGGCCACGCCCAAGCCGGCGGCGGCGGCTTCCAGCAAATAATAGAGGTGTTCGAAACCCTGACCGAGCGCGCCGATTCAGGGTATTGCTACTGGCCCAGCTGGCCAGGCTTGCGGGCGTGAGCTGGTGTGCAGGAGCGGTTGCTCAGGGAGGCGGCAGGCGCCAGGTGCAGCGCGGCGAAGTGCGCGTAGCGCGGGCTGAGTACGGGGCCGATGCGCTCGGCAGCCAGCTCGAATACCTGCATATCGGCGGGCCAGGGCGGCTCGGCGAACCACAGGGTGGCATCCACCCCGGCGCGGCGCGGGTCCAGTTCGCCTTCGCTGGCGGAGAGTTGCAGGCGTAGCTCCGGCAACTCGCGATTAAGCCGGTCCAGGCGCGGGATAAACCAGCGTGCCAGCAGGCTGCCGGGACAGGCTAATACTAAGGGCGCATCGGCCTGGCCTTGCTGCAGTTCGGCGCAGGTGCTGCGCAGGCGGCTAAAAAGGTCCGTGCTGACCTCACGCAGTCGAGCGCCCGAATCTGTGAGTTTAAGGCCGCGTCCTTCCTTGCTGAACAAGGCCACGCCGAGGTGCTCTTCCAGGGCGCGAACTTGCCTGCTAACCGCGCCATGCGTAACATGCAGTTGATCGGCAGCCTGGCTGATGCTGTTCAGTCGCGCAGCAGCCTCGAAGGCGCGCAGGGCGTTGAGGGGCGGTAGGTCCTGGCTCATGTGTGAGTTTTCCTAACAGATTGCGGCGATCTTATCGCTTTTTTCATCCGGACTACAGCCTTATCCTGTGTGGACTGCCGTAGGAACCGGATGCCATGTCCGCGATTCACGGCTTCACTTTACCGAGGAGAACGCCATGACTTCCTTCCGCGCTGGCCCTGACGCCAACGGCCTGTTCGGCTCGTTCGGTGGCCAATACGTTGCCGAAACCCTGATGCCGCTGATTCACGCGTTGGCCGACGAGTACGAGCGAGCCAAGCTGGACCCTGAATTCGAGAAGGAACTGGCGTACTTCCAGCGTGATTTTGTCGGCCGCCCAAGCCCGCTGTATTTCGCCGAACGCCTGACCGAAATGTGCGGCGGCGCGAAGATCTACTTCAAGCGCGAAGAGCTCAATCACACCGGCGCGCACAAGATCAACAACTGCATCGGCCAGGTGCTGTTGGCCAAGCGCATGGGCAAAAAACGCATTATCGCCGAGACCGGTGCGGGCATGCACGGCGTGGCCACCGCCACCGTGGCGGCCCGCTTTGGCATGGAATGCGTGATCTTCATGGGCAGCACCGACATCCACCGCCAGAATGCTAACGTACTGCGCATGAAACTGATGGGCGCCACCGTGATCCCGGTTACTTCGGGTACCGGCACGCTCAAGGATGCAATGAATGAGGCATTGCGCGACTGGGTAACCAACGTCGACAACACCTTCTACATGATCGGCACTGTGGCCGGCCCACACCCCTATCCTGCGATGGTCCGCGATTTCCAAGCAGTAATCGGCAAGGAAACCCGTGAGCAGATGCTGGCCCAGGAAGGCCGTCTGCCCGATAGCCTGATCGCTTGCATCGGCGGTGGCTCGAATGCCATCGGCCTGTACCACCCCTTCCTTGACGACAAGGATGTGAAGATCATCGGCGTTGAGGCAGCCGGCCACGGTATTGCCACTGGCAAGCACGCCGCCAGTCTCAATGGCGGCGTACCTGGTGTGCTACACGGCAACCGCACTTTCCTGCTGCAGAACGACGA
>JAGGNC010000152.1 GCA_017886405.1 Pseudomonas sp. | reverse complement strand
GACCGTTTCTACGTACTCCGTGACAGCAATGTTTTCAATAAACCTAGCCCCTACGTCACCATCACTGAGTCCGACCTTACCAACGTAACAGGCTTCGATCTTAGCGCAGCTGATACAGCTACTATTCAAGCCAATATACAAACGTTTGAAGGGCAAATGCTGGCACTCAACAACGCAGTTGATACTGCACGTCAAGATTTTGTTGATTATCGGACGAGCATCACCCACACCGCCAAGCAAAACTCTGCCTCTCAAGCCTTAAGCGATGCTAATGCTCGCCAAAAACAAATTGATCAAATCCTGTTTGAACGCCCCTATATTCTCGTTAACAACGAAAATCTGCAGCAACAAAGCACACTCCAGAGCAGCCTAGAGAAAGCACAAATAGTGCTGGCACAACTGCAACAGTTGTATCTGGACGCTTTTGATCTGGCTGACTCTGCTGATGCCGCAGCGCTAAACTCTGCGCGCCTAGATGCTGAAGCGGCCAATACTGCAGCAGCCGATGCCTATGCACTCGCTCAACCCATTGCGGATGCAAACGCAGTCATCGCGGCCAATACGGAAGCTGATGCTGTTGCGGCCGAAGCTGCTGCCGCAACGGCAGCTACAGCCAAAGCAGCAGCTGACGCTGCCCTGGCAACAGCCACAGCAGAGGCGGGTGCCACAGCAACGGCCAAAGCCAATGCAGCAACAGAGCTTACCAACGCGCAAAACGACGTTACCGATAGGCAAAATGATGTAACTGCTGCGCAAGCTGCCCGAAATGCAGCACAGGCTAATTTTGATAGCGACATGTCCAACATCGCTTTTCAGAATGCACTAACCGCAGCTCTAACAGAGCTTGACACTGCAACAACAGCACTTACTGATGCGCAAGCTGTTGAGGCTACAGCCAACACTGCATTGGCAACGGCCAACACCGCAGATGCAACAGCCCAAACAAATCTTGTTGCCACGACAAGCGCAGCCAGTGATGCCGCTACACTCGTAACAAGCACAGCCACTACAGCCAATACGCTGCGCAACACTGCAAATACCGCCAAGACCACCGCCGATGCTTCTGCCTTAGATGAAGCAACCAAACTGGCGGCGCAAAATTCCGCTCAGACTGCACTTGTAGCAGCGAACCAGGTTTATGCAGAGGCAGCGCTAAATGACAGCAATGCTGCAGGCCTTCTATCACGGCGTGATGACGTGGCACTTGAGTATGCAGAACTGACTGGACTACAGAAAAAGCTCGATGAAGAATTCGCGCTTGTGAAAGCTCAAGAAGACTTTATTGTCAGCCAAAAGGCTGACCCCAACGTCGATGCCAACACCTTGCCGGGTCTCGAGGCTGATCTGGCGTTACGCCGCGCAGCATACGCAAGCAATAATGCTTCTGACCTTGTATTGCGGACCAACCTCAATACGGGAACTCCAACCAAGCTGGACTCATTGCTAGCTACAATTAAGTCTGCGCTGGACTTGCCTGCAGTCACCGCCGATGTGATAGCAGCTTTAGATGCAGCGATAACAACTATGCAGGCTGATCCTGATATCGCTGCCCTGCCCCCAGGCTTGCCTATTGGCTATGCCGAGCTTCTGGCCCGTGATGAAGCGGCGAAAGCCACTGCACTTAAAGCCACGGCCACCAACAGTCAAACCATCGTGGACCAGGTAGCAATCCTATCATCTGAGTAAGCCACGTTTGCTACATCCGGCGCTGCCTTGCAAGGTGAAGCCGATGCGCTTGCGGCCCTGCCCTACAACGCTGCAAGCACCCTGCTTTCTGCTGCACAGCTGACAGCACTGCAGGCGCAAACCGCACCGAATGCTCCAACTTACTTCGACGCCTACCAGTTCCTGATTGACCAAGCACTGGCCAGTGCTGCTGACTCGGCAACTGGCCTACCAAGCCTGCGCAGTAAAATCGATGCGGAATACGCCAAGCTGACCCCCGGCAACAGCTATACACCCAATACTAACTTGCTGGCAGCAAGCAAAGGCTTCTATCTGAAACTGCCTAAGGGTGAGAAGGTTCTTTCTTCTTCAATATCCTTCCGTGGTGCCGTACTGTTCAGTACCTTCAGCCCTCGCGGCCAAGCTGTTTCCACCTGCGGTTCAGACGTAGGCCGGGGCCGCGGCTACGCAATTAGCTTGGTCGACGCAAGCGCTCTATATACCGAAACAGCCACTGATGGTACTAAGACCCCGGTGCGCAGCTTTGATCTAAAACGCTCAGGCATTCCGCCAACCCCATCGGTTATTCTCTCCGAGGGTAAGCCCACCGTACTTATAGGCACTGAAATCCTGGATAAGGATTGCGTAGACGGCGCCGAAATCTGCCGAGCCGGTGATGCAGTCAAGCCGACATACTGGAGAGAAAACTGATGAAGCAACAAGGCTTCAGCTTGATTGAACTGATGATTGTGGTGGCGATTATTGGCATCCTTGCCGCTATCGCTTACCCCAGTTACCAGAACTATGTTCTGCGCTCTGGCCGGGCTGACGGACAGGCCAAACTAATGGAAATACTGCAGGCCCAGGAGCGCTTCTACTCACAGAACCAGGCCTATGTGACCAACCTAGGTGTTGGTGGCTTGGCTTATGGCGTGGCAACCGATGCGGCTGTTCCGTCCGATGAGCGCCGCTACAACATAAGTGCTGCCGCATGTGGCGGTAGCACTATTGCCCGATGCGTGACTCTGACAGCTACTCGGGTAGGGCCTCAATTGCAGGATAACGAATGCGGCAACCTAACATTGGATAGCCGCGGCACCAAAGGGGCAACAGACGTTGACCGCTGTTGGTAATCAACTGTCGTAATTAAAAAGGTCGGCTATTGCCGACCTTTTTAATTTTTACACCTGTTTAACCCGCAACTCCTTCGGCATCGAGAACGTTACATTCTCTGGCCGCCCCAGCAGTTCTTGCGCACCCGTTACGCCCCATTGGCCGAGCTGCTGAATAACGCCTTGCACCAGCACTTCCGGGGCAGAGGCGCCAGCAGTGATGCCAATGCCGGTCACACCTTTAAACCACTCCCGCTTGAGATCCTCCGCCCCATCAATCAGGTAGGCAGGTGTGCCCATGCGCTCGGCCAGTTCACGCAGGCGGTTGGAGTTGGAGCTGCTGGGGCTACCGACCACCAGCAGCACGTCACACTCAGCAGCAAGCTGCTTAACCGCGTCCTGGCGATTCTGCGTGGCGTAGCAGATGTCATCTTTGCGCGGGCCGCCAATCGCGGGGTACTTGCTGCGCAGGGCGTCGATGACTTTGCTGGTGTCGTCCATCGATAACGTGGTCTGGGTGACGAAGGCCAGCAGCTCGGGGTTGCGTACCTGCAGTGCGGCTACATCCGCCTCGTCTTCAACCAAGTAAATAGTGCCGCCACTGCTGGCATCGTATTGGCCCATGGTGCCTTCGACTTCCGGGTGGCCTTGGTGGCCGATCAGGATGCATTCGCGCCCTTCACGGCTGTAGCGCACCACTTCCATGTGCACCTTGGTCACCAACGGGCAGGTGGCATCGAATATCTTCAAACCACGCCGTTCGGCTTCACTGCGTACAGCCTGGGAAACGCCATGAGCGCTGAATATTACGATGACGTCATCGGGGATTTGATCAAGTTCTTCGACAAAGATCGCGCCGCGCGCGCGCAGGTCTTCCACCACGAATTTGTTATGCACCACTTCATGGCGCACATAGATCGGCGGGCCAAAGACCTCCAGAGCGCGGTTAACGATCTCAATGGCGCGGTCGACGCCGGCACAGAAGCCACGGGGATTGGCGAGTTTGATATGCATGGTGGTTATCTCGGCGCGCGTAAACGGAAGTTGCCGCGGGTTGGGTTAGCGGCACATTGCGGCATAAGCCACGAATACCGCGCCGCCCAACAGCACGGTGCCTGACATACGAACCATGGTGGGTTACGGCGCGCCAAATAACCTGCTCCGAGCTCAAGCTCAGCCAGAGCGCCTAACCCACCCTACGAAAATATTGCGCTGATCAAAGCGCTTTGACCTCAATAATTTCCACATCAAAGCTCAGCGCCTTGCCGGCCAGTGGGTGGTTGAAGTCGATGGTCACCTGAGTGTCGTCAAAGCCTTTAACCACACCGGGCAGCTCAGCATTGGCGGCATCCTTAAAGATCACCATCAGGCCCTCCGATAGCTCCATCTCTTGAAACTGGCTGCGCGGCATGACCTGGACATTCTGCGGGTTGCCCTGGCCAAAACCCTGCTCAGGACCAATCGACAGGCTACGTTTGTCGCCTGCCTTAAGTCCGTAAATAGCCTGTTCAAAGCCAGGCAGCAGGTTGCCATCGCCGACCTTGAAGGTGGCAGGCTTTTTATCAAAGGTGCTGTCGACCACATCGCCGCTGTCCAGCTTGAGGGCGAAGTGCAGGGTAACTTCCTTGTCCGGGCCAATTCGTACATCAGTCATGGGCTGTTTCTCCGGACTTATCACTTTTAAACATATCCAGCGCCAGCAGGATGGCACCGACGGTAATGGCGCTATCGGCAACATTGAACGCCGGGAAATACCAACGGTGCTGCCAGTGCACCAGGATAAAATCCACTACATGACCGAATATCACACGGTCGACCAGATTACCCAGCGCACCACCGAGCACCAAGGCCAGCGCCAACGCCAGCCAGGTTTCATCTGGTTTAAGACGTTTCAGCCAAACCACTAACACCGCGCTCACCACCACGGCAATTGCGGCGAAAAACCAGCGCTGCCAACCCGACTCGCCCGCGAGGAAGCTGAACGCTGCACCGGTGTTGTAAGCCAAGGTCCAGCTGAAGTAATCCGGGATGATCACTATCTGCTGGTACATGCTCAGGCTGTTATCGAAATAGAACTTGCTCGCCTGATCGACCACAAATATCACCAGGCTCAGCCAGAGCCAGGTCAGCTTACCAAAGCGCGCACTCATGCCCTGCCCTCTCTCTGCAACGAAGCCGACGTCGGCACTATTCTGTGCACCGGGGAGGAGAAAGAGAGCATTTGTAGATCACGCATAGTGACGAACCTCGCCAGCGCCTTCGATATTGTCCACGCAGCGACCACAAATTTCCGGATGCGCCGGGTTTATCCCAACATCTTCACGGTGGTGCCAGCAACGCGCGCACTTGGCGTGGCCGGATTTGAGCACTTTCAGCTTAAGACCGGCCACCTCGGTGACCACGGCATCGCTCGGCGCACTGCTCAATGGAGCCAGGCTGGCCGTAGAGGTGATCAGCACGAAGCGCAGCTCGTTACCCAACTTGTTGAGATCGGCGACCAAGCTGTCTTCGGCATACAGCGTGACCTCGGCCTGCAGGTTGCCGCCGATGGCTTTGGCTGCACGAAGATTTTCCATTTCTTTGTTCACGGCGACCTTGACCGCCATGACCCGCTGCCAATACTCGCGGCTCAGCTCGAAGTCCTGCGGCATTTCACTCAAGCCCTGATACCAGCCATTGAGCATCACCGACTCGTTACGCTCGCCCGGCAGATATGCCCAAAACTCATCAGCGGTGAACGACAGCACCGGCGCAATCCAGCGCACCAGCGCTTCGGCGATATGGAACAGCGCGCTCTGGCAGGAACGGCGCGCCACGCTGTCGGCGGCAGTGGTGTACTGACGGTCCTTAATAATATCGAGGTAAAAACCGCCCAGCTCCTGCACGCAGAAGTTGTGCACCTTTTGGTAAACGTTCCAGAAGCGATAGCTGTCGTAAGCCTCTTCAATTTCGCGCTGCAGCAGCAGCGCACGATCAACTGCCCAGCGATCCAGCGCTAGCATCTCATTGGCCGGCAGCAGGTGCTGCGCCGGGTCGAAGCCGCTGAGATTGGAAAGCAGGAAGCGCGCGGTATTACGGATGCGCCGGTAAGAGTCGGCGCTGCGCTGCAGGATGACCTTGGACACAGCCATCTCACCGGAATAATCGGTGGACGATACCCATAGGCGCAAAATGTCAGCACCCAGGCTGTCGTTGACTTCCTGCGGGGCGACCACATTGCCCATCGACTTGGACATCTTGCGGCCGTTCTCATCCACCACAAAGCCGTGGGTCAGCAGCTCTTTGTAAGGCGCATGACCATCAATCGCCGCACCGGTCAGTAATGACGAGTGGAACCAGCCACGGTGCTGATCGGAACCTTCCAGGTACAGATCGGCGCGCGGCCCAGTGGCGTGACCGAGTGGATGGGAGCCACGCAGCACATGCCAGTGAGTGGTGCCAGAATCAAACCAGACGTCCAGGGTGTCGCTGATTTTGTCGTAGTCAGCGGCTTCGTCACCCAGCAACTCGGCGGCATCCAATTTGAACCAGGCTTCGATGCCCGCTTGCTCGACACGCTGAGCGACAAGTTCCATCAGCTCGGTGGTGCGCGGGTGCAGCTCACCCGACGCTTTGTGCAGGAAGAACGGGATCGGCACACCCCAGTTGCGCTGACGCGAGATGCACCAGTCCGGACGCCCGGCAATCATGCCGTGCAGACGCGCCTGCCCCCAGGCCGGAACGAAGGCAGTTTGCTCGATGGCCGCCAACGCACGCTCGCGCAGGGTACTGCTTACGTTCGATTGCTTGCCTGGCACGGGAAGATCCATACCAACGAACCACTGTGCAGTGGCCCGGTAGATCAGCGGCGTCTTGTGCCGCCAGCAGTGCATATAGCTGTGTTGAATCTCTTCATGCTTGAGCAGGCAGCCCACTTCGCCGAGCTTGGCGACGATATTGGGGTTGGCCTTCCAGATAAACTGGCCGCCGAAGAACGGTAGATCGCTGACATACACGCCATTGCTCTGCACGGGGCTGAGAATGTCGTCGTTGCTCATGCCGTAGCCCTTGCACGAACGGAAGTCCTCCTCGCCGTAGGCCGGGGCTGAGTGGACGATGCCGGTACCCGCATCCAACTCGACATAGTCAGCCAGATAGACCGGGGCCAATCGATCATAGAACGGATGGCGGAAGCGGATTAGCTCAAGCGCTTCGCCTTTAGCGATGGCGATCACTTCGCCTTGCAGGCCATAACGCGCCAGGCAGCTTTCAACCAGCTCCTCGGCCAACAGCAATAATTGCTCGCCGGCATCGACCAGGGCGTAGTTGAATTCAGGGTGCACGTTAAGCGCCTGGTTGGCTGGAATAGTCCAAGGCGTAGTGGTCCAGATGACGATATTGGCGGGCTTGCTCAAACTGGCCAGGCCGAAGGCGGCGGCTAACTTGTCAGCGTCTTCGACCCGGAAGGCGACGTCGATGGCATCGGATTTCTTGTCTTGGTATTCGACTTCGGCTTCGGCCAGGGCCGAACCACAGTCGAAACACCAGTTGACCGGTTTCAGGCCTTTGAATACGAACCCCTGCTTAACCATCTCGACCAGGGCGCGGATTTCGCCGGCTTCGTTGGCAAAGTCCATGGTTTTGTAGGGGTTGGCCCAATCGCCGAGCACGCCGAGGCGGATAAAATCGGCCTTCTGCCCTTCGATCTGCTCAGCGGCGTATGTGCGGCAGCGTTCACGAGTCAGATCAGACGGCTGATTTTTGCCGAACGTGGTTTCGACCTTGTGCTCAATCGGCAGACCATGACAATCCCAGCCCGGCACATAAGGCGCGTCGAAGCCGGCCAGGGTCTTGGAGCGGGTGATGATGTCCTTGAGGATTTTATTGACCGCATGACCGATATGAATGCTGCCGTTGGCGTAAGGCGGGCCATCGTGCAGCACGAACTTGGGCCGGCCTTCGCCTTGCACGCGCAGCTTCTGATACAGGCCAATCTCGTTCCAACGTTGCAAAATCTGCGGCTCGCGTTGCGGCAGACCAGCCTTCATCGGGAATTGGGTATCAGGCAGATTCAGCGTGGCTTTGTAGTCGGTCATTTCAGGCTCTTCTAAACGGTTGACGCTGTGTGTTTAAGCGCCCCAATAGGCGCGGGCGGCGACAATATCGGCAGCAATGGCCGTCTTCAATGCCTCAAGCGAGGCGAAACGCTGCTCATCGCGCAGCTTGTGGTGGAAAGCCACCGTCAAACGCCGGCCATATAAATCACCGGCAAAGTCCAGCACATGCACTTCAAGGTGGGCACTGCCATCACCTGCAACACTGGGTCGCACACCAATATTGGCGACACCGGGCCAGATCTGACCGTCGATTTCAGTGCTGACCAGGTACACACCCTTGAGCGGCACCCGCTTACGCTTGAGCTGCACGTTGGCCGTCGGGGCATTCAGCTGACGCCCCAACTTTTGGCCGTGTAATACGCGCCCGGCAATCTGAAAGGGCCGCCCGAGCAGATGTTGCGCCAAGGCGAAATCACCTGCATCCAACGCTTCACGCACCCGCGTGCTACTGACCCGAATACCGTCCAGCTCAACCGTACCGGCCGCTTCAACACTGAAGCCTTCACGCTCACCGGCTTCAGCCAGAAAGGCAAAATCGCCGGCACGGTCACAACCAAAGCGGAAATCGTCGCCGACCTCCAGATGCTGTACACCCAAGCCATCGACTAGCACGCGCTGCACGAACTCGGCGGCGCTGAGCTCACGCAGGCGGCGGTTGAAGCTCAAGCACAGCACAAGATCAACGCCCTCGGCGGCCAGCAGCGCCAACTTGTCGCGCAGGCGAGCCAGGCGCGGCGGTGCTGTATCCGGAGCAAATAATTCGCGCGGTTGCGGCTCGAAAATCAGCACGCAGCTGGGTACACCGAGCTCGGCAGAGCGCTCACGCAAGCGCGCCAAAATGGCCTGATGGCCACGATGGACGCCGTCGAAGTTGCCAATGGTGGCGACACAGCCCCGATGCTGGGGCCGCAAGTTGTGTAGGCCTCGAACCAGCTGCATAACGCGCTTCTTGCTCATAAAGTGGCGGATTATACGCACACCGCGCAGCAGACAACAGGCAGCAAATCAGCCGCTTTTAGAGCGCACTGCGCCGAGCAAAATCCCGCACACGAAATCCTAATAGTGCCAACACGGCAAAATAGGCCAGCACACCGACGCCGACCAGCCCCCCCAGCCGCAACAAGCGCCAGAGCATGCTGCCCTCCGCCCACACCGGCAGTTGCTGCATGGTTAACAGTAGCGCCGCCGCCATTGCCAGTAACGCCAGCACTAGCTTGCCACTGAATAACGCCCAGCCAGGCTGCGGGGTAAACATGTCGCGCTTGCGCAACTGCCAATATAAAAGCCCGGCATTCAGGCAGGCGGCTAAGCCAATGGCTAACGCCAAGCCGGCATGAGCCAGGGGAATTACAAACACAAACAGCAGATTCATCGCCTGGGTTGCCAGCAGGGTAAGCAACCCTATACGCACCGGGGTCTTGATGTTTTGTTGGGCATAAAAGGCGGGCGCAAGGATCTTCACCAGAATAATCCCGACCAAACCAAGGGAATACGCAATCAAGGCGCGCTGAGTCATCTGCGTATCGACCGCGGTGAACTTGCCATACTGGAACAGCGAGACGATCAGGGGCTCGGAGATAATCGCCAACGCCACTGCGCTGGGCAGCGCCAGCACCAGGCACAAGCGCAAGCCCCAGTCGAGTAGCTTGGAATAATCCTCGCGACTGGCGCCTGTATGGGTTTTCGACAAGGCTGGCAGCAGAATGGTCCCCAGCGCGACGCCGAGCACGCCGGCTGGCAGTTCCATCAAGCGATCGGCGTAATACATCCAGGACACGGAACCTGCGACCAGAAAAGACGCAAAGACCGTATTGATGATCAGCGAAATTTGACTGACCGATACGCCGAAAATCGCCGGCCCCATCTGCCTCACCACCCGCCACACGCCGGCGTTTCTGAGGTTTAGGCGCGGAAGTACCAGCATGCCGATTTTGTGCAGGTGGGGCAGCTGAAACAACAGCTGCAACAGACCGCCAACGAGCACCGCCCAGCCCAGCGCCATGATCGGCGGATCGAAATAGGGGGTCAGGAACAACGCAAACACAATCATGCTGAGATTCAGCAAGGTCGGCACAAAAGCCGGTACCGCGAATCTGTTCCACGTATTGAGCACCGCTCCGGCCAGCGAGGACAGGGAGATCAGCAGAATATAAGGGAAAGTGATCCGCAGCAGATCGGTGGTCAGCTCAAAGCGCTCTGCCTCATCGGCAAAGCCCGGCGCGGATGCCCAAACGATCCAAGGCGCCGCCAGAATGCCAATAAGCGTAACCAGGGCTAGCACCAAGGTCAGCATGCCCGTTACATACGCCAGGAACGTCCGCGCTGCCTCATCGCCATGCTGGGTTTTATATTCGGCCAGAATTGGCACAAAAGCCTGCGAGAACGCGCCCTCGGCAAAAATCCGGCGCAGCAGGTTAGGCAACTTGAACGCCACTACAAATGCATCCGAGGCCACGCCAGCACCGAAGGTGCGGGCGATGATGGTGTCGCGTACAAAGCCTAATACACGCGAAAGCATGGTCATGGAGCTGACGGCGGCCAACGACTTGAGCAAATTCATGTAATAATTGGATTTCCGCAAACACGCACAGCCGCGGACAATCCGCCGGCGCGCAAAGGCAACGAGTGTAGCGGTCTGCCACTGGTCAGGCCAGTACAGGGAAAAGCCAACAGGCTTGACAGCATTCCCTTATATCGGCATGATTCGCGGCCTTATTTGTTTGTAACCCCCAGAATTTTTTCGAGGAGCTTGACGGTGGCCAATACACCTTCTGCCAAAAAACGCGCAAAACAGGCTGAGAAGCGTCGTAGCCATAACGCCAGCCAGCGCTCGATGGTCCGCACTTACATCAAGAACGTAGTTAAGGCTATCGAAGCCAAAGACGTCGCTCTTGCCACGACCGCTTACACCTTGGCTGTGCCAGTAATCGACCGTATGGCCGATAAAGGCATCATCCACAAGAACAAAGCAGCGCGCCATAAAAGCCGCCTGAATGGCCATATCAAGGCCCTGGGCGAAGCTGCAGCAGCCTAATACGCTGTCTGTTGTTTAAAAACCGGCCTGATGGCCGGTTTTTTATTGCCTGAAAATTGCCTAGGCCACTTTTAAACGTCGCGCGAAGCCTACCAACGCTTCGCACTTCATTGCCTAGGGCTTTTCCGGCCAAGGCAAAATGGGTATGGCTGTCACCGCATTCTGCGGACTGCCTTCAATCACCCGATCGCTGTACGCCAGATAAACCAGGGTATTGCGCTTCTGATCAAAGAACCGCACCACCTGCATGGTCTTGAATACCAGCGAGGTACGCTCGCGGAAAACCTCCTCGCCATCCTTGAGCTTCTGCAGAAAACTGATCGGCCCGATCTGACGACAGGCAATCGATGCCTCTGAGCGATCTTCGGCCAACCCAAGGCCTCCCTTGACCCCGCCCGTCTTGGCCCGCGACAGGTAACAGGTCACCCCTGCCACCTTAGGATCATCAAAGGCCTCGACGACGATCTTGTCATTCGGCCCCATAAACTTGAAGACCGTTGATACCTCACCAATCCGTTCCGCCGACGCCAGCACAGGCAGCAGCGCAAGCGCACCCAACATTCCCTTTACGACTCGCATCAGTCCTCCCCGCCAAAACCCATTCAAAGTTTCGCGAGCGAGAACCCGCGCTGACGAATCAGGCTTTCAAATCAGAATCAAATTATCCCGATGCACCAATTCAGGCTCATCAACATAACCCAGCAGCTTCTCAATAGCGTCTGACGACTGGCCGATGATCTTTTGCGCCTCAAGCGCGCTGTAGTTGGCCAGACCACGCGCAATCTCGCGACCATCTGCCGCCACGCAGACCACCATTTCACCGCGCCGAAAGCTGCCCTGTACCGCCTTCACACCAACCGGCAGCAAACTCTTAGTGCCCATTGCCAACGCCTTGACCGCGCCGTCATCCAGCACCAAGGTGCCACGAGTCTGCAGATGCCCAGCGAGCCACTGCTTACGCGCCGCCAGCATGCCGCGCTCTGGCGCTAGCAGGGTACCCAGGCGCTCGCCCGCCTTGAGCCGCGCCAGCACCTGCTCGATAGCGCCGCCAACAATCACCGTATGCGCCCCGGAGCGCGCTGCCAGGCGCGCCGCACGCAGCTTGGTCAGCATACCGCCACGCCCCAGCGCACCACCCACACCACCCGCCACGGCATCCAGCGCCGGATCATCGGCACGCGCCTCATAAATTAGTTCGGCATTGGGGTTATGCCGCGGATCGGCGTTATACATGCCGTCGCGATCAGTGAGGATCACCAGCAGATCTGCCTCAACCAGGTTGGCTACCAGCGCCGCCAGGGTGTCGTTATCACCAAAGCGGATTTCATCGGTGACCACGGTATCGTTTTCATTGATCACCGGCACCACGTCCAGATCCACCAGGGTTCGCAACGTGCTGCGCGCATTCAGGTAGCGCTTGCGGTCGGACAAGTCGTCATGGGTCAAAAGAATCTGTGCGGTGTGCCGACCATGCTCGGCGAAGCTCGACTCCCAAACCTGAATCAACACCATCTGACCGATGGCCGCCGCCGCCTGCAATTCATGCATGGCACTGGGCCGCGCCGTCCAACCCAGGCGACTCATGCCGGCCGCTACAGCACCGGAAGACACCAGCACCAGCTCTACACCTTGCTCACGCAATGCCACCATCTGCTTGACCCATACAGCCATGGCAGCGCGATCCAGACCACGCCCATCCGCCGTCAGCAGCGCACTGCCAATCTTCACCACCCAACGCCGTGCGCTGGTTACCTTGTCACGCATGATCTTCTAACCTTAGCGGCGACCTGTGATTACAAAAACGCCGCAATTAAGCGGCGTTTAAATAGTTGCTTAGTCCCGGACGTAAATAATTTCCGGACCATCCTCTTCATCTTCTTGATCCCAGAAGCTGTCGTCTTCCTCGACCTCACCGACAGCCCGCACCCCGGAACGACGCAGCGCACGCTTATCATCCAGCGCCTGCAACTGCGCACGCGCCTCATCTTCGATACGCGTATCGAGCTCAGCCAGCTCTGCAGCGAATGCTGGATTTTCCTGGATACGCTCAGCGCGCGCCTCAAGGAAGTCCATCATGTCATAACACAGCTGCTCGGTACCTTCGCGCGCCAACGCGGAGATTACATACACTGGACCTTGCCAGTCGATCCGCGCGACGATTTCGGCAATACGCGCTGCATGTTCCTCTTCGAGCATTTGATCCGACTTGTTCAGCACCAGCCAACGCTCACGCTCAGCCAGTGACGGGCTGAACTTAGTCAGCTCAGCGACGATGGTGGCGGCCGACTCAGCCGGATCAGTCAGATCCAGCGGCGCCATATCAACGAGGTGCAACAACAGACGAGTACGCGACAAGTGCTTGAGGAAGCGAATACCCAAACCGGCACCGGTAGAGGCACCTTCGATCAAGCCAGGAATATCGGCAACGACGAAACTTTTGTAGCGATCAACACTGACCACACCCAAATTCGGTATCAGGGTCGTGAATGGATAGTCAGCCACTTTCGGCTTGGCCGCAGAGACCGAGCGAATAAAGGTGCTCTTGCCAGCATTCGGCAAACCCAGCAAACCAACATCCGCCAGCACCTTCAGTTCCAGCTTGAGGTCGCGCGCATCACCTGGCTTGCCCGGCGTGGTCTGGCGCGGCGCACGATTGGTGCTGGACTTGAAGCGGGTATTACCCAAGCCATGCCAACCGCCCTGCGCCACCAGCAAACGCTGACCCGCTCGGGTCAAATCGCCAATCACTTCTTGGGTACCAGCATCGATCACCGTGGTACCAATCGGCACCGGCATGATCAGATCCTCACCCTTGGCACCCGTACAATCGGTGCTACCACCCTTGTCGCCATTGGGCGCCTGGAAGCGGCGGGTATAGCGGTAGTCCACCAGGGTATTGAGGTTGGCAAAAGCCTCGATATAAATCGAGCCGCCGTCACCACCATCACCACCGTTGGGGCCGCCATTTTCGATGAACTTCTCACGACGGAAGCTCATCATGCCGCTACCACCATCACCGGCCTTTACAGAAATCGATACTTCATCGACGAATTTCATGGGTATGCCTACCGCAACAAGGCGGGTTATCTAAATCGAGAAACACTAGGTTCTTGCAAAATTGACCTGCATTCAAATCGAACGCTTACACCTAGGACAGTTTGGCAAGAACCCTAAGGATACATAAACAAAAAAGCCCCGTCGCAAGGACGGGGCTTTCCCAGCAGTCGCGCTATTAAGCCGCAACGACGCTCACGTAACGGCGGTTGAACGCGCCTTTTACTTCAAACTTGATCACGCCTTCGATTTTCGCGAAGAGGGTGTGATCTTTACCCATGCCAACGCCGTAACCGGCGTGGAACTGGGTGCCGCGCTGACGCACGATGATGTTGCCAGGAATGATTTTCTGGCCGCCATACATCTTCACGCCAAGGCGTTTAGCTTCTGAGTCGCGACCGTTGCGGGTACTACCGCCAGCTTTTTTGTGTGCCATGAGTTCAATACTCC
>JAGGNC010000187.1 GCA_017886405.1 Pseudomonas sp. | reverse complement strand
CCACAACAGTACGGCGCGCTAAAGCGCTAGGCCTATAGCCTTATTTAACGGGTGCTCACGAGCTGGAGCCGGTCAATCTGCGCTGTGTTGCGGGTCAATGTTGGCGCTTCATGATGTTGATCTCACCTGGATGTGCTCCACCACACTGCTTTTGCCCTGTGGGTGAGAAGTTTGTCGGTTATGGTTTGCCTGCGGCTGTTTTAGAACCGCTGGCGTCTATGACGCATCGCACCGGCGCAAATGGGCCATTAAGTGACCCGCCGGGTGTTACCGCCAAGCACGGCGATACAGCGCCAACCCTTGGTTTACCGCAAGGTTGAACCCTTGGCGCGAATACGGTCCGAAGGTTGCCTGCTTAATGGCTTGTTTGTGGATCAGGATGATCTTGCTGTGTTTGCCGGTTACGCCCGGCAGTAAAGACCGCTGGTCGCGAAGCGCGGCGCTAGGGTTAACAATGATCTAGGGTCAATAAACAGCGTTTGGTAACGCTATCAAGGTCAAGAGGTTAGAGTGATGAAGCTAGAATTCGCACGAGGTTTGTTTTTGCTTGGCGCGCTCAGCGTGGCCTCACTCGCCGCGGCGGCCTGGCAAGAAGCGACGCCTCAGGTTATCAGTGAGAATTTAGCAGGCTACTGCTTGGTGCCACCGCAAGCGCATAAATCTAGTGCAGTGAGGCCTGATCAGGACTTACTGTTGTTTATGTTTGGTCTGTCCCAAGGCCATGGCGTCTGATCCCACCCCTGATTGTTGCCTGATGCCAGGCAGTGTAAAGCCCTGCATTGCAGGGCTTTTTTGCATCTGCGTGGGCAGTCAACACACGGCGGTTTTCGTGTGGCGGCTAATGCGCTTTTCCCGGTGATGCGGGTGTGCCGGGTTCACCAAAAGGCTGTTTACGCAAAGCAGCACGAACAGGGCTCAAAGCTTACCAATCGACATGCCGCTAGCGATCACCAGGCGGATGTCGACGTCGCTCACCGCGCCGGTAGCGCTGGTCAGGGTTAGGCCGATGTCTCCCATGGCCACAGCCATCTATCCGTGGATTGCCACCACCACTTCAGGCGCTTAGACGCTCAGTTACCTCATTGAGTTGCCCGGACAGAGCGTGCAGGTTCTGGCCGGCGCTTTCGGTGCGCTGAACGTTCTCCTGGTTAGCGGTGGCAATGGCAGTAATCTCGGTGAGATTGCGCGAGATGTCTTCGGCTACCGAGGTTTGCTCTTCGGCTGCGGTGGCGATTTGCCGGTTCATGTCGCGGATTGCTTCCACGGCGCGGGTAATCAACTGCAGAGTGGCTCCGGCCTCGGTGACCTGGGTAACGCCTTCCTCGCTGCGTTGCTGACCGCTTTCAATGGCGCGCACGGCGTTCATCGCCCCGGTTTGTACGGTTTCGATAATCTGGTGAATTTCCGCTGTGGACACGGCGGTGCGCTGGGCCAGGGTGCGCACCTCGTCGGCTACTACAGCAAAGCCACGGCCCTGCTCACCGGCGCGGGCTGCCTCGATGGCGGCGTTGAGCGCCAGCAGGTTAGTTTGCTCAGCAATGCCGCGAATCACTTCCAGCACCTTGCCAATGCGCCCGCTGTCGCTTTCCAGGCGGCGGATCACCTCGGCGGTGTTGCTGATTTCCCCGCGAATATCGGTGATGGTTTTGATGGTGGCTTGCATCACTGTTTCGCCCTGACGCGCCGCTCTGTCGGCATCGTCGGCGGCATTCGCCGCTTCGCCGGCGTGACGCGCCACTTCCTGAGCGGTAGCGGACATTTCGTGCATAGCGGTGGCCACTTGGTCAGTGCGCGAGAACTGCTCGCGGGTGCCTTGGGCCATCAGGGTGGCGATGGCGTTAAGCTCGCCACTGGCGGTGTCGAGGTCCGTGGTGCTGCGCTTCAAGCGGGTGAAGGTATCGTCGAGGAAGTCGCGCAGTATATTGGCGGCAACAGCCAGGGTGCCCAGCTCGTCCTGACGGTTAGCTTCGACGCGCTTGCCGAAATTGCCCTGGCTGAGTTGGCTGATGTGTTCGATCAGCTCGCGGATCGGGTTGATTAGGTTGCGGTTAATCAGCCACAGGCTGAACAGTCCGATAACTACCGTCGCGCCCAACATCACAAGGGTGCCAAGGGTGATGGTCCGATCAGCCGCAGTATTAATCAGTTTGGCCTGTTCCAGGCCTTGTTGGTGCAGTTCGCTGGCCAGGGCTTCCATCTGCTGAGCGGTGTTACGGTCGATGCCGGACACCGCCTTGTCGCCGACTGTGGCATCGGCGCCTGCCGCCAGAAACGCATCGCGGCCCTTGCGATAGTTAACCCCGAGGGTTTGGTGCGCGCTGCGCAGGCTGTCGATCTTGGCTTTAAGTGTGCGATCGTTGACCGCCAGTTCATTCAGTTGCCCAAGCTGAGCTTGCACCTTACGCTCCTGCGCTTCGAACTGGCTCCAGAATTTGTCCAACTGGGCTTTGTCGCTGCCACGTAATAGTACGTTCTTCCATTCTTGGACTTGGGTCTTGAAGTCTAGGTTGGTCGCATCAATCAAGGTCGAAGCTTGCAGCGGCCCTGCCAGCAGGCCGCGGTAGGCCTGCATGCCGTTGGACAGGAAGCTGAAGCAGGCCAGGGCCGTGATCAGAATCAATGCCAGGCTGCCGCCGAGCAGGGCGAGAATTTGCGCGCGCAAGGATTTTTGTAGAAACATGGGTCATACCCTTAGGGTGAAAGGCGGGATGCCAGTGACGCTGACTGCGCCCAAACTGCAAAGATTTCTATCGGCTGGGCCGTGGTGGCCGGCCGCTCACAAGCATGCATCGGCTATGCGCTGGCGTTCTTTAGTTTACCGTTGGCGTTTTACAGCTTTAGGGCGGGTGACTTAGGCGAGACGCAGGTGGTTATCCCACAGGCCAGCGGGGAGCTGCAGGGGACTGCTGCTGATTTCGCTGCCACGGCAGTCATAAAAGCGGCAGCGGCCCACGCCGCTACTGACCACAAAGCCATCGGTCACCGCCCCGACACCCGCGCAGTCGGCCAGGGGCGCTTCCAAGCGCAGCTCAGCGCTATCCAGATCCCAGATAAATACTCGGCTGCCGCGCGGCGCGGTCAGGGCCAGCAAGCGCAGCTCGCTGTGGATCGCCACGCTGGCGGTGTACTGGTTCATCAGCTGGCGCTGCGCATCGGCCACCGGGAAGTGCTGGAAGGGCTGGCCAGGGCGCTTGATCGCCAGCAGCGGCACGTTGTCGCGGGCATTGCCCATATATTGCTGGCCGGTGACCACGGTGCCATCACTGGCCACGGCCATATGCCGCACGCTGTTCATCTGCTCGGCAAGCTG
The DNA here is from genome assembly GCA_017886405.1 of Pseudomonas sp. Classification (GTDB taxonomy): domain Bacteria; phylum Pseudomonadota; class Gammaproteobacteria; order Pseudomonadales; family Pseudomonadaceae; genus Aquipseudomonas. Next base: position 11,102 of record JAGGNC010000187.1, on the reverse strand, counting down.
CTCTTTACTGATTAGCCTGCCATCACGGCGCAGCAGTACCAGGCTCGATTGCATCGCATCAAGGTTCATCTCGATCCGGCTGTCGGCTTCGGTGCGGATGCCGCCGTTGGCCACCGCCAGGGTTTCGCCGTCCGGCAGCCAAAGTAGCTGATGCGGCCCGATGCCGTGAGTCGATAGCTCATGGCTGCGCTGCACGTGTTGACCTTGCACACGGTAAACCCCGAGCACGCCACGACCGGGGTCGGAGGTGTCGTTCTCGCTGGCATACAGCCATTCGCCGTCTTTGTGGAACACCGCATGGCCATAGAAGTGGCGCTGCTGTGGTGAATGCAGGATTTGCAGCAGGCGGCCGTCGCGGGTATCGATCAGGTAGCTTTGGGTGCTCGGGCGGCGGCCGACAAACAGCGCCATCGGCAGGAACGGATGGGCGACGACATCGTGGCAGCGTTCGCTGACCGGGGTGGCAAAGACTTGGCTGCCATCTAGGCGGTAGCCCACCACGAAGTGCTTGCCGGCGCTGTCGTTGCGTGCCGACAACAGCAGCGGCTGCGCGCCGCTATTTATAAGCGTCCAGCCCCCCATGGTATTGGCGGTCAGTGCCGTGGCGGCAAGCGCTGCTGCGCCGAGGCCGAGAAAGGCGCGACGATTGATCTGCATGGCTCAGTCACCGTCATGGGCGTTAAAGCCCAATTGAATGCCCAAGGTCTTCGCCAGGTCGACCTCATACAGGCGGTGCAGAACACTCAGGCTTTCATACAGGGCGTTGAGCTCGGCGCGACCGGCTTGGTCAGCCAATAACGCGCTGAGCGGCCGCTTGGCGGCAGCCAGGCGCTGGCGGGTGTCGCTGTAGGCGGCGTTGATACGCTGTTTCAGGGGCGCTTGATCACTGCCGAGCAAGGCCTGAAAGCCGTCCTGCTCGGCACCCAGCCAGATGCGTTCGGCGCTGGCCAGGCTGGCGGCGAGGTTGGCCAAGCTGGCTTTGCTGCGCCAGGCTTCGGCCTGGTAGGGCTGCGGGAGGCCTTTACGCTGTCGGCCGATTGGCGTACCGAGTTTCTTTTTCAGCCCGTCGATGGCGCTGACCTGCGCGCGCAGCAGCGCGGCCAGCGCTTCCGGGGCGTCGGCGTAGCGTGCATTGGGGAAGTTTTTCAGCTGCGCGGCCATGCCGTCCTCGCTCTGCCAGCTGGCCAGCACCGCAGCGGCGAGGTTTTGCTGATGCTCGCCAATGGCGACAATCAGTGGGCAGTAACGGGCTTTGTGCTCAGCGTTGTTCAGGTCGATTGCCGCGTCGAACAGCAGGTATTCATAAGCCGTCAGGCCCTGCACCACGACGCTGGACTTGTCCAAGTCGGTGGCTGTCAGGGTGGGCTTGCTGTTCAGTAGCGCTTCAACCTGGCGCGCGACCAGGTTCTTCTTGTCCGGCCAGAACTGGATCTGCCAGGCACGATTGCCTTCTGCCAATGGGCCGAGGACCGCCGGTTGTATCGCGGCCCAGGCGCTTTGGGCGCTGGCGAAGGCCTGGCGGGCTGCGGCCAGGTTCTGCTGGTCGCCGCAGAAAGCCTGCCCGCTGCTAGCCAGTTGGCGGTCGGCTTCGTGCCAAGCGCTGTAGATCGGTAGCAGCACGCCATCGGTCAGCGCGCGACTGACCTGTTGCTGCGGGTCGATTGGGCTGCAGGCGGTGAGGGTCAGGCTTAGCAGGGCCAGGGCCAAGGGGGCGCGGATCATCAATAACTCCTTACAGCGAATTGAGAAAGGCCAGCAGCGCACTGCGCTCGCCGGCGTTGAACGTCAGGACGTGTTGCTTGGCCGCTTCGGCTTCGCCACCGTGCCAGAGAATCGCCTCCAGCAGATTGCGCGCGCGGCCGTCATGCAGGAACTGGGTGTGGCCGTTGACCGTTTCCGTCAAACCGATGCCCCACAGTGGCGGCGTGCGCCATTCCCGGCCGCTGGCGAGAAATTCAGGACGATGGTCAGCCAGGCCTGCGCCCATGTCATGCAGCAGCAGGTCGCTATAGGGCCGGATCGTCTGATTCGCCAGCTCTGGCTCGGCCGCATCGGCGGCGGTGGTGAAGTGCGCGGTATGGCAGCTCTGGCAACCGGCCTGGTAGAACAGATTTTTGCCGGCCAGTACCGGCGCCGTATCCGCACCGCGCCGCGCCGGTACCCCAAGGTTACGCGTGTAAAACAGCACGCTGGCAAGGATGGTGTCGCTGACCTCGGGTTCACCGCCGTTGGGCGCGTTGCGGCAGTCCGTCTGCGCTTCACTGCAGCTGTCATGGGCGATCAGCGTGCTGGTCAGGCTCATGTCGTTGGCAAACGCTTCAGCATTCTGCTGGTTGAGCGTGGGCTGTCCGGCCTTCCAGCCGAAGCGGCCAAGCACGGTGCGCTGCTGCGCGCGGTCCCAAACCTGATTGGCGCGTCCGGAAATGCCATCGCCGTTGCGGTCCTCGGGGTCGGCATTGGCCAGGATGGCGGCTTCGGGGATGGCTTCGAGCAGGCCGAGGCCGATCATCGGCGGGGCGATGCGGGCAGAGAACAGCGTGCCGGGATGCAGGGCGCCATAGCCGAGTTGGCTGATTAATAGGCTCGGTTGGCGCAGCTCGATCGGGTGGCCATCGGCAAAGCTGAGCCGTTGCCTGCTGTAACGGACACGCACCTTGCCTTCGGCGGCGCTGCCGGGATTGGCCATGTCCTGCAGTTGGCTGCCGTAGGTGGGTTCGGCCAGCACACCGAGGCGCTGAATAATCGCGGCATGCTCGCTGCCGGCCGGAATCGACAGACGCACCAGCATGGACGCCGCGCTCTGCGCATTGGGGCCTGGCGGATGGCCGCGGCCGTCCTTGATATGGCAGTTCTGGCAGCCGTTGGTGTTAAACAGTGGGCCGAGGCCATCACGCGCGGTGGTGGTGGCCGGCGCGGTGACCCAGGGATTGCGAAAGAAGCTGTTGCCGACGCTGAAATCCAGTCGCCGCGACGGCGACAAATTGGCTGACGGCAGGGAGAAGGCGTTCTGATCAGCCTTGCGCACGGTGGCGCGGCCCGCAGACAGGGCTTCGCCAGGTTCAGCCTGGGTGAACTGTGGGGGTTTATCGCAAGCGACCAGGGCCAGACTCAAGGCCAGCAGCAGCGCAACGCGATGCGGCGCATACATGAAAGGACATCCGCAGCAGAAAACAGGTGGCAGATAATAGCAGCCTGGCCTTGTTTAAATAAGACGGATTTGCATTATCAATAGCGCTGGAAGGTCGCAGTCAGCAAGAAATCGGCGGGAGCGATTTTTGACTTCGGGTAGCAATGGCCTCGAAGGGTTAGTCGTCAGGGATGGCAGGCCACAAAAACCGCGACTCGGCAAAGACGTCGCGGCTTTTATGCACTGCCAGTTTTCGGACCTGTTGTGTTGCAGCAAGTCCTGCATGGCTTAGAAGCTGTGGTCAGCGCTATCCGGGCTCAGCTCGCTGATCCCCAACTTAGCGGCGGCTTGTTCGATCGAGCCGGTCTGCTTGACCAGCGCGGCGATGGCGTCACGGACGATCTGCTGACCTTCGCTGTTGTTGGCGGCGATCAGTTGATCGAAGTGCTGGTTGTTCTTCTCAGCGCTACCCACTAGAACTTGCAGCTTGGCTTCGCTGGCGGCCAGATCGGCTTTCAGCGCTTCGTCTGCGGCCGGATCGACCTTAGCCACCAGGTCGGACAGGCTAGGACCGCTGAATACAGTACCGTCGACCTTCTGGTATTCGCCCAGGTAGACATTGCGGATGCCTTTACCGTTGTAGAAGTGCGAGTTGTGGGTGTTGTCGCTGAAGCAGTCGTGCTCGTCTTCAGTAGAGTTGGCTTCCAGGGCGACCTTCATGCGCTCGCCAGCCAGTTCGCCGAGTGACAGGCTGCCCATGCCGAACAACATCTTGCGCAGGCCGTTCTCGGCCGATTCCGCTTCCAGCCTGGCGCGGTAGTTGTCAGCAGTGCCGGCTTGCCACTGCACGACCATCGCATCGAGGTCGCTGACCAGCAGATCGGTGGCCGCTTTGAGGAAGGCGCGACGACGTTCGTTGTGGCCGCCGGTAGCGCCGTCACCCACCACATAATCGCTGGCTGGACGCTCGCCGGCACCTGGGTTTGTGCCATTAAGGTCCTGGCCCCAGAGCAGGAATTCGATGGCGTGGTAGCCGGTGGCGACATTGGCTTCGGAACCGCCCAGTTCATTCAGGCTGGCCAGCAGCGCGGGGGTGATGGTGCTGGCATCGAGCGTGTCTTCGCCAACCTGGATCGCGCTGTTGGCGATGATATTGGCGCTGCTGCCGGGGTTGCCTAAGGCGTGCTGGTAGTCCTTGGCAACGTAATCGATCAGGCCCTCATCCAGCGGCCAGGCATTCATCTGGCCTTCCCAATCATCGACCACGGCGTTGCCGAAGCGAAACACTTCACTTTGCATATAGGGCGCGCGCGCAGCCCGCCAGGCTTCCCGGGCGGCTTGCAGGGTCTCGACATGCGGCTTTTCGAGCAGAGCCTCGACTGCTGTTTGCAGCGTTTTCCCTGTGCTCGCAGCGTCGCTGAAAACGGCCAAGGCAAGGTCCGCGTAGTGGCTGACCACGGCTTTGCCGGCGACTTCATCAATCTGCCTGGTGACCGCTACCGCTGCGCTGCTGGCAGCAGGCGCGGCGGCTGGGTTGGCGGGTGCTTGGTCTTCACCGCAACCGGCGAGTGAAATGGCGATGGCAAGCAGACTGGCAGTGGCCAGGGGCATACGGAACATGGCGGAATCCTTTGCAGATAAAAGTCGGGCACCCAAGCGAGTGAGTAAAAAACTAAAACATAATGCGAAAGATTTGCATTAAACGCAAAGTCTCCGCGCAGCTTTTCACCGTAAGCTGTGTGCAGCGTCTGCAATAGGTGCATTCGATGGCGCTAAAATAGGGGTCACTGTTGCCCTCTAGAGCCATTCAGGAATTCGTTATGAGCCTTACCAGTGTTGTTGTGATTGTGCTGCTGATCTTGCTCGCGGCTTACGCTGTGTTGCTCTATAACGCGCTAGTGCGTTTGAAGCACGGCGTGAGCAAGGCCTGGTCGAATATCGATGTAATGCTCAAGCAGCGTCACGAGGAGCTGCCCAAGCTGGTGGAAACCTGCAAGCAATACATGCAGCACGAACGCGGCACGCTGGAGGCGGTGATTGCTGCGCGCCAGGCGGTTGCCAATGCTCAGGCAAAAGGTGACATGAATGCGCTGGGTAAGGCCGAGACGGGCCTGCGCGCCGGGCTTGGTCAGCTGTTTGCGCTGGCGGAGAACTACCCGCAGCTGAAAGCCAATGAAAGCTTCCAGCACCTGCAGCAGCGCATCAGCGGCCTGGAAAACGGCATTGCTGATCGCCGCGAGCTCTATAACGAGGCAGTCAACCTGAATAACGTGCGTATTGAGCAGTTCCCAGACGTGCTGATTGCCCGTGCATTTACCTTCAAGGAGGCTGTGCTGTTGCACTTTAGCGAGGGCGAGAAAGCCGATGTCGACCTCAAGTCGCTGTTTGGCTAGGTCGTGGATATTCAAGGGCAGATGATCGGGTTGGCCTTCAGCGTGGCAGTCAGCGCGGGCGGGGCGTGGTGGTTCTTGCGGCGTTTCTCCCAGGCGCGGCACCTGCTCGATACGCCGACCTCGAAGATTCGTTCGGCGGCCCAGGGTTATGTCGAGTTCTATGGCGTGCTGCATGAAAGCGCCGAGGCGCAGTTGCTTGGGCCGCTGACTAATACCCCTTGCCTGTGGTGGCGTTACAGAATTGAGGAATACACCTCAAGCGGCAAGAACCGCAGCTGGCGCACGCTAGAAAGTGGCAGCAGCGAGGCGTTGCTGCCACTCCACGACAGCACCGGTTGTTGCCTGATCGATCCGCGTGGTGCTGAGGTGCGGCCTTTGACGCGCGAAACCTGGAAAGGCAGCTTGCGCCATCCCCTAGGGGCTGCGAAAACCGGCTGGCGGGCGCTGTTCAGCAATAACGAGCGTTACCGCTATACCGAGGAGCGGTTGCATGCCGGCCAGCCCCTGTATGCCATCGGCGATTTTCGCAGCAGCGGAGGCGGGCGCCAGGACCTGGATCTGGCGGCAGTGCAGGGCGCGGTGATTCGGGAGTGGAAGGGCGACTTTGGCGGGCTGCTACAACGCTTCGACAGCGACGGCAATGGCCAGCTGGATGAGCGGGAATGGCAGCGTGTGCAACTCGCCGCGAGCTTGGAAGCGCAAGATCGACATCGCCGACACAGCATCCAGCCGGTGCAGCATCACCTGGCCAAGCCTTGCGAGACGCAGCCGTTTATTCTCTCCTGCGCCGGTGAGGATGAGCTAGTGCGCCAGTTCTACTGGCAGGCGGCTGGTGGTGCGCTGCTTTGCCTGGCAGGCGCTTTGGCAGCGGCCTGGTTGCTGGGCATCAACCATTTCTAATTGAAGAGAGACGCGCAACAAAAAGCCCGCCTAATGGCGGGCTTTTTGTTGCGCGTGGGCGTTAAAGCGTCGCGGGGTTGGCCGTGCTCGTGCTATTCAGTCGACGGGCTTGCTTAAGGTAGGCGGTTAACTCACGGGGCGGGAGTGGCTTGCTGTACAGATAGCCCTGCCCCTCGTTACAACCCTGGGCGATGATATAGGCCTCCTGTGCAACGGTTTCCACCCCCTCAGCAATGACCTGCATGCCCAGGCTCTTACCCAGTTGGATGATGGCGCGCACGATGGTGGCGTCGTCCTCATCATCCAGCAGGTCCTGCACGAAACTCTTGTCGATCTTGATCTTGTCCAGCGGCAGGCTCTTCAGGTAACTCAGTGAGGAGTAGCCGGTACCGAAGTCGTCAATCGCAATCAGTGCACCGGAGCGGCGCAGGCTAAGCAGATGCTGGGCGGCGGTGTTGATGTCTTCCATCAGGCCGGTTTCGGTGACTTCCAGTTCCAAACTACGCCGCGGCAGGCGATACACCTGCATCAGGTTGTTGACCACGCGCGGTAACTCGGCATGGTGCAGCTGCACGGTGGACAGGTTCACCGCCATGCGCAGCTCGGTGAAACCCTGATCATGCCATTCGCGCAGTTGGCGGCAAGTCTGGTCGAGAATCCATTCGCCGATCGGAATGATGCTGCCGTTTTGTTCGGCCAGCGGGATAAACAGATCGGGCGGCACTGAGCCATGTTCTGGATGCTGCCAGCGCAGCAGCGCTTCGACGCCGACCACGCTGTGATCGCGGTAATCGATTTGCGGCTGGTAGACCAGGTGCAGCTGGTTCAGAGCCAGGGCGTCGCGCAGGTCTTTTTCCAGCTCGCGGCGGCGGCGCATTTCACTGTCGACGCTGGCGATGTAGAACTGGTAACGGTTGCGTGAGCGGCTTTTGGCCAGGGTCATGGTTTGTTCGGCTTTCTGCAGCAGCTTCTCGGTGGTGTCGCCATCTTCCGGGAACAGGGTGATGCCGATGGTGGCGCGTAAGCGCACTTGCTGCTGGTCGAGCATAAAGGGATTGTCGAGGTCGTCGAGTACGCTTTGCGCCAACTCGGCGGCTTCGTAAGGCTGCTCAATGCCTGCTTGGACCAGCACAAATTGGTCACCGCCCAGGCGCGCCAGTGCGCCGAGACGACCGCTGTGGCTGCGCAGGCGGTCGGACAGGGCCAGCAGCAGCTGATCGCCGGTTTGATAACTGAATTGCTCGTTGATGCCTTTGAAATCATCCAGGCCGACGCAGAGCACCGCCACGCGGCGCTGCAGGCGGCCAGAGTCGCCAAGAATCTGGTCGAGTTGCTGTTGCAGTTGCTGACGGTTCGGCAGGCCGGTGAGGAAGTCGTATTGAGCCATGCGCAGCAGGCTATTTTCCGCCTCACGGCGAAGGTTGGTGTTGCGTTCGATGGAGCAGAGCAACTGGTTGGCGGTGTTGATCCACAGGCCCAGTTCGTTCTTCTCGTTGCCCTTGAGCATGGGCAGCTTGTGCTCGCTGGGGCGGTCCGGATTGATGTTGCTCAGGTGCTCGATGATCTTCGATAACGGTTTGGTCAGCAGCAGGTGATAGACCAGATACAGCACTAAGCTCATGGCCAATGCGCGCAGCACGCCAGAGATAAAGATGATCACCGAGTTGGTAACAAAGCTCTCGCCGTAGGGGGCGGTGTCGAGAGTGATGCTGAGGTCGCCGTAATATTCGCTGTAGGGACCGCGACCGACCAGTTGGGTGGAGAAATTCTGTTCCTTGCCAAGGATCGGGTCAGTTAACCAGCGGGTGGGAATATCGACTTTTTCGCGGCTCTTCTCCGCGAGCATCGGCTCGTTGGGATGACCGATCGTTGCCATGCGCACCGACTCATGCTGGAACAGGCCCTCAATGACCTGCATGCCCATTTCCCGGTCCAGGCTATAAACCGCCTGGGTCGACGGATCACGGAACATGCCGAGTATGCGGTGGGCGTCGTTGGCAACTGCCTGACGTGTTTTGTAAACGTCGAAAACAATCTGCGCAAGACTCAAGACCACGCCGACGATGAGTGCGGAAAGCAGCACTACACGGAGCAATTTAAGTGACAAGCTGTTTTTGAGATCCAGCTTCAAGTGGAGGTTCCTTGTTAGAAGCCTTAGGCACAGACGGGCTGAGTATTAGCAAAGTTGCGCTTGCCGTCAAAGGGCCATTACGAAAGTTGTCGAACAAATTCAATTGCGCAGCGATGGCGCGGATGCTGGCAAGCATGGGTGCTGTTCGCACTGTGTCGGTGCAAGTTGCATCTGACTTGAGTGCCGTTTAGCGGTTTTTATTAGCGATGCAGCCATTGAGCCTTGGCAAAGCGCTGGAGAGATCTACGCAGCCCGTTTCTGCAAAGGCTGAACCAGTCGACATAAATTGACTCAGGGATAGCCATTTCATTTGGCATGAGAGTTGCGAAGCCCTTGATGGGTTGTTGACGTTTGCGCGCAAGTCCAAAGGCTGCGGCGGATTTAGCGCGATGCAGGGTTACTCGACGGCTCATATGGAATGACCACAAAAACGTCAGGAGCGGTTTTGTGCGTCAGCCGCAAAGAAGGTGAGGCATACGGATGTGCTGAAAACCCTTACGTCTAGTGCCTGACCTCGCGTCAAAACAGGCTGCGACTCGATCGCGATGAAACGCCAATAGCCCCTCTAATCAGCGTTATGGGGGTGTTGCAATGAAAGCTCGACTGTTGGGTGTAGCCGTATTTGCAGTTTCGCCCCTGGCTCAGGCGGCCAGCGATGAAGCGCTCAACACCGCCTGGTTGGTGCTGGCCAGCGTGCTGGTGTTTTTTATGCAGGCCGGCTTTGCCTTGCTGGAAAGCGGCATGTCGCGGGCAAAGAACGCGGTCAATGTGATGATGAAAAATTACATGGACGGCTGCGTGGGCGGCATTACCTTCTGGCTGTTGGGCTTCGGTCTGATGTTCGGTAGCAATATCACCGGCTGGTTTGGCATGAGCCATTTCGCCCCGCACGATGGCGAACCCTGGGATTACACCTTCCTGCTGTTCCAGATGATGTTCGCAGCAACTGCAGCCACCATTGCCAGCGGCGCCATGGCCGAACGCACACGCTATTCGGCCTACCTGATTGGTGCGGTGGTCATCAGCGGGTTTATTTACCCGGTGTTCGGCAGCTGGGTCTGGAGCGGAATCTATGGCGGCCAGGGCTGGTTAGCCGCAATGGGCTTTATCGATTTTGCCGGCTCGACCGTGGTGCACAGCGTCGGTGCTTGGTGTGCGCTGGCCGGCATCATAGTGCTGGGGCCGCGTCTGGGCCGATTTGCGGCGGACGGAACGCCGCGCAGTATTCCCGGCCACAATCTCAGCTTGGTCGCGCTAGGTGGTTTCATTCTCTGGGTCGGTTGGTTTGGCTTCAATGCCGGCAGTAGCTTGGAAATGAATGTCAGCCTTGGCCTGATTGCGCTCAATACCCACCTGGCTGCATCAGCCGGTGCGCTTGGTGCGGTGCTGGCACAACGCAGCAGCTCCAGCCCGGTGCTGTTGACCACTACGGTGAATGGTTCTCTGGGCGGCCTGGTGGGTATCACCGCGGGCTGCGCGACTATGTCACCCCTGTTCGCCCTGTTGACCGGGCTTGTGGCCGGCTTTGTGGTGGTGTTCGGCATGCGTTTGCTGGATCGCTGGCAGCTTGATGATGTGGTCGGCGCCGTGCCGGTGCATGGCTTCGCGGGCGTTTGGGGCACCGTGGCGGCTGGGCTGTTCTTCAGTGGCGATTTGTTCAATTGGTCGAGGGTTGGGGTACAGCTGCTCGGTGCGGGCGTGGCCTTTGTCTGGGCGTTCCCGTTGGCATTGATGCTTTATCTGTTGTTAGCGAAAACCCTTGGGTTGCGCACCTCTACCCAGCATGAGCAGCGGGGTCTGGATTTTGCCGAGCACGCTGAAGTGGGCTATCCCGAGTTTAATCTGGCCGTGACCTTCGATAAAAACGATCTGTCGAGGAGGGTATGAGATGAACCTGACTACTCGCCGACGGGCAATCTATACCGGACTGGCCGGGCACTTTGCCGAAGATGAGCTGCTGGCTGCGCTGACCCTGTGGGAAGGCAAGTATGCCAATAAGCCATCGTTTGCCTTGAACGAGTTTCTCGGTGAGGTGGCATCCACTACCGAGCGCAAGCTGGAGCGTGCCAAGCTCTACCGTGAGCTGGTGGGGGCGCTAACCGGGCCGCTATCGGCCTTGTTGCCTGACCCTGAACCGCTGCTGCTCAACTGGCGGCAGCGCACAGGCGTGGTTGCACCGCTGCCTGCCATCGCACAGGATAGCCAGGCGCGGCATACCTTCGAGGCATTGAGCAGGGTGCTATTCAATGACTTAGAAGCAGAGCTGTTGCCTCGGTTTCGGCGTTTTGCGGCGGGCAACCTTGGCGGTTTGCAGGTTGATAATGAACAGCGCATCAGGGTGCGTGCCTGGCTGGAGCAAGGCACCGAGTTTCAGCTTACTGGGCTAGGTCTTGAGCCGTTACGGCAATTGCTTAACCTGCTGTATATCGGCCTGTGCGAATACCTTGGGCCGGTAGTTGCCGATCAACGACTGAGTCGCGCCGTGTATCAGGTGGAGACGCAGCATCTGGCCTTCTCGCCGCGCAAGCTGCTGTAGTGCGTATACCTGCAT
>JAGGNC010000012.1 GCA_017886405.1 Pseudomonas sp. | reverse complement strand
AGGCGTACAGCTTCTTCCACGGCGATTTCGCAGAAAGGGTTCATCGACATCTTGACGTTAGCAAGGTCAACGCCACTGTTGTCCGCTTTGACGCGAACTTTGACGTTGTAGTCGACCACTCGTTTGACAGCTACAAGAACCTTCATGGATTCCTCGTTACTCTCCGGTGAATAAGAATGTCGCCAGAAGCGAACATGGCGGGAACTGCAGGCCGGCCGGAACCGGGAGTCGACCAATCAAGGCAGACACAAACCGATCGTATCTTGACCGCACGACCTAGACTGGTCAATACAACGAAGCGGCCAATCGTCAGCGATGTAGTATGATTTTAACACCCCTACAGAAAATTCAAACAAACGTTTGTATTGGCCCTTCCCAAGGGTCTGGATATAATGCGCCAGCATCGCTCACGGAACGAGCTTGATCGCCAAATAAAATTAGAGAGCCTTGAGTAGGAGATAACCTGTGGAACGCGAATTTATGGAGTTCGACGTCGTCATCGTCGGCGCCGGCCCTGCCGGTCTGTCCGCCGCCTGCCGACTGAAGCAGAAAGCCGCCGAAGCGGGTAAAGAAATCAGCGTCTGCGTGGTCGAAAAAGGCTCCGAAGTCGGCGCGCACATTCTCTCCGGTGCGGTGTTTGAGCCGCGCGCACTGAATGAACTGTTCCCTGACTGGAAGGAGCTCGGCGCTCCGCTAAATACACCGGTCAAGCGCGATGATATCTACGTTCTGAAGAGCGCAGAAAAGGCCAGCAAGATCCCAGATATGTTTGTACCTAAGACCATGCACAACCATGGCAACTACATCATTTCTCTGGCTAACTTCTGCCGCTGGCTGGCTCAGCAAGCTGAGAATCTGGGCGTGGAAGTCTACCCAGGCTTTGCTGCCCAAGAAGCGCTGATCGACGACAAAGGCTCTGTCTACGGCATTCTGACCGGCGACCTTGGCGTCGACCGTGAAGGTAATCCAAAAGAGGGTTACTACACGCCAGGTATGGAACTGCGCGCTAAGTACACCCTGTTTGCCGAAGGCTGCCGTGGCCACATAGGTAAGCAACTGATAAAGCAATTCAACCTCGATTCCGAAGCCGATGCACAGCATTACGGTATTGGCATCAAGGAAATCTGGGACATCGACCCTGCCAAGCATGAGCAAGGCCTGGTGGTTCATACCGCTGGCTGGCCGCTGGATATCGTCGGCAAGGAAAATACTGGCGGGTCCTTCCTCTATCACCTGGAAAACAACCAGGTTGTAGTCGGTTTTATCGTCGACCTGTCTTACAGCAACCCACACCTGTCGCCGTTTGACGAGTTCCAGCGCTACAAACATCACCCAGTGATTGCCCAGTATTTGGAAGGTGGCAAGCGTATTTCCTATGGCGCCCGCGCAATTGCCAAGGGCGGCCTCAACTCGCTACCTAAGATGGTCTTCAATGGTGGTGCACTGATAGGTTGCGACCTAGGCACTCTAAACTTTGCCAAGATCAAGGGCAGCCACACCGCCATGAAATCCGGCATGCTCGCCGCTGACGCCGTGGCTGATGCGCTTTTTGCTGGTAAGGAAGGGGGTGACCAGCTGACTGGTTATGTCGACGCATTCAAATCCAGCTGGCTATATGACGAACTGTTCCGCAGCCGTAACTTCGGCGCTGCGATTCACAAATTCGGCGTATTGGGCGGTGGCGCATTCAACTACATCGACCAGAACATCTTTGGCGGCAAGCTCCCGTTCACCTTGCACGACACCAAGCCAGATTACGCCTGCATGAAGCTTGCTGCAGACGCGCCGAAGATCAGCTACCCGAAACCCGATGGCAAGCTCAGCTTTGACAAGCTCAGTTCGGTATTCCTCTCCAACACCAACCATGAAGAGGAGCAACCCTGCCATCTGAAGCTGAAGGACCCGAGCATCCCATTGGCGAAGAACCTGCCGATGTACGATGAACCCGCTCAGCGCTACTGCCCGGCTGGCGTATACGAGATCGTGACGCAGCAAGACGGCGAGAAGAAATTCCAGATCAACGCGCAGAACTGCGTGCACTGTAAAACCTGTGACATCAAGGACCCCTCCCAGAACATCAACTGGGTGGCCCCTGAAGGTACAGGCGGGCCTAACTACCCCAACATGTAAGATGCAGAAAAGGCTCCCTCGGGAGCCTTTTTTATTGAGCCAAATACAACCGGCGCGTCAGTCCGGCTGAGGGCCGATCGGGAAAAATACCCCGCTGCTCCAAACCCCCAGCCAGCTTTTACCGTCGATTTCGCGGGTCACCGCCAGCTCCACCAGCTGATAGAACACATTGCGGTGGATCAGCGCCTCTAAATTGGTTCGCACATGCACATAAGGCGCAGGCTCCTCGGTCTGGTCATCCACCTCTACTCGCAACGGGTGTTCAGCGCCGGCGACCACCTCATCCTCAACATTGGTGACAAAACGCAGTACTTGCGCCTCGCCCTCACCTTCCACCTGCACACTCACCGCCACAAAGGGTGCGTCATCGACCTGGATGCCAACCATCTCGACTGGCGTCACCAACACATACTTATCGCCATCACGACGAATAATGGTGGAGAACAGTTTGACCATCGGCTTGCGGCCAATCGGCGTGCCCATGTAATACCAGGTGCCATCTCGGGCGATACGCATATCAATATCGCCGCAAAAATCTGGATTCCACAGATGCACCGGCGGCAAACCCTTACCCTCACCTTTGGGTATTTGTGCCAGCAAATTTCCTGCCTTATCTGTGTCAGTCATCAGCCCCTCCTCAACGCCCCAAGCCCAACAAACGCCGCGCATAGTCCTGCAGCGCTGGACCGATAAGGTCCTCAGGCTTGGCATCATAAAGCGTTAGCAAGCCTCCACGGCCGCGAATACGTGCAGTATCGACCAAATAGCGGGTATTGGTTTCGATCAACATCAACTGAATCACCCCGCGATCGGTGCCCAACCGGTCCAGCGCTTCTTGGTCTTCCCATTCCTCAATGGTGCCGATGCGGTCGTCGGCATAGGCAAAGCGGCTATAGAGCAGATAGTGCGCGCCGGCTTCACGCGCCTCGGCAAGCGACTCTTCAAGGCCGAGCGGAGACTTAGCGCGGCGCACCATGGGGAAATACTCAACGAAACCCTTGTAGGCTTCCTCGGCCACCACATTTGGCCGCGGATACGCGCCGCCCGGCGGCACGAAATGACCTTGGGCGATGTAGATAAATGAGTCCGCCTGCAACCGCCAGGAACTCGCGCGGCGTGTCTGACTGTGGTCGAGCATGCCGACGTCACGCAGTTGGTAAATCGCGCTATCGGCCAAATCACTGGGCTTCATACAGCCGCCCAGCAGCAACACAGTCACTATCAGCAACAGACTTCGCATCGTGCTTCTCCCGCAGCCGGTGACAAGAAACCGGCAGATAGCGGCTAGATGCAGATTTCACGCCACCTACCCACACTCAAAGACCGCGCTGCCACTCCTGACGCAAGTGCGCCTGCTGTGGCTGCTCAATGGCCTGACGCACCTGTGCCAGCAAGCGCTGCTTGTCTGCGCCGAGCGTGCCTTTGAGCACCAAGTAGTTGGAGGCATGGTCACTGCGAAATACCGTGTCGTGTAGCTCCAGCCCTTGCAGCAGTCGTTCCACCTCGACAAATAACTGCTGTTGGTTGAGCGCCT
>JAGGNC010000061.1 GCA_017886405.1 Pseudomonas sp. | reverse complement strand
GTGATGTTCATTTCGGCGTTTTGTTGATAATTGTGACGCTTAACCATGGGCCCGGAATTGAACTGGATACTCATGCTCAGCGCACCTCATCCATCTTCCGTGACATGGCTGCGATCATCTCTGCCGAGAAGTTATCCAGAGCGCCGACGAAGCCGTTAATGTCGCGGGCAAATTTGTTAAAGATCATCACCGCCGGAATCGCCGCAAACAGTCCCAACGCAGTCGCCAGCAACGCCTCGGCGATACCCGGTGCGACAACGGCCAAACTCGACGATTTCATGGTGGCGATATTGGCGAAGCTGTTAAGAATGCCCCAGACAGTCCCGAACAGGCCGATAAAGGGTGCGGTCGCGCCAATGGTAGCGAGCACGCCCATCATGCTGCCGAGACGCGCCAGGTCACGCTCCTGAACGATGCTTGAGGTCAGGGACATGCGCTGCAACAGCCGGTTGATCTGATCGGCGCTGGCCTCCTGGCTACGGTTGCGCCTGAAGTGCTTGAGCTCGGACTGGCTGACTTGCCACATACGGGCCATAGCGCTGTCAGTGGCCACGGCGTCCAAATGCTCCAAGTCGCCCTGACGAAAGGCGTCGAGGAATCGGTTATTAGCGCGGCGGGCGCGAGCGAAGACGATCAGCTTTTCGAGCAACACCGCCCAGGTCAGCAATGAGCAAAAAAACAAGAAAATCATCACCGACTTCACCACCCAGTCGGCCTGGCTGAACATTTCGCGAACGCCGAAACGTTGCGCTTCAGGCAGCGCACTAGCCACCCCAGGCGCCACAGCGGCTGCAGCAGAATTAGACGGGGCAGGAGCGGCGACAGCGCCGGTCACTGGCGCGACTGAGGTCGCATCAACCTGGGCCAGTACCGCAGTAGCGGTGACTGCGCTAAGACCGACAAGTACCAGCAGCGCTGCCACACGCATACGTGTCTGCCAGCGGGCTATCGAGGAACCAAGAGAATGCAGCGGCATATAACCCCCCTGTTTTTATTTTGGCGGCCAGTGTGCCGCAACCGAAGAGGGACTCATAGTCCCTACGCCGCAAGTTCAGAAAAGAGCCCAGCAGCTAATGGGATAGGGTATTTACCTGAAGTCCAAAGACTCAAGGCCTGAGAAAGCCGCAGCGACTGCAGCGGCTGCAAAGTCTTGGGCTCTGTGTATCGGCAATTGAGCAATCGAACCTAGCAAAGTGACACGGCCTAGAGGACGTAAAACAGCACCGCGACAAAGTGGGCCAGGCTTCCGGCCATCACGAACAGGTGCCAGATCCCGTGCCAGTGGCGAAAGCGGCTGTCATACGCGAAGAAAATGATGCCCACCGTGTACAACACGCCGCCGCTGGCGAGCCAGATAAAGCCGGCCGTGCCTAGGGCGGCGAGCAGCGGTTTGATCGCCACCAGCACGATCCAACCCATCACCGCATAGATCACAATGGACAGTATCCGCGCCTCGGAGCGCGGCTTTATCTCCTGCAACATGCCGATCAGCCCCAAGCTCCAGACTATTGCGAATAACCACCAGCCCCAGGCCCCATGCAGAGTGACCAGGCAAAACGGCGTGTAGCTACCGGCGATCAACAGATAGATCGATAAATGATCAAGCTTGCGCATAATCACTTTCGCACGTCCCTGCACGCTGTGGTAAAGCGTCGAGATGCTGTAGAGCAACACCAGGGTAATGCCGTATATGGCCACGCTGATAATCTTGCGCGGCTCGCCATCTAGGCTCGCCAATACCAATAACCAAACGGCGCCGATACTGGCCAGCACAGCGCCAACCAGATGAGTCCACGCGTTGAATTTTTCACCGTGATACATGTGTCTGTTCTGAACCGCTCAGTAGCTTAAACGCCCCAGGCTTATGCCGGAAAAATCAGCATTTGACGAGCGACCTTTGCGCCTGTGCAACCACTGAGCATTCAGCCGCGCCGCCCGAACAGGCTCAGGCCACCACCTTGGCGGCCTTGAGTTGGTCAATCTGCTCGGCGCTGTAGCCCAATTCAGCCAGTACCTCTGCGGTGTGCGCCCCCAACGGCGCACCGATATGCTGAGGCGCAGGTAAACCGGCAGAAAACTTGATTGGGCAGGCAATCTGCGCCTGCGGGGTGTTGCCCGTGCGCGGCACCTCAGTGACCAGGCCACGCGCTTTGATCTGTGGATGCTCGACCGCCTCGCTAAGGTTGAGCATCGGCTCGACGCAGGCGTCCAGCCCGGCGAATACCTTGGCCCACTCAGCGAAATCGCGCTTCTCAAATTCGATTTCAATCTCGCGCTTAAGCGCTTGCTGGTCTTCAGGCCGCTGCGACAGCCCGCGCGTCGCTAATTCTGGGCGGGCGATGGCGGTGCAGAACTGCTGCATAAATTGCGGCTCCAGGCTGCCGACCGAAAACCAGCGACCGTCGCGGGTGCGGTAGTAGTCGTAGAAGCTACCGCCATTGAGCGCCTGGTTTTCCATCGCCGGCTCCACGCCCGCCGCCAGATAACCCGCACCGGCCATACCATGCAGACTGAAGGCGCAGTCGGTCATGCTGATGTCCACCTGCTGGCCCTGCCCCGTCGCCTGACGTTGGATAACCGCGGCCAGCAAGCCGATCACCCCATGCAGCGAGCCACCGGCGATGTCTGCCGCCTGAATACCCAACGGCAACGGCCCGGTTTCGCGGCGTCCGGTGTAACTGGCGATACCCGCCAGGGCCAGGTAGTTGATGTCGTGGCCGGCGCGGTCTTTGTTCGGGCCGCTCTGGCCATAGCCGGTGATCGACACGTAGATCAGCCTGGGATTAATTGCCTTCAGCGCCTCATAACCCACACCGAGCCTGTCCATCACCCCCGGACGAAACTGCTCTAGGATGATGTCGTACTCGGCCACCAACTGCTTGACCATCGCCACCGCCTCGGGCCTTTTCAGGTCCAAGGCAATGCAGCGCTTGTTGCGGTTGAGGTAGGCATGGCTGGCGGACACACCGCCGTCATGGGGCGGCAATACCCGTACCAAATCCAGGCGACTGGGCGACTCTACGCGCAGCACCTCAGCGCCCATATCGGCCAGCAGCAACGAGGCAAACGGCCCCGGCAACAGGGTGGAGAAATCCAGCACTTTCAGGGTGGACAGCGGGCCTTTCATGGCAGCTCCTTTGGTAATCGTTAATGCCGATGTGTATCGCTGCGCTCAACCTGCCCGGCCCGACCCCTCCTCCGTTCCTCGTCATAGCCCGGATTGCATCCGGGCTATGAAAAGCCGCCGGGCTACTGCCAATGCAGTGGTTGCTTGGCATCCAATGCTCTCAGCTGATCGGCAAAGCGCGCTTCGAGCACGTTACGGCGGATCTTCATGGTCGGCGTCATGCAACCGTTGTCCACCGTCCAGGCCTCACTCACCAACACAAAATGGCTAAGCCGTTCGTGCGCCGCAAGCTTCGCGTTGAGCTGCTTCAAGGTCTGCAACAACACGGCTGCCAAATGCTGGCGATCCAGTTCGCGAGCCGCTGGCGACAACTCGATCAGCGCCAGCGGCTGATCCATATTGCTGCCCATTAGGCACACCTGCTCGACCCAAAGGTTCTTGGCAATTTCACCCTCAATCGGAACTGGGGCGATGTATTTGCCTTTGCTGGTTTTGAAGATGTCCTTCACCCGCCCGGTGATCTTCAGGTAGCCAGTTGCATCGACCTCGCCCTTGTCACCAG
>JAGGNC010000137.1 GCA_017886405.1 Pseudomonas sp. | reverse complement strand
AACTTTGATGCCACCGGCACCGCGCCGCTGACGGTGCGATATGACGATGCGGGGCAGATGACGCTTAACGCCAGTTACGCCGGTAGCAACGCCACTGCGGATCCAGGATTGACCCTGACTGGTTCAGACTTGTTCGTCAGTAAGCCGTATGGTTTGTGTCTGCAGACTGACAGTACCTGCAGCAGTGCGGATGAAAACTGCGCGGTATTACCTGGCGTGCGTGCGGGCGACAGCTTCCCCTTGCGCGTTCGTGCAGTGGGTTGGCAGGTCGATGGTGAAGCGCTAACCGCTGCGCAGTTATGCACGGGCAATATCACCACGCCGAACTTCATCCATTCCGGCATCCTGTTAAGCAGTGCGGTGCAGGCTCCAGCTGGCGGCGCTAACGGCACGATGTCGCCAACAAACTATGCCCATGCGCTGGGCAGTCAGACCACGTCGAATACATCGATCTCAGAAGTGGGTGTGTTCACCATCATGGCCACCCCGTCAACCGGCGGCTATCTGGATGGTGAGACGGTCAGCGGCGGCAGCAGTGCCCTTGCGGGTCGCTTTATTCCTGCCTATCTGGGTGCTGTTGGTAGCGCCAGTCTCACCCCCAGTTGCGGCAGCGCCTTTAGCTATCAGGGCCAGCCGATGGGCTTTGCCAACACTCGTCCGCCGAGCCTGGCTATTACCGGCTACAACCGTGCGGGTGGCGTGACCACTAACTATGATCGCGGGGCCTTCTGGAAGTTAGTCGCCCCAGATGTGGGCAGCTATAGCTCGGTAAACGGGCCGGCTGACTTGGATGCGCGCCTGGCCAGTCAGGGCGTGGCCACCCTAAGTACGACTGGCGCCGGTGATGGCGACGGCCGGCGCACCTACAGTTGGAGCGGCGAGCAGCTGCTCTTCCAGCCGGCGGTCGTGCCTAGCGATGACGATTATCCATTTCTGGCCAAGGTGAGGCAGGGCTTTACCGCAGCGATGCTGACCGATGTCGACGGTGCCTGCCATGGCAGCGGTAGCGGTTGCATTGATTACAGCTACGACTTCAGTGATGAGCCCGGCAGCGAAGTACGTCTGGGCCGTCTACGCATCGGCAATGCCCATGGCTCTGAGTTGCAGAGCTTGAGTCTACCGCTGGTACTGGAAAGCTGGCAAAACGTCGCGGGTGGCAGTTTCCAGGCCGAAGGGCTGGATACTTGCACCACCAGCAGCGTGTTGGGTGCGCCCGATCTATTCAGCTACCTTGGAAATTTGTCCGCTAATGAAACTACGCCGAGCCTAACCGCGCCTGTCGCTGGCGTGGGCCGCGTGCAGTTGAGTGCGCCTGGCAATGGCAACGATGGTTCGGTGCAGGTGCGTTTTCCCAGTGCGCCGAACTGGCTGCATTACCCCTGGAATGGTGCTGCGCGACAGGCGGCAGCGGGCTTAGCCAGCTTTGGTATATACAAGGGCTCGCCGCCGTTGATATTCCGTCGCGAGTTGTACCGCTAGATGCAAAAAGGCCACCTGATTAGGTGGCCTTTTTGCCTTGGGGGTAAAAGTGGGGATTCCCCGGCCTGCCTGTACCAAGGTCCCCAAAACTGGTATTACTTAAGTCTATGCAGACTGTGTGCCAGTTTTATTAAATTTCCTGCAGGCCTCGTAATTACTGATGCGTAGGCTTATTGGAGAGGCCTATTGCAGGCGCCCGCGGGTGTCGGTGAACCGCTGCTGTGCGCCCGGTTAGTGCTGGTGCATGTTGCTGGTGCATGGCTCTGGTGCATTTTTAAATTGGTGGTCACAGTAAAATAAAACGGGCCATGGGGCCCGTTTCTTTTATCCGCAGAGCGGACTGTCTAGTCGTCACTGTCCTCGTCATCGCTACTGTCGACGTTCATGCCCAGTTCCTTGATCTTACGCGTCAGGGTATTACGACCCCAGCCCAGCAGTAACGCAGCATCACGGCGGCGGCCTGCGGTGTGCTTGAGCGCGGTTTCGATCATTATTCGCTCGAAGGCAGGTACGGCAGTATCCAGCAGGCTGGATTGGCCACGGCCCAGCGCCTGATCGGCCCATTGGCGCAGTGCCTGCTCCCAGTTGCTGGCCGGTGCGTTTTCCTGCGGTTGGCTGAGCAACTCCGGGGGCAGGTCATTGACATGCACTTCGCGCCCGGAGGCCATTACGGTGATCCAGCGGCAGGTATTCTCCAGCTGGCGCACGTTACCCGGCCACGGCAGGTTGCGCAGATAGTCTTCGGTATCGCTTTTCAGCAGTTTGGGCTCGACCGCCAGCTCCAGTCCGGCGCGGCTGAGGAAATGCCGAGCCAAGGTGGGGATGTCTTCGCGACGATCGGACAGCCGTGGAATGTGAATGCGGATGACGTTGAGGCGGTGGAACAGGTCTTCACGGAACTTGCCGGCCTGTACCAAGGATTCCAGATTCTGGTGGGTAGCGGCAATGATGCGCACGTCAACCTTGACTGGGGTATGCCCGCCAACCCGGTAAAACTCACCATCGGCCAGTACGCGTAGTAGGCGGGTCTGAGTGTCGGCCGGCATATCACCGATTTCATCAAGGAACAGGGTGCCGCCGTCAGCTTGCTCGAAACGTCCGCGGCGCTGATTAGCAGCCCCGGTAAAAGCACCTTTCTCATGACCGAAGAGCTCTGACTCCATCAGGTCCTTGGGAATCGCCGCCATGTTCAGGGCGATAAAGGGGGCGCCCGCACGAGGGCTATGCCTGTGCAGGGCATGAGCCACCAGCTCCTTGCCGGTACCGGATTCGCCGTTAATCAGTACGGTGATATTGGAGTGAGAGAGGCGGCCGATAGCCCGAAATACCTCCTGCATCGCTGGCGCTTCGCCAATAATTTCAGGCGTGCGTGGTTGCTCGACAGGCAGGCTCAGGCCTTGTTGTTCCTGGGCATGCAGGTTGGCGCGTTTTACCAGCGAAACGGCTTCGTCCACATCAAACGGCTTGGGCAGGTACTCAAACGCACCACCCTGGTAGGACGCCACGGCACTTTCCAGGTCGGAATGAGCCGTCATGATGATGACCGGCAGGCGTGGATGCTGCTCGCGGATGCGCGCCAGCAGTTCGAGGCCGCTGGCTCCCGGCATGCGAATGTCAGAAATAATCACATCAGGTTGATGGTGGCTCAGGCGGCTGATTACGCCATCGGCACTGTCGAAGCTCTGAGTGGTCATGCCTGCCTGTTGCAGCGCTTTTTCCAGAACCCAGCGGATGGAGCGATCGTCATCAACAATCCAGACGGTTTCACTGCGGCTCATTAAGAGGTTACTCCTTGTTCCAGCGGCAGGAAGATCGAGAATACGGTGTTGCCAGGATGGCTCTCGCACTCGATTAAGCCTTGGTGCTGACTGATGATGTTCTGGGTAATAGCCAGGCCCAAACCCGTGCCGTCGGCACGCCCGCTGACCATTGGATAGAAGATGGTTTCCTGCAGCTCAGGCGGTATGCCGGGGCCGTTGTCGATGATTTCGATTTTGGTCACCAGACGGTGACGGCAATGACCGATGGTGAACTGGCGCACGGTGCGCGTACGCAGCGTAATGCGACCCTGGCGCAGATCGCTCTGCGCGGACAGGGCCAGCATAGCGTTGCGCACAATATTCAGGACGGCCTGGATCATTTGTTCGCGATCGATCAGTAAATCCGGAATGCTGGGGTCATAGTCGCGCACCAAAATAATGCTGCCTAGGCTTTCGGCCTCGACCAAATTGCCCACGCGCTCCAGCACCTCATGCACATTGGTCAGTGCCAGGGAGGGCAGTTTGTTTGAGCCGAGCATGCGGTCGACCAGGTTACGCAGACGGTCGGCCTCTTCAATGATCACATTGGTGTAATCCTTTAAGTCTTCGCTGTGTAGCTCGCGGGCTAGCAGTTGCGCTGCGCCGCGAATGCCGCCCAAGGGGTTCTTGATCTCGTGAGCCAGGCCGCGCACCAGCATTTTGGTGGTTTCCTGTTTCGACAGCTGCGCCTCTTCCTTGGTGATACGCTGCAGGCGGTCACGAGGGTGGACTTCAAGCAGCAATAGGGTTTCGCCACGACTGATCACGGGCGTTACCGCATAGTCGACGGCCAAGGTCTGACCGCTGACCGAGGTCAGTACGGCCTCGCGTTTGTTGAATGGATGGCCTTGCTCGACGGCCTGTCGAAGTGCGCTTAGGGCATTGCTGGACTCAGTAAACAGGTCGCTGATGAAATGCCCGTGGCTGCGTTGGCCACTAACGGCAAGGAGCATCTCCGCGGCCGGGTTCATGTACTCAAGACGCAAATCGTCGTTGAGCAGCAGCGTGGCAGTGGTCAGGTTGTCCAGCAGCAGTCGGTGCAGTGTGTCATTAATGATCATAGTGGGATGTCAGCAGACCCTTTGGCTCCAGCAATGCTATTGGAAAATGCAAGAAGCAAACCAAAGCCCCGAAAAGAAGCGTGTTTGCTTGCGCAATGCCGCGAAATAGCTGCTTTCAACGCAGAGGCACCCTATAGGGCGCCCCAAAATAGGGAGAGTATAGAGGCGCCTGGCGATAGGCGCGCCGAATTGGTGCGCTACGGTCAATTAGATAAAGGGCACGAAGGGGATGTCTTTCTTTTCCGGCGGTTTGTCCTTTAGCGGGCACTCCGGGCGAACGCCATAGTCTTCTTTCTTGCAGGGGTTGACCTTGCGCTTTTGCGCCAGGGAAATGCGCAGCATATGAAAGGGCTGGCTGGGGGTGCGTTCGATGATGCGGCCTTTTAAATCGATGATCTCTACCGCCAGTTGATGCGTGCCGCGGTCGATATTCTCCAGCGGAAAAACAGGGCTGCTGCCTGCTTCGCCGATTTGAACGCCATTGAGCAGCAGCCGATAACTGTGCTGAGGGAAAAGACCCGGGTCGCTGTTGACGCTGACGATCAGGTTACCGGCGCTGTCTCGGATCGTGGCGTCGGGCTGTGGCACCAGAATACGTAACAGACTGTAGCGCTGAGTGGGTTCTGGCGGCGATTGCGGCGCGGGCAGCGTTTGCGTCTGGAGGGTTGGCATCGAGTTGCTGGGTGCCAGTTCGATGCGCTCGGCATTGCCCGATTTAGGTTTGTCAGTGAAAGCCCGATTCCCTTCAGCATCTATATAGGTATAAATCTGCGCCATGCTGGGCAGGGCGAGCAGCATCAGGCTGCAAAACAGCAGATTGCGCATAGGTCAGGGAGCTGGCTTGGGTTTTGATGGAGCAGGGAGGGGCGGACGCAGTGCCGGGCTGCTGGTGCTGACCCGCTGCACAGTGAAGGTCGTGGTAGCGCTCTGCTGGATCGACTGTTCGCCGCT
This sequence comes from Pseudomonas sp., assembly GCA_017886405.1. Classification (GTDB taxonomy): domain Bacteria; phylum Pseudomonadota; class Gammaproteobacteria; order Pseudomonadales; family Pseudomonadaceae; genus Aquipseudomonas. Next base: position 9,183 of record JAGGNC010000137.1, on the reverse strand, counting down.
GAGTACTTCCACTGCCAGGCTATGCTCGCCGCGGTCGGCATTGCTTACTTGCAGGCGTGGCACGTTGCTCGGTTGGCCGTAAGGCTGGCCGTCGAGGAGCAAGCGCAGGCGATGATTGCTGGCCAGGCGCGGTTGGATGTCCACACCAACGCTGAAGGTGCCATTGTTGGCGCGCAGGGCAGCTTCGTCGGGGATGTCCGTCAGCTGCAATGTGCTGTATGGCGCTGCCTTGTCAGTGGCATTTGCTTGCGGCGTTGTTGGAACGCTTGGCACCGGCATCGAGACACTATTTGTCTCCGGCAACTGAACATTTTGGGTTTGCTGGCCTTCCGGCGGCTGGTCGGTGAAAACCGTATTGCCGTTGGCGTCGGAGTATTTGAAGATTTGTGCACTGGCCGGCAAGGCCAGGCTTAGCAGCAGGCAGATAAGTAGAGGGCGCATGCCTGTCTCTCCTGATGGATGTGCCTTAAGCGTTGCACTGGTATGGCGCTCTGGCAAGCGTGTTGATGGCTGGGCGTGCATCCGCGCAGAAAATCCGTGGTGAAAGGCGGTAGCAGTGCATTGATATGAGGGCTGTAGATGCAAAAAAGCCACCCGAAGGTGGCCTTTTGTGTTGCCTGCGAGATTAGACGCTGTAGTACAGGTCGTATTCCAGCGGGTGGACGAAGGTGCGTACTTTGATTTCTTCTTCGCTCTTCAGCTCGATGTAGGCATCGATGAAGTCGTCGGAGAACACGCCGCCTTTGGTCAAGAACGCGCGACCCTTGTCCAGTTCTTCCAGGGCTTCTTTCAAGCTACCGCAAACCTGTGGGATCAACTTGCCTTCTTCTGGTGGCAGGTCATACAGGTTCTTATCAGCAGCATCGCCAGGGTGAATCTTGTTCTGGATGCCGTCGATGCCGGCCATCAGCAGAGCGGAGAAGGCCAGGTACGGGTTGGCAGCCGGATCCGGGAAGCGTGCTTCGATACGGCGGGCTTTCGGGCTGGAAACGTAAGGGATACGGATCGAGGCCGAACGGTTACGCGCCGAATAAGCCAGCATCACTGGAGCTTCGAAACCTGGGACCAGACGCTTGTAGGAGTTGGTCGACGGGTTGGTGAAACCGTTCAGTGCTTTACCGTGCTTGATGATGCCGCCGATGAAATACAGGGCGATGTCGGACAGGCCGGCATAGCCTTCACCAGCGAAGGTGTTCTTGCCGTCTTTAGCGATGGACAGGTGCACGTGCATGCCCGAACCGTTGTCGCCGTAAAGCGGCTTCGGCATAAAGGTCGCAGTTTTGCCGTAGGCATCAGCCACGTTGTGTACGCAGTACTTCAGGGTCTGAACTTCGTCAGCCTTGGCCACCAGGGTGTTGAACTTCACACCGATTTCGTTCTGGCCAGCAGTCGCCACTTCGTGGTGATGAACTTCGATGACCAAACCCATTTCTTCCATGGCATTACACATGGCAGTGCGGATTTCATGGTCATGGTCAAACGGTGGAACGGGGAAGTAACCGCCTTTGACGCCCGGACGGTGGCCTTTGTTACCGCCTTCAACGTCCTGGTCGGACATCCAAGAACCCTGCTCAGAGTAAATCTTGAACATGGAGCCGGAGATATCGGACTTGAACTTCACTTCGTCGAAGATGAAAAACTCAGGCTCTGGACCGACGAATACGGTGTCGCCGATACCGGTAGTTTTCAGGAATGCTTCAGCGCGCTTGGCGATTGAGCGCGGGTCGCGATCGTAGCCTTGCATGGTGCTTGGCTCGATGATGTCGCACACGATGATCAGCGTAGGCTCTTCGGTGAACGGATCCATAACGGCGGTTTCGTCAACCGGCAGCAGGATCATGTCGGAAGCTTCGATGCCTTTCCAGCCATGAATGGAGGAGCCGTCGAACATTTTGCCGACTTCGAAAAACTCGTCATCCAGCGCGTCACGCGCCGGCATGGTGATGTGGTGCTGCTTACCCTTGGTATCGGTGAAGCGCAGGTCTACCCACTTCACGTCGTGCTCTTTAATAAGTTGAATCGACTTCGACATGTTGTCCTCCAGGTGGCTAAGGCTCGAATGATGAGCCCTTGATAGTTCGGTACTTCCGGCGAGATGATCCGCCACGGCATCCTGCCTCACAAGGGAGCAAATTACATGCCAGTGCACGAGAATGGGTGTAAGTCTTGAAGCTCAAGGCTGGCGTGGGTTGTGGGACGCTGCGTAGTAAATAATTGCACCATTACGGGGCTGAATATTTCAATCATGCACTTAAATAGTGCTCAGTTTAAGTGTGTGAGGATTTTTGATCAAAGCTTGAGCAATTTCCGCTATAATCCGCGCCCCTGTTTTTTCGCGGCCTAGGCACCCACTGTTTAGATGAAACTGATCGTTAAAGTCTTCCCAGAAATCACCATTAAGAGTCGGCCGGTGCGTAAGCACTTTATCCGGCAGCTGGCGAAGAATATTCGCTCGGTTTTGCGTGAGTTCGATCCCCAGCTGCAGGTCAGCGGCGTTTGGGACAACCTGGAAGTTGAGACCCAGATCAGTGAGCCGAAAACCCTGCAGGCGATGATTGAACGTCTGAGTTGCACGCCGGGCATCACCCATTTTCTGCTAGTCGATGAATACCCATTGGGTGATTTCGACGACGTGCTGGAAAAATGCAAGCTGCACTTCGCCGATCAACTGCCGGGCAAGGTCTTTGCCGTTCGCTGCAAGCGCGCCGGCAAACATGCGTTCAGCTCCATGGATATTGAGCGCCATGTAGGTAGTCAGTTGCGCGAGCAGTGCGGCGCTGCTGGTATCTCGCTGAAAAACCCTGATGTTCTGGTGCGCATGGAAATTCGCGACCAGCGCCTGTTCGTCGTCCACCACCAGCACGAAGGCCTAGGTGGTTACCCGCTAGGGTCGCTCGAGCAGAGCCTGGTGCTGATGTCCGGCGGTTTCGACTCCACCGTTGCGGCCTACCAGATGATGCGCCGTGGCCTTGTCTCGCATTTCTGCTTCTTTAATCTCGGCGGCCGCGCCCACGAGCTGGGTGTGATGGAAGTGGCGCATTATCTCTGGCAGAAATACGGCAGCTCGCAGCGCGTACTGTTTGTCAGCGTGCCGTTTGAAGAAGTACTGGGTGAAATTCTTGGCAAGGTCGATAACAGCCATATGGGCGTCATCCTTAAACGCATGATGCTCCGTGCCGCTTCGCGTATGGCCGAGCGCCTGCAGATTGATGCATTGGTCACTGGCGAGGCGATTTCCCAGGTGTCCAGTCAGACCTTGACCAACTTAGCGGTGATCGACTCGGCCACTGACATGCTGGTGCTGCGTCCGCTGCTGGCCAGTCATAAGCAAGACATCATCGACACCGCTTACCAGATAGGCACCGCCGAGTTCGCCAAACACATGCCAGAATACTGCGGGGTGATTTCGATCAATCCGGCCACAAAAGCTAAGAAGTTGCGCGTCGAACACGAGGAAAGTCATTTCGATATGACCGTCCTAGACCGCGCCTTGGAGCGTGCGACCTTACTGCCAATCGACAAGGTGATCGACGAGCTGGGTAAAGATGTGCATATCGAAGAAGTCCGTGAAGCGTTGGTCGGCCAGGTCGTTATCGATATCCGTCACCCTGATAACACAGAAGAGCAGCCGCTTGAGCTGGCCGGCATCGAGGTGCAAGCGCTGCCTTTCTATGCCCTGAACAGCCGCTTCAAAGAGCTGGATGACGCGCGTCAATATCTGTTGTATTGCGACAAAGGCGTCATGAGCCGTTTGCATGCCCATCATCTGTTAAGCGAGGGACATGCCAATGTGCGCGTTTATCGTCCGACATAAGACGCCCGGGTTGAACGGCGGCAGCATCCGCCATCGCCCTCCCGACATACCGGCGGCGTGAATCACGCTTTCACGCCGCCGAGCCGAAATCGCAGTTAGTTAATACTCGCCACCTACATTAGGCGGCACACCGAATCCTCTGATCGAGATACACACGTGATCGAAAATCTACGCAACATCGCCATCATTGCCCACGTTGACCATGGTAAGACCACCCTGGTAGACAAACTTCTGCGCCAGTCCGGCACCCTCGAGCGCAACGAACTCGACACTGAGCGCCTGATGGACAGCAACGACCAGGAAAAAGAGCGCGGCATTACCATTCTCGCCAAGAACACCGCGATCAACTGGAACGGCTACCACATCAACATCGTTGACACCCCCGGCCACGCCGACTTCGGCGGTGAAGTTGAGCGCGTGATGTCGATGGTTGACTCCGTGTTGCTGCTGGTTGATGCCCAAGACGGCCCGATGCCGCAAACCCGCTTCGTGACTAAGAAGGCGTTCGAAGCCGGCCTGCGTCCGATCGTGGTGATCAACAAAGTTGACCGTCCAGGCGCGCGTCCGGACTGGGTTCTGGACCAGATCTTTGATCTGTTCGACAACCTCGGTGCCACCGAAGAGCAGCTGGACTTCAAAGTTGTCTACGCCTCGGCCCTGAACGGCATTGCCGGTCTGGAACACACCGACATGGCTGAAGACATGACGCCGCTGTACCAGTCCATCGTCGACAACGTGCCGTACCCTCAGGTTGATGTCGACGGTCCGTTCCAGATGCAAATCTCGGCTCTGGACTACAACAGCTTCCTCGGCATTATCGGCGTTGGCCGTATCGCCCGTGGTCGCGTCAAGCCGAACACTCCAGTGGTCGCCATCGACGCCGATGGCAAGCGCCGCACTGGGCGTATCCTCAAGCTGATGGGCCACCACGGCCTGCACCGCATCGACGTTGAGGAAGCCACCGCGGGTGACATCGTCTGCGTCAGCGGCATGGACCAGCTGTTTATCTCCGACACCCTGTGCGACATCAACAATGTCGAAGCAATGAAGCCGCTGACCGTCGACGAGCCAACCGTATCCATGACCTTCCAGGTCAACGATTCGCCGTTCTGCGGTAAAGAAGGCAAGTTCGTCACCAGCCGAAACATCAAAGAGCGTCTGGACAAAGAGCTGCTGTACAACGTTGCATTGCGCGTTGAAGAAGGCGACTCGGCCGACCGTTTCAAGGTTTCTGGCCGTGGTGAGCTGCACCTCTCGGTACTGATCGAAACCATGCGTCGCGAAGGCTTCGAAATGGGCGTGGGCCGTCCGGAAGTGATCATCCGTGAAGTTGGCGGCGTGAAGCAGGAACCGTTCGAGAACGTCACCATCGACGTGCCGGAAGAGTCCCAGGGCAAGGTCATGGAAGAGATTGGCGTGCGTAAGGGTGATCTGACCAACATGGTGCCGGATGGCAAGGGCCGTGTTCGTTTGGAATACAACATCCCTGCTCGCGGTCTGATTGGTTTCCGTAACCAGTTCCTGACCATGACCAACGGTGCAGGCATCCTGACCTCGATCTTTGATCGCTACGACACCATGAAGTCCGGCCACATGTCCGGCCGTCAGAACGGCGTACTGGTATCGGTCGAAACCGGCAAGGCCCTGACTTATTCCCTAGAAACCCTGCAGGCGCGTGGCAAGCTGTTTGTTGAGCACGGTCAGGAAATCTACTACGGTCAAATCGTCGGTCTGAACAGCCGCGATAACGACATGGGCGTTAACCCAACCAAAGGCAAGAAGCTCGACAACATGCGTGCTTCCGGTAAAGACGAAACCATCGCTCTGGTTCCACCGGTGAAGTTCACCTTGGAACAGGCGCTGGAATTCATCCAGGACGACGAACTGTGTGAAGTGACACCGAAGTCGATCCGTCTGCGTAAGAAGATCCTCGACGAAGGCGAGCGCACCCGCGCTGCCAAAAAGTCCAAGAACTGATCCAGTTCTAGCTGACTAAAAAGCCCCCGCCGGCGAGAGCCTGCGGGGGCTTTTTGTTATGTGCTATCTGCGGCGTCGGCGCCTCTGTCGCCGCGCGTGCCGCGCCGGGGGCCCCGCGAACTAGTCGCAGCGAGGTGCCTTGGGCATTGGCGTGATGGCCTGCGCAGTGGTCGCGATCTGCAGCTGGGCAATGCAGCCCAGCTGCACGGTGGTTTCCAGCAGCAGGCTCTGCACCGGCAGCAAGTCACCGGCCAGCACCACCTGGTTCACCGTCAAGCCCTCAAAGCGGTTGCCGCCGAGCTGCAGGTTGGCGATCCCTTGGCTGCGGATCATCGATTTTCCGATATTGGCCAATCGGTTGTCGAACAGGCCGATTCGGCCTGGTTGCGGCCGGCTGCTGCGCAGGCTAATGGCATACTCCGGAGAAGCGTTGATGCGGTTGCCGGCAATCAGCGCGGCACCGATGTTTTCTGCGTCGATGCCGCTGCCATGGCTGTTGGCGATCAGGTTGCCGGCCACTAACAAGCGGCCACCGGCCTGTGGCGGACGATCCTGCAGGCGGATGCCGCTGCTGCCACTGTTGCCGATTAGGTTATCCAGCAGGCTGAGGTCGCCAGACTGCGCCAGCACCTCGATCGCCGACTTGCCACTGGCGATGATCAGGTTCTGCGTGACATCGCCGCTGCTGGCGCCGCTGATGCGGATCGCGCTCTGATTGCGGACCTGCCTGATGCGGTTCTGCCGCAGGCTCAGCCGGCTGTTATGCAGGTCGATGGCGTATTGCTGGATATCCGCGAAACTGCTGTTGTCGATCAACACCAGGGCATCGTGCAGCTCGGCGCCGCTGGCCATTTCGCGCAGCTGGCTGTCGCGGATCAGTATGCGCGCCGGGCCTATGCCCGAATCCTGCTGCGGGCTACGTCTGCTGCTCAGGCCGCGGGTCAGGTGGGCGTTGTAGCCGAGGCGCGAGAGTGTCGAGTGCTCGATCAAGGTCAGGCTACCGGCCCAGGCCATGACGAAGGGGCGAAACAGCGGCGGATGGGCGGGTGCGATCTCGCCGCTCCAGCTCTGCAGGTGACTGCGTTGCAGTCTGAGCTGGCCCAGATTGATCAGCGCCGCGCCGCTGCGGCTATTCAGGTACAGGCGGCTGTCTTCGACCAGCAAGGCGGCCTTGGCGCCGATCAGCAGTGGGTAGCTGAGCAGGTAGCCGTCCTTGTGCCGGGCGAGGATCTTCGGGTTGGCCACGGCGCGCGTCAGTTGCGCCAGGTCGATGCTCCCGGCATCGAGCTGCAGGATCCGCGGATGCTCGTTCTGGTAGTCGGCAATGGTCTTGAACAGGCCGCTGTTGACCAGTGATTCAAACGGCCAGCTGCCGAGCTGCGCGGAGAACATCGGTGCCAGGCTGACCCGGGCCTGCCCGCGTGGTGCTACCGCAGTCAGTTGCCCGGCGGCCACGCTCGCCGTGGTGTTGGCCAGCAATTCGACCCGCGCTTGTTGTTGTGGCTGGCTGGGCAGTGCTTCGATCTGGTGACGGTAGAGGGTCTGCGTCAGCGCCGGGGCGCTCGGCAGCAGGCCGGCTAACAACGTGCAGAAGGATGCAGTGAATCGCGGCACGATGGCACCTCTCGGGTCAGGGAAGGTTGGGGTAGAGCGGTTTGATGCGGCCGCCGATCTGACTGTAGGCGTCGACCTCAGCGTTTTCGGCCTGGTACAGCTGGCGCGCCAGGGCATGCTGCGGGTAGCGGCTGAGGAAGGGCAGCAGCCAGGTCATCTTGTGCGCGGGCACGGCTTCCTGTGCCTGGCCGTCCAGCTCGGGCAGGCTGCTGGCCGCCAGCACGCTGCGCACGGCGAAGTTGGCCAGTTGCTGCAGCTTGGTGCTGTCCGCAGCAGACAGGCCGGGGCCGTTGCTGTGGCTGGATTCGGCCAGCAGCATCAACGGCACCAGAGCGTAGTGGGTGTAATTGGCGGCCAGCCGGCCACGGGCCAGCTCGTTGGGCAGGTAGGCATAGTCGCCATTAACCGACTGACTGATCTGCACCAGCGCCTGGCGGAAGTTACGCTCGCCCCAGGCAATGAAGTCGGCTCTGTCGAGCAGCATGCCGGTGGCGGCGACGGCCCAGCCGGCCCAGTAGTCATGGTTGTTGAAGTAGGCGAAACCGGGTTGCTGGCGCGGGCTGTAATCCTCGATCACCCGCTCGGCCAGATGCTGCAGCCACTGTTGTTGCTCCTGCGACAGCTGCGGCTGGCCGCCACTCAGTGACTGGGTCTTGAGTAGGGTCGAGGCTATGGCCGCCAGCGACCACTTGCGTGCGGCGATCCCGGTCTTGCTCGCCTCGCGGCTTTGCAGGGCGCCGGCCACGGCCCAGGCCTGCAGCCATTGATCGAGGCAGGCCAGGCCGGCGGTAGCCTGCTGCGGTTGTGCGGCCATCAGGTAGTAGTCGGCGAACTGAGCCAGGCGCTGGCTGAACTCACTCAGGCGCGCGTTGATTTCGCGCGATTGCCTGGATTGTTTGCCGCTCAGGGTCGACTTGCTCGCGTCGCGCTGGTCGTACTTGCTGTCGATCAGCAGCGGGCCGCTGTAGGGCGGCGGCACCTGCTTGGGGCAGGTCATGCTGTGGTAGTCGCCGATCTGGCCGCTCAGCGCGGTCGGCTGCGGCGGCCAGATCGACTGGGCCTGGCTGGCGGTTACGACGCAGCTGAACAGTGCCGCCAGCCAGCGCGTGGTGGATTGCGATTTCAGCGACATAGCTTGATCTCCACATTGCCGACCTCGGTAGGCGCCTCGGTAGGTTCGAAAAACACCGAGAGCAGGTTGGCGCCGCGGAAGGTCTCGGCCTGGCTCAGCTGCAGGTAGAACTGGCCGCCTTCGACGATCGCCTCGCGGCGGTACCAGACCTTGTCGCGCTGGCCATTGTCGTAATAAGTGATGATGTAGAAGTCCTTGAGGTTCTTGTCGCTCAACTGGATATCGAGAAAGCCTGGCAGGTCGCTCAGGTCGCGCCGTTGTGCGCCACTGTTGCTGAATATCTCGATGCGCTGGTTGACCTGCAGCGGTGGCAGCTCGGTCTGCTTGCCGGCCAGTACCTCGGCCTTGGCGCAGCCGCCCTGGATGGCCGGCAGCAGTTGGCGGTAGAGCAGCGGGTCTTCCAAGTGGTAACTGGCCGGCAGCTCCCAGATGATCATTTTCGGCGGTGCATCGGGTGAGTAGTCGGCCGATTGCAGGTAGTTGAGCAGCGCGCCTTCCTGGCCTGCGCCGGGCTGCGCCAGGTTGAGGATATCGACGCCAAGGTATTCCTTGAGGTAGCCGTCGAAGTTGTAGTTCTTGGTGTCTTCGTCGCGGTTAGCCGAGTTGCTGGTGCCGACCAGGATCACCTCGGGGGATGATTCATCGT
>JAGGNC010000284.1 GCA_017886405.1 Pseudomonas sp. | reverse complement strand
CAGGCACCGCAGCCAGCACGGCAATTCATCAGGAACAGACCTCATAGACAAGCAACACGGAAAAGGAACCAGTGTTTAAGCCCCAGGAATGCGCGAAGTATTCAGTCGCGCGGTATACATAATTGCAACACGTGAAAGCACTGTCAGCCAATGCTCTGCGCCAGCTGCCAGCACTAAAACGCCAGGTGACCGCCGCGCCCTTTCAACTCTGCTTTCGGCCCTGTAAGCGGGCTAACAGACTTGAAGTGTCCCAGCGGGCGCCGCCCATGCTTTGTACGTCGGCATAGAACTGATCAACCAGCGCCGTTACCGGCAGCTGCGCTCCGTTGCTGCGGGCCTCGGCAAGCAAAATCGATAAATCCTTGCGCATCCAATCGACGGCAAACCCATGTTCAAACTCACCCGCCAGCATGGTTTTATGGCGATTTTCCAGTTGCCAGGACTGCGCTGCACCCTTGCTAATCACCTCCATCGCACCATGCGCGTCGAGCCCAGCGCATTGGGCAAAATGCAACGCTTCGGATAATCCCTGAACCAACCCAGCAATGCAGATCTGATTGACCATTTTGGTCAGCTGGCCGCTGCCGGCCTCGCCCATTAACCGGGCCATGCGCGCATAGGCCTGAATCACCGGTTCAGCCTTGGCATATGTCGCTGCATCGCCGCCGACCATGATGGTCAATGCACCGTTCTGCGCACCTGCTTGACCGCCAGATACAGGCGCATCGAGAAACCCCAGATGGCGCTTGGCTGCCTGCTCGGCCAGCTCACGGGCCACCTGCGCAGACGCCGTGGTGTGATCAACCAGCACCGCGCCGACCTGCATACCGGCAAAAGCGCCCTGCTCACCGAGCACCACACTGCGCAGGTCATCGTCATTGCCGACGCAGACCATCACAAAATCAGCATCCATAGCCGCTTCACGCGGCGTCGGTGCATGACTGCCGGCATACTCGGCAACCCACTGTGCAGCCTTAGCCTCGGTGCGGTTGTACACACACACCTGATGTCCGGCACGTGTTAGGTGCCCAGCCATCGGATAACCCATCACGCCCAGCCCGATAAATGCCAGCTTTGCCATGCACACCTCTGCTTTAAACAACGGGTGAGCCTCGACGCCAATAAAACGCAGGCCCTTGTTAAACTGCGTATCGCAACGTCTAACTGATACGGCTCGACGCACAAGCATGCCCGCCACGTGGGACAAGCGCCAGCACAGCAATGCGCAAAAACTGTATGGATATACTCGCCATGCAGGCTTTACCCACTGTCAGAACTGCTTGCATACTCGCAGCACGCTAAGGAGGGCTTATGCAGTATTGGCTGGTTATCGACCTGGAGGCCACCACCGAAGAAGGGGGTTGGCCGGTCACAGATATGGAAATCATCGAAATCGGCGCCAGCCTGGTCAACGCTGGCGGCCATGAAATCGAGCATTTCCAGCGCTTTGTACGCCCCACTAGACGCCCGCACCTGACCCATTTCTGCCGTCAGCTCACCCAGATCAGCCAAGCCGATGTCAACGCTGCCGCACCGCTGAGCGTGGTCTGGACACTATTTGAACGCTGGCTGCTGGCCCATCAGCCGCAACTGGTGGGCTGGGCCAGCTGGGGCGACTATGACCGCCGTCAATTAGAACAGGAGTGGAACACTCACGGCCTGCACAGCTACCTGAGACAGACCCCCCATATTGACCTGAAGAAACGCTTCGCCGAAACCCGCCAACTGCCCAGACCCATTGGCCTGAAGATGGCCCTGAATCTGGCGGGCATGCAGTTTCAAGGGCAGCAGCACCGCGCCCTTACCGATGCGCGCAATACTGCTCGGCTGCTGCCGCTGGTTTTGCCTGTGCAAAGCAGATGACGAAGAAAAAGCGCTTGGGCATACTGGCAATCATTTTTGTGGCCGGCCGTTGATGGCGACCAGATTTTTAATACCCTTTTGAGGAATTGCAGATGTTCAAGGTCAATGAATACTTCGGCGGCACCGTCAAATCCATCGCCTTTGGCATGGCTGAAGGCCCTGCCACCATTGGCGTGATGGCTGCCGGCGAGTACGCGTTCGGTACCAACCAGCTGGAAGTCATGCACGTGGTCGCCGGCGCCCTGACCGTCAAACTGCCTGACAGCGAAAGCTGGGAAACCTTCACCAGCGGCAGCAACTTCACCATACCGGCCAACAGCACGTTCCAACTCAAGGTCGCCGCTGATACCGCCTACCTGTGTGAATATCGCTAAGCCACAAGACCCCTGAATGCCGGCCTAAGCGCTGCCTGGCTTGAAAAGCCCTCCCCAACAGCGCTGCATATTCATCCGTACGCGTCAGTTAGATCGTGGCGATGATCAGCACCTTAGTGCCGACGTGATGATGCAAGTTAGCGATACTGGCTTTAGTGGGTGGCAGAGCGGTGTACAACGCCGAAATCACCCTCTACGTCAGCAAAGCTGAACTGAAAAACAAAGGCCCGGTTAAACCGGGCCTTTTTCATCGCACAGTGATTCAGCCGAGGTTGACCAGAACCCGTCCAACCTGTTTGCCCGCAAGCACCTGCGCAATGGCCGCTGGCAATTGATCAAGCGTCACTTCACTGACCAGGGTATCCAGATTGACCTTCCACTGCAGCGACAGCCTGTCCCACATTGAGGCCTTGACCACCAGTGGCAGCTCGACTGAGTCAACCCCAAGCAGATTGACCCCACGCAGGATAAACGGCAGCACGCTGCCCTTGAGATCCACGCCGGCCGTCAGGCCACAACAGGCAACGCTGGCACCATAGCGCAATGACTTGACCACATTGAAGAGGATATCCCCGCCTACGCAGTCCACCGCGCCAGCCCACTGCTCCTTGAGCATCGGTTTGTCGGTGCCTTCCAGCAGTTCGGAACGCAGAACAATCTGCTGCGCGCCCAACGCTTTGAGGTAGTCAGCTTGCTCCGCCTTGCCGGTCGATGCGGCAACACGGTAGCCCAGCGTGGTCAGCAAGGTTATCGCAACACTACCGACACCGCCGGTAGCCCCGGTGACCAGCACAGTTCCAGCATCCGGCGCTAACCCGGCCTGTTCAAGCTTGTCGACACACAGTGCGGCCGTCAGCCCCGCTGTGCCCAGCACCATGGCCTCACGCAGCGATAAACCTTGGGGCCGTTTCAGCGCCCAGCTAGCCGGGATGCGAATGTACTGAGCGAAACCGCCCGACGTATTCATACCCAGGTCGTAGCCGGTGACGATCACCTCATCACCAGCGCTGAATTCGGCAACACTGGACGCTTCCACCACACCTGCAGCATCGATGCCTGGCGTGTGCGGAAAGCGCTTAGTGACACCACGATTACCACTGGCCGACAAGGCGTCCTTGTAGTTGAGCGAGGAATATTTGACCCGAATCAGCAGCTCACCCGCCGGCAATTCGTCGATATCACGCTGCACAATTACCTGCTCGAATTCACCCGATGCGCTTTCACGGGCCTGTAATGCGCTGAACTTGTTCATATTCTTCCTCTGTATGACGGATCGATTACCAGAAGCGCTGTTGATTCAACCGACTCAGCCAGTTCAGGACAAAACGATCCAGCGCCACGCTGCCCGCCAGTCCAATACGCTCCTGCAAGGTTTTCTTCTCGGCATAGTGCAAATGAAACAGATCGGCGTTCTTCGCCCGCTCAGCCAGGTACTCGTCGCTGGTCTTGAGCTCATCGACCAG
>JAGGNC010000280.1 GCA_017886405.1 Pseudomonas sp. | reverse complement strand
AGGTTGAGGTGGAACTTGCCTTCGCCGTCGATAACCAGCTTGAGGAAGTCCAGCAGGTTGCGTGCGTACAGCGCCGAGGCATCCGCCGGCACCATGGCCGCCAGGTTGCTGTGGCCGACGATGGTCACGCCATGTGCCACCACCACGTGTTCGGCGACGGTCAGCGGGCAGTTGCCGCCTTGTGCTGCAGCGAGGTCGATGATGACCGAGCCTGGCTTCATTTCCGCCACGGTGGCGGCTTGCAGCAGGGTCGGCGCCTTGCGGCCGGGGATCAGCGCGGTGGTGATGACGATGTCAGCCAGCTTGGCCTTCTCGTGCACCGCCTTGGCCTGACGCTCCATCCACGAAGCGGGCATCGGCCGGGCATAGCCGCCTACGCCTTGGGCGCATTCGCGCTCTTCATCAGTCTCGAACGGCACGTCGACGAACTTGGCGCCGAGTGATTCGATCTGCTCCTTCACCGCCGGACGCACGTCCGAGGCCTCGATCACCGCACCCAGGCGTTTGGCCGTGGCGATGGCCTGCAAACCCGCCACACCAGCGCCGAGGATCAGAATGCGTGCAGCCTTAACAGTACCGGCAGCGGTCATCAGCATCGGCATAAAACGCGGGTAGTGATGTGCCGCCAGCAGCACGGCTTTATAGCCGGCGATGTTGGCTTGCGAGCTCAGCACGTCCAGGCTCTGCGCGCGGGAAGTGCGCGGCGCGGCTTCCAGGGCAAAAGCCGTCACGCCGCGGGCATTGATGCGCGCGATGGTCTCGTTGCTGAACGGGTTGAGCATGCCCACCAGTACAGCGCCGGCTTGCATATGCGCCAGCTCAGCATCAGTTGGGGCAACCACTTTCAGCACCAACTCTGCGCCAAAGGCAGCACTGTCGTTACCAATAGCCGCGCCAGCCGCTTCATAGGCGCTGTCTGGAATGCTGGCACTAACGCCAGCACCGCTCTGTACCGTCACCTGATGGCCTTGGCCGATCAGCTTCTTGATGGTTTCGGGAGTTGCGGCAACGCGCGTCTCACCAGCATGGGTTTCGAGAGGAACACCTATGTGCACTTCAATTCTCCTGCGTGATCTTTTTGGTGAACCCTCGCACTGCGGATGGCGCGCGGGCATTGGGGAGGATCAGCACAATCCCGCGGCAAAGTGGCGGGGGCGCATTTTGCAGGCGAACGGCAGTCCCTTCAAGAAGTTATGGAGTAAGAAAATTGCATTACTACAAGTTATAGGGCCATGACTACTTTTCATGCCGAGCGCAGGCCCCGCCGTTTCTGGCCTACGCCTTTACTGACGGCGCTCTCAGAGAAAAGGCCATACGCGAGGTGGATGACCGCTGATCGAATCTTCTGATGTGTGGCCGGTAACGAGCGCGCCGTAAAAAACAGTCTGCAGGCTAGAGACCATGGGCGCTACATGGCTATTTGCGCACTGACTTCGTGTAGTCGGCGAATCCGGGCACTACCTGACGACCACAGCCGACAAAGGGCGATCTGATCCATATGCGTTTGCCCCAACTCAACCGCAGGAGGCGCATGGTGCATGCCTAAGGATTAGCGCTTATTGATCTCGATACAGCGCGGCCTCGCCCACCAACCAGTTGCGAAACGCCGAGAGTGCAGCCGATTCCAGCTTGCGCTCGGGGATCATCAGGTAATAGGCCTTGTCGCTTGGCAGGGTCAGCGGTGCGGCGATCACCAGACGACCCTCGTCCAGCTCACGGCGAATCAGAAACGGCGGTATCAGCGCCACACCCATCTCATGCATGGCCGCCTGGGCCAGCATGGAAAACAGCTCATAACGTGGTCCGGCCATGTCGCGCGCGGTATTCAGGCCCTGAGCACTAAACCACTGGCGCCAGGCGTAGGGCCGCGTGGTCTGTTGCAGTAGCGGCAGGTTGGCAATCTGTTCAACGCTGAGTTGTGCCTGCTCACCGAGCAGCGTCGGGCTGCACACCGGCATCGGGCTCTCCCCCATCAGCAGGTGGGCCTGCGTGCCGGACCAGTCGCCATCACCGAAATACACCGCCGCGTCGAACTCGGTATCGGCAAACAGGAAGGGGCGCGTGCGGTTAGTCAGGTTCACGGTGATTTCAGGGTGCAGGCGTTGAAAATCCTTGAGGCGCGGTAGCAACCACTGCGTACCGAAAGTGGGCACCACCGCCAACTCGATGCTCATCGCACCCTGCTGGCCCATCACCGCCAAGGTGTCACGTTCCACCGCATCGAGCTGCCCAGCGACACGGCGCGCATAGGCTTGGCCGGCTTCAGTGAGCAGCACACCACGGCGCGAGCGGCGAAACAGCTCAATATTAAGGAAGGCCTCCAGCCCGGCGATCTGCCGGCAGACGGCGCCTTGGGTCAGGCTGAGTTCCTGCGCCGCCTTAGTGAAACTCTGGTGCCGCGCGGCGGACTCGAAGGCAATCAGGGCGGCAGTGCTGGGAATCTTGCGGCGCATCTGTGCATCTCCCTCACTCTATTCAGGCAAATATACTTATAAATACTCTCTTGAAGTGAGCATTATGCACAACATGGTGCGTAATACTCGTTTGCCTGACCGCCACAAGCCGCCTAGGATCAATTCCACTCACCGGCGGGTGCCGTTCTGTTGCGCACCTACCCGCCCAACACTGTCTGATTTCGAGGTTTTCGCGATGGCCAAGGCAAGCTTCAACTGGATCGATCCCCTCCTGCTCGACCAGCAACTCAGCGAAGAAGAACGCATGGTGCGCGACAGCGCCCAGCAGTTCGCCGCCGACAAGCTCAAGCCACGGGTGATCGAAGCCTTCCGTCATGAGCACACCGACCCGAAAATTTTCCGCGAGATGGGCGACACCGGCCTACTGGGCGCCACTATCCCTGAAGCCTACGGCGGCAGCGGCCTGAACTATGTGTGCTATGGCTTGATCGCCCGTGAAGTGGAGCGCATCGACTCCGGCTACCGCTCGATGATGAGCGTGCAGTCCTCCTTGGTGATGGTGCCGATTTTCGAATTCGGCAACGAAGCCACCAAGCAGAAATACCTGCCTAAACTGGCCAGCGGCGAATACATCGGCTGCTTCGGTCTGACCGAACCCGACCACGGCTCCGACCCCGGCAGCATGATTACCCGCGCCAAGAAGGTCGACGGCGGCTATCGCCTGACTGGCGCGAAGATGTGGATCACCAACAGCCCGATTGCCGATGTGTTCGTGGTCTGGGCCAAAGATGATGCCGGCGAGATTCGCGGCTTCGTCCTGGAAAAAGGCTGGCAGGGCCTGAGCACCCCAACTATTCACGGCAAGGTCGGCCTGCGCGCCTCGATCACCGGCGAGATCGTGATGGACAACGTGTTCTGCCCAGAAGAAAACGCCTTCCCCGATGTGCGCGGCCTGAAAGGTCCGTTCACCTGCCTCAACTCCGCGCGTTACGGCATCAGCTGGGGCGCGCTGGGCGCCGCCGAAGACTGCTGGCACACCGCGCGCCAATACACCCTGGACCGTAAGCAGTTCGGCCGCCCGTTGGCGGCCAACCAGCTGATCCAGAAGAAGCTGGCCGACATGCAGACCGAAATCACCCTGGCGCTGCAAGGCTGCCTGCGCCTCGGCCGGATGAAGGATGAAGGCACGGCGGCGGTGGAAATCACCTCGATCATGAAACGCAACAGCTGCGGCAAAGCGCTGGATGTAGCACGTCTGGCCCGCGACATGCTCGGCGGCAACGGCATCAGCGACGAGTTTGGCGTGGCCCGCCACCTGGTCAACCTGGAAGTGGTGAACACCTATGAAGGCACTCACGACGTCCACGCGCTGATTCTCGGCCGTGCGCAGACCGGCATCCAGGCGTTTTTCTAACGCCCATCCGTAGGGTGGATCGGGGCGCGTAGCTGACGCTCTTCTCATCCACCGTTGGCCATGCAAGGTGTGAATGGGTGAAGCGTCATCCACCCTACGTTGGCGTTTTCCCTAGGAGTCCCCTGCCATGCCCGGTGCCCTGTCGCATATCCGTGTTCTCGACCTGTCCCGCGTGCTAGCTGGGCCTTGGGCCGGGCAGATCTTCGGTGACCTGGGCGCCGAGGTGATCAAGGTCGAACGCCCCGGCTGCGGCGATGACACCCGCCACTGGGGCCCGCCCTATGTGAAAGATGCTGACGGCAACGATTCTCGTGAAGCGGCCTATTTCCAGAGCGCCAACCGCAACAAGCAATCGGTGACCTTGGATTTCACCCAGCCCGAAGGCCAGCGCCTCATTCGCGAGCTGGTGCAGAACTGTGACGTGCTGCTGGAGAACTTCAAGGTCGGCGGCTTGGCCGCTTACGGCCTCGACTACGCAACGCTGAACGCCATCAACCCACGGTTGATCTACTGCTCAATCACCGGTTTCGGCCAGGACGGCCCCTACGCCAAGCGCGCCGGCTATGACTTTATGATCCAAGGCCTCGGCGGCCTGATGAGCTTGACCGGAAAGCCCGATGGCGAAGAAGGTGCTGGGCCGATGAAAGTCGGCGTCGCCCTCACCGATATTCTCACCGGCTTGTACGCAACGGTCGGCGTACTGGCGGCGCTGAATCAGCGTGAGCAATCAGGCCTTGGCCAACATATCGATGTCGCGCTGCTGGATGTGCAGGTGGCCTGCTTGGCCAACCAGGCGATGAATTACCTGAACACCGGGGTCGCACCCAAACGCTTGGGCAACGCCCACCCGAATATCGTGCCCTATCAGGATTTCCCCTCGGCCGATGGCAACTTCATCATCGCCGTGGGCAACGACGGGCAATTTCGCAAGCTGTGCGAGGTTGCCGGTCTGACGGGGTTGGCCGAAGACCCACGCTTTTCCACCAACCAGGCCCGCGTCGCTCATCGTACAGAGCTGATCCCGTTGCTGCGCCAAGCCACCGTGTTCAGGACTACCGCCGAATGGGTGGCACAACTGGAAGCCGCCGGCGTGCCCTGCGGGCCGATCAATGACTTAGCACAGGTGTTCGCAGACCCTCAGGTCAAGGCGCGCGGTCTGCGTATCGACCTGCCCAACAGCCTGGGCAGCACAACGCCGCAGGTGGCCAGTCCGTTGCGCCTGTCGGCAACGCCGGTGAGCTACCGCAACGCACCGCCGCTGCTGGGCGAGCACACCGAACAGGTGCTATCTCGCCACCTGAGCTTGAGCCCGGAACAGATCAGTGCGCTGCGTAAGGCAGGGGTGCTGTAGCACCGACTAACCCGGCTGCCCATGCACCCGCGCACGGCAGAAAACAGCGATGCTGTCTCAGCCTTTCACCCTAGTTGAGCCCTGGGCGGAGGTATCAGATGCCGCAAACATGCGCCGGCCTAGGCGCATCAGCGGTCTGGCTAGTTGAGTCGACTAACTGCGCACCACGCCACGGGTAATGCGTTTGGAACGCTCATCGCAGGCCTGGCGAGAGCTCAAACCGGTGAAAATCTTCAAGTCGCTCGGCGACATGCGGCCTTGCATGAGTAAAGCCAGTACTGCGGGCACGTTGGTCGGGCGCACGCCACTGTGTCGAAGCGGCTCAGTGTAGTGAAATACTCTGTTCCGGCGATCACGCAGGGTCACCGTATTCAGTGCATTGGTCATGTCATCAACCTGGTCGTCACAGACGTCGCGCATGAACTCGATGAATCCGAAGTAGCGCCGCGGGGAAAGCTGGCCAGGGCCATCTAGACCTAATGGCATCATTCAGAACGGCCGCCCTAGGTAGAGGTAGAAACTGCTGTTGCCGTCCTGCGCCCGTCCATAACCTAGGTATAGCGGCCCCAAGGGGCTGTCCGAACCGACAAAGATGCTGGCGGATTTCAGCCAGTCGTCCGAATTGCCCGGCACCAGCGGGTTGCCGATGCGCCCAGCTTCCAGAGATAAACCACCATAAGCGCCTTCCAGCAGGCTCCCGCGCAAAATGCGGTGGTAGTACATCAGCCGGCCGTATTGAAGACTTTCGCCGAGCAGCTGGCCGGTGGCATATCCAGATTGCTGGAGGAAGCCGCCCCATTGAAAGTACTCGTAGCGCGGCAATGGATCGCTCCCAAGCGTGTCGCCCAACTTCACTGCAAAATTGAGCGTGTGATTACCGAAAGACTTGGCCAGCGTACCTTCGGCATCCCAGCGGGTGAATGCTTCATCCGCGCCCAAAGCACTGCGCGAATCGTACACATTTAGCTTGGCACTCCAGCCCGCGCGCGGGAAATGGGCACTGTCTAGCTGATCAAGTAGCAAGCGGCCAGTCAGAGCGCCCAGCTGTACCCTTGACTCCCCTGGCGAAAGGCTCTGCGGGCCGGTATCCAGGCTCGGCTCCAATATGCCGCCGAGCAGCCCCATGCGTAATTCGCCATAGCGACTGAACTGGCTGCCAATATCGACCCCTGCGGATTTTTCTACCACCTTGTAGCTGGCTATCCGCTCATCTTGCTGGTAAAGGTCGGCAGTGCGCTGTTCAATGGTCATGTGGGGGGCGACAAACAATGGTCCCGTGGCGCTAAAAGGCTGATAGAACTCGCTGTAAAAGCCGCTGGTACGGCCAATCTGGAGGTCGCTGCGCCACTCCGCGCCCAGCTCGTTGAGCCAGGTTTTTCGATAGCTGCCGAGTAAATTGAAATAGGCATCGCCACTGAAGTCGCTGGACAGACCTAAACCGAAGCGCAGGTAGTCCGGCCCCCACGATTTCTCTGCAGCATCGATGGCCAGCACATGTTTTCCGTCATCGTCCAGCAGGCTGTACTTGACGTGCTCAAAGTGGCCAGTGCCATAGAGACGACGCAGATCGCGGTCCAAGGTGGGCTGGTCAATCAGCTCGCCCACCTGGGTATCCAGCATTTCCTGGGTATAGTCGGGGTTGACCCGCCGCAGCTTATCGAAGCGGATCTCATCCACAACTCGCTGCTCAGGCTGCACGTTGATCTGTTGCCGTTGACGAAAAGCCGCATAGTCCGCTGGCGGCATAGACAGCTGCTTGAGTTGGGCGGCCACCTGACGCGCAGCAGTTTCCCCCAGCGGGGCAATCTGCCTCAGGTTGTCGAAATCGCCGGTGGAAAAGTCGCCCAGCTCCGGGGAAATAAGGATGTCGTTGGCGGTCAGCGTAGCCAGCGAGGCATTCACATTCTGTTCGGTAAGAATACTGAGCATTTGCCCGGCGACGCCAAAGATGCCGTTGATCTCCTCGCGCTTGAGCAGCGGGGTACCGACATTGACCGCAATGATGATATCCGCACCCATTTCACGGGCAGTCTGCACGGGCAGGTTACTGGTGAGCATACCGTCGACGAGCAGCATGCCATCGAACTCGGCCGGAGCTACGGCACCCGGTACCGACATGCTTGCGCGCATCACATTGGCCAGCTCGCCCCGGTCAAAAACCACGGCCTTACCACTGACCAGATCGGTCGCCACCGCACGGAAGGGTATGGGCAGGTCATCAAACTTGTAGAAGCCTTTGGCCTTGCTCAACTGGCGTAGCACAGTCTCCAGTTGCACCCCGGTCACAAGCCCCTTGCCGACCTTGACCTGGCCTTGCTGTAAGCCCACCTCGGGGGTAAAGAGAATCGTATAGTCGTCCTGCTTACGGCGCATATGCTGCTCTTGCCGTGGTGGATTTTCCTTGAATAACAATTCGGTCGAGATACTGCCGAGCAGTTGCTCCATCTCTGTCAGCGACATGCCTGTGGCAAAGGCTGCCCCCACTAAAGCGCCCATGCTGGTGCCCGCGATACAATCAATTGGGATACGGTATTCATCCAGTACCCTGAGCACGCCGACATGGGCGGCCCCCCGCGCGCCCCCTCCGGAAAGCACCAAACAGATACGTGGACGCACCCCGTCAGCCGCTGCCAATTCGCTCAGGACAGGAGTGGCTGCCTGAAGCGATATGCTGAGACATACCATCGTAATGGCTAACCACCACTGACAGATGTAACGAACAAATCCTGCGTTCATACGTCCCCCCAGGGATATTCTTATCGACTCTGATGCTGTGATCGCCAGAAGCCATTCATACGGTCAAGGTGTTGCGGTTCGAATCATGCGGGAAAAGTCTATGGAGTCATTCGCCTGATGAGCTCGCGGGTTGATCAGCGCGTCGCGCTGTAGCTCGCTGAAGGGACGCTGTGCATCATACAAATAGCCCTGTTCATAGAGATATTCGGGCACATAGCCGCTGGCAAGAACCTTCCAGCTCAGGGGCAGATGCGTCGGGTTGGTTCGCGTACTCATCCAGATGCTGGTCGTGCAATTGGTGGTCAGCGTGTTGTAGAACTCTGGCGTCTCCTTGAGTGAGTTCATGCGGTGCAGATACTCAAGAAACAAGCGCCGGCCATTCTCCAGCGGAGCCTTGAGACGATACAGATACACTTCTTCCGGCGGATCTAGCCGATAGTTAGTCCGCAGCCGGATCACGTCGCGCTCATCGGCAACCACGTAGTGAAGCTCGTACTGGCGGAAAAAACCCTTAAGTGTGGAATAGCTTTCGTGGCGTTCCTTGCGTGTTTCGATGGATATGGCCAAGTGCTTGCCATCGGCAAACGCGAAACTAAGAAAGACATGGGCAATGGCGGGCCCCATCCAGTAAGACGCGACCAAATCGACCCCGACCAGCTGGCTGAGGTCGAACTGTCGGTCGTAATAGGCCGGGGTATAGTCCGTTTCGCTGCGGTACTCAACGTTGCGGATGTTGTGCACGGTGATCCGCTCCCCGTCGATGGTCGCAAAGGGCAGAACCGCAACATCCGCCTGCCATTGCCGCGAGTTGGACGGTTCAATGCTCTGGTACCAAACGAACAGCGCAGCCAGGGGCAACAGATAAACCAGCAGCACTCGCCAGCGCCAGCGTGACAGGACCACCCCCAGCAATGTGGTTAGGCTCAACAGGGCAAACAGAGTGGCCAAGGCCAGTCGCAAGGGGGCTGCGTCGTCCACAGTGAGCACGATAGCCAGTGTTCCCCAGACGCCCACGCTAAGGATCAGCAGCCCGAAAACCAACCGAGCGAGGATTGAGGCCATACGTGTCATAAAGGTTGCCTCTTAACTGGATGCTCCCTGCCTCGTTCAGGTTGATTGTTCGAGGCCGTCAAAAAACTGTTAATGCAATAAGCCCCGCCAACTGTCTGCCCCCTTTCCCGCACTGTCGCGCCAGTAGCGAGGCCCAAGCTGAATGCTCAAGGGTTGCCAGCCCAGCTTAAGCGGCTGGGTGCGGTCAGATGAAGCGGCGCCGAGCACTCTCTTGCCTGCCAGTCATAGGCCGACGCGGTGTTTATGTCGACGGTCGTATAAGTGGAGGTGGTGTAGGACAGAAATGGCGGTATGAAGCGGGCGTTGATCTTCTCCCTCCCACCTGCAGGACTACTCACCAGTGACCAGAGATGGTTGACCAGAGCAGCATAGGTCAAATCATTGGCCTGTTTTAACGCACCGACTGTGGGACCGGCGGCCCACTGATCCTGGGTCAAAAGATCATCGCTGCCTGTTGGCATGAGAAATACCGGCCCAGCCCCCAAATCCAGCCGCTATGCGTTTCCGCCTTGGGTGAGAACAACACGCTCTGGGTCAAATCACCGCCCCCTGATTTGTTTGCCTGGTCGTTGGGCATCAGGCTGCGCTGATCAATAACCGGCAGGATGGTGCGTGAAACCAGGTTCCAGTCTTCATCCAACTCAAACGGCAGCACTGGCTGAATATTACTGACGCTGCGCATGCCGTCACCCGTTGGGCCTATCTTCTGGTCCCAGTTATATTGCACCGGCAAGCGGTGCATCGCCGCCACCGGATTGAGTGCCTGTTTGGCCAGTTCGGCGGTACTTTGCGCGTGAGCCAGACGGCTCAACAGCGCGAAGCTCCCGACCCCTAACAGACTTGGCTTTAGTGCTATTTGCGCCATGTTTGAGCGCCTATCACTGCGGACAGCAATACTGTCGTCAGCCCTGCCCGAGCGCCAGCGCTGACCACAGCTCATGAGCATCGGCTTATTTAAGCAGGACGCTCATATCGTTAGTTACGCCTTCAATGGCGGCTTTGAAGTCATCGGCGGTAATCGCCTGGGTGTCATTCTTCAGGGTTTTGCCGAACACCTTGCGCACCACTTTCACCATCGACTGGCCAGTAGCCGCGTCGACAAAGTCGGCCTCAACATACAACTCGGTGTTTTGATCACGAATGCCGGTTGCCGCAGCAACCGTGCCCACAACGGCGGCAACTGGCACCACCTCATACCACTTCATGCCTTCGGTGGAGGCCGATACTCCGGTCATTGCAGCGCGCATAATTAAGGTGCGCGAGCCGGTGGGTGCGGCCTGCAGAGTTGGGACAACTTTAAACTGCTGCGCCAGGGTGCTTTTTACGCGGCTACTGGTGAACGCCTCCAACGACTGCAGGGTTTGCAGATTGACCCGTTCTGTCGGCTTCGGTGCTGGATACATTTCCAGTTCATTGAAAACCACGGTGTCGTATGCGCTCGGCGTGAACCCTGGGGCCATCCAGCGCATGGCCTTTGCGCCACTCGGGGTGGTGACTTGCTGCAAGCCTTCATAGCTGGGCAGGAAGCCCGAATACTGGTCTTGCTCGGTAACTGTCGAGACGCAACCGGCGAGCAGCAGACTGCTCAATGCGACACCAACAAACAGCTTACGGGGGATGTTCATTTGATGAGGACCTCACTGGGTTAGATTTTATTCTGTGCCAGGCGCTAGAAACGCCAAGTCATGTTGCCGGTTAGGGTCTGAATCCAGGCATTGCTGAACTGCCCAGAAGTACGTTGGCCGGAGAGGCTTTTACGTTGCTCAACAGGCATGTCACCCATCCAGACCAGATCCCAGCTGAGATTCAAGTCAGTGCTTTGATCCAGCGCAAAAGTGGCGCCGGCGCCCAAACGCCAGGTAGTGCCCAGTGGCATGACCAAACTCCGATTGGCGTCAGATACCGCCGACGTGTCATAGGCAATACCGGCATTCCATAACAGCGTTGGCGTGGCTTGGTACTGGGTTCCCAGAGCGAGCTGGTAGGTGTCCTTGAAGTTGGCGTCAGTAGTGGTCGACTGTGGGCCGAGCGCGTTAGTGTCAACAGCCAGGGAAATCTCACCGAAATCCGACCAGTCCTGCCAATTAACGGTTGCCAGCAGTGCCCATTGCGGAGCGAGTTGCTGATACAGGCTAAGGGTGGCGGTTTGCGGCACACTCATGCCGATCTTGGTGTTCAACCCGTTCAAATGATCCAGCAGCGGCCCGCTGCCTTTAACGTCGAGGCGGTCCTCAAAGTCCAGATCGACTTTACTGGTGTAGGCCAAACCAATCCGCGTCCCCACCTGAGGGGCATAAATCACCCCAAGGTTGGCACCATAACCCCAGGTGTTGTCCTCGTATTTGTATTGCCCATCGCTGCGATCAGACAGGCCAAAAGGCTCGCGATTGATCGCCGTCTGCGACTCCAGCATGCCGTACACAGCCTTCAGGCCTACACCCAGCGACCATTGCTCGTTGAAGCGATAAGCCATGCTGGGGACTAGTGACAAGGCGCCGACACTGGCATTTTGTACGTAATAACGACCCGTCCAGTCGTTATCAAAATCCTCTGCGAGACCGAAGTCGCCATAGGAGCCAAAGCCGACACTCCAGTGTTCATCCAACTGATGGCTGATAAAAAAACTAGCGCCAGGCGTCAATCCCAGCGCGTTACCGCCGTCACCGCCCGTGCTGGTAGTGGTCGAGTCCTGATCGAAACTCAGATCACCAAATAACAACTGGGCTCCGGCACTTACTTGCGTGCCCGCTAAGTAACTCAACCCCGCCGGATTGCTAGCGATAGTTGATGGCCCCTGAGCCCGCGCTGCCGCGCCAGCGTTGACCAAGCCGGTGTTATCACTGCCGATCTCGTACAACATGATTCCGCCGGCCTGTGCCCAGGAAGAAACACACAGACACAACACACCACTGGCTAAACGACTGTCCACTTCTAACTCCCTCTAGAAGAAATTTATTTACCGCATCCTAACTACCACTGTTTAGGGCGATAAATTGATTTGATTCACACAAAGTCTTATTTGAGCCGCTATGGCGGTTTTCCGCCGCCGATGTTTTAAATAATTAGCACTTCACTGCTACTCTGTAAAATAACAGCACCCGCATTATTGATAACCAAAAGGCTATGATGATTTGATGAATTACTTATAAAGATCGGCATCTACCGTTTTATCACTAAAGGGGACTATCTCGAAACCAGGGTCAAATTTGACCAATGTGCTGACTAACTTACTCAGCACCTTATCATCGCCTTCAAGTGTCGCTTGCTTCGATTCAATTAATGTGACTAGGCGCGTCTTACCTAAAAGAATCTGGTTAAAGCCCTGCTGGCTTAATGTGATCGTCGCGTCAGCTGATTTGTTGACTTTAACAGCTTTAATATTGCTCAAGTTACCATTGGACATTTCCACATAATAGATATCATTATCAATAATAATATTCATGGTAAAGGGAACATGTTGAGCTTTGATAGAATCAACTTGAACGGCGATGTAATCTAATAACATGCCGGGGTCCATTTCAGTTAAAATGTCTGCCGAAGCGCTCTTCGGCGCCCCCGGGCTGAGTTTGCCATTGCGTAATTCCTGTGCGCCAGTCAAATAAATATTACGCCATCCAGCCCCTTCAGCCTGGTAGCCCATTTGCTCGTAGGCGTCAGCTAAAAGTGCTCTAGCCTTGAGATTAGTTGGCTCAACTTGAACCAGCTTATTAAGCGCGGTAGCGGCGAAACGATACTCTCCATCAGCAAAGTCCTGTTTAGATTTTGTCATGATAGCTGTGGCCCCGCCCATATACTCAACAAACTTGGCCGATTCCTGCTTGATAGGGAGAGGGTTTAAGTTCGCGGGGTTCATATCGAAATAACCCAAATACATGTTGTACACAGCACGAGCATTATGGGAATAGGTACCGTGATAACCATTGGTATGCCATGACTGCTGAATGCTTTCAGGCATTACTTCATAAATTTTGTCACCCAAGTCCTGTAGCACATAACCGTTATTCGCGAGTCTCAAGGTTTGGTTGTGAGTGAATCCGTAGGCATCACGCTGCATTTTTAGGAAATCAACGATTTCTGTATTTTTCCAAATAGGTGCCGAGTGTGATGCAAACAATACTTCAACCCCGTCGCCCCATAAGCTAATCATCTGGTTTATTTTCTTGGACCACTTCAATGAGTCGCGAACTTTAGCACCACGCAAGGTATAGACATTATGCATTCCTTGGTAGGTTACTTCTCCTGTCCACAAGGCATTCATAGAAGGAATATAGGTAACCATTTCCGATGGCGCTTCGGTACCTGAAGCATCAAGAAACACCATATCCAGACCATCGATAGTTAAGTTCTCGATCTCGTCTTTAAGATTGAGTTCATAGTCAGGTTTGACGTAGGTAACTTCGCCCGTTGAAATGCCTTTAGATAGTGCCGCGTCAACAACGCCGTGTTCATGCCTACCCAGAGTGGCGCCATACTGGTAAGCCGCTCGGCGTGACATGGCATTACCTGCCAGTACATTTTCATCCACTGTTTCCTTGGTGATATTTTTCGAACCGTAGACTTTCACCTTGGGGAATGCATCCTGAATGGCTCTGGCTCCACCAAAGTGATCAGCATGAGAATGGGAGTAGAGCATGGCTACCACAGGTAGATCTCCACCTACTGGTACATTAGCAAAAAAGAACTTGAGGGACTGTGCAGCGGCTTGTTTGGTTGTCAGTACATCGTAAACAATCCAACCAGACTTACCTCTGATAAAAGACATGGATGCCAAGTCGGTACCGCGTATTTGGTATATCTGACCAGGCAGGACTTCATATAATCCGTTCGCTTGCTGGTTTAATACCGCCTGTCGCCACAGTGAAGGGTTGACCGTCGCAGGGGCTTTTGCCGCCGAATCCAGCTCGATAAAATTAAAACTATTGCGGATAATATCGCCTGTCTCCTGATCGAATTCTGCAACCAGGCCTACAGCGTTATTTTCAAACGCTCGAACATCTTTAAAGTTAAGCGTTTTAGCAAACTGTTGATTGAATTTTTGAGTCTCTTGTGTGGCAGCTTTACCACCCGCGTTTTTTATTGATAACGAATGCTCATCTTCTGCTTGCAGAGCCGAGCATGACAAGGTTATAGCAGTGACGAGCATCCCTGCGCGAAATTTCATTCTCATCTAACAACTTCCTGTTTGAGTAAAATTAACATGCTTCAGTTGTCAGTCCACGCCCAAGAAGGGGGTCTCCAACTACAGAACATCCCTTTCAGCATAGGATGGCCTGCGCATAACGCAAGGCGGTTTATGCGACCGCCTGAATATCGCTGGCTGACTTTCCGGTTGATTTAGGCACCAAAGGATGCCTTGTTTCGGGCCGCCTAACTAACACCCTAAATGCCAGACCGGGGGTTCCTAACCGACAGTGACGTACTGGTTTTTGCGCTACTGACCAATGTGGAGCGAGAGCTATGGGCAAACGAGGCCGTAATAGAGCCGGTGACGGGCCTTGAACCTAAAAGCGCCTTCGGCTTTATTTACCTGAAAGGTCGCTCACTGGCCCCGGCCACAGAGGTTTTTATGC
>JAGGNC010000146.1 GCA_017886405.1 Pseudomonas sp. | reverse complement strand
CGGCCTTTGCCAAAGTTCCTAAGGCTGACCTGGACGCCTTGCTGGCCGACAAGGAAAAGCTCACTGCGGTGCTCACTTACCACGTCGTACCGGGCAAGCTGATGGCCGCTGACCTAGCCGGCATGTCCAGTCTAAAAACTGTACAAGGTGGTGAGCTCATGCTCGATACCAGTAATGGCGTCAGCGTCGATGGTGCCTCGGTCATCAGTGCAGACATCGAGACCAGCAACGGTGTGATTCACGTCATCGACTCCGTCGTGCTGCCCAAGTAATACCCTATGCAACACGTCAAGGCCGACCCTATTTTAGGGTCGGCCTTTTGGTTTTAGGGCCGGGTGAAATAAACCTCGACTTGGCCTTATGAATTTTTAAGCGTATATTTTCATGAAATTAATTAATCATAATTTCATGAGGCGCGCCATGTTTAAACAATCCGCCCAGCACATCAGCACCTATTACGCCGGCACCTACCCAGGGCCGATCCCGCTGCGTCCGCGTTTGCAGGAGGCGCTGCACTGTGATGTGTTGATCATCGGCGGTGGTTTCAGTGGCCTGCACACTGCATTGCGCCTGGCGCTGGCCGGCAAGAAGGTGCTGCTGCTGGAGGCCAGCCGCCTGGCCTGGGCTGCTTCCGGACGCAACGGCGGCCAGGCCCTGCCGGGCTGGTCCTGTGATATGCCGCCGTTCGAGAAGGCCCTCGGCCTAGAACGCGCCGGCCGCCTGTGGGACAGCATGGTCTGGGCCGCCACGGAGATGCGCGCGCTGCCCGAGCGCCACCACTTCGATATCGACTACCGCACCGGCGCGATCTACACCGCCGTGCTGCCGCGCCGGGTAAAGCAGTTGCAGGAAAGCCTAGAAGAAGCCGAGCAGAAGTACGGCTATTCGCAGCTGCGCTTTATCCCCAAGGACGAACTGCCCGAGTGGATCGCCAGCCCACGTTACCTGGCCGCCCTGCATGACGCCGGCGCCGCTCACCTCAATCCGCTCAAACTGGCCCAAGGCTTGGCGACAGCCATCGAGGCGGCCGGCGGCAAGATTTTCGAGCAAACCAAGGCCCTGGAGTACCGCGAAACCGCAGAAGGCTATGTGGTCCGCACCGAACACGGCGAGGTGCGTAGCGAGGTGCTGGTCATGGCCTGCAACGCCTACATCGACAAGCTCGATCCACAATTGGCAAAACGCCTGCTGCCGGTCGGTTCCTATCAGGTCGCCACCGCGCCGCTGGACCCAGAGCTGGCGCGCTCGCTGTTCCCGCGCGGCACCTGCGCCATCGACAACCAGTTTGTGCCGGATTACTTCCGCGTCACCCCGGACAACCGCCTGCTATTCGGCGGCGGCTGCACCTACCTGGGCGGCATTCCCGAGGACGTACCCGCGGCTACTCGGCCTTATCTGGAGCGCGTATTCCCGCAACTGCGCGGCGTGCAGATCGACTACGGCTGGGGCGGGCATATCGACTGCACCATGCACCGCACCCCGGATGTCGGCAGGCAAGGGCAGAAGTTCTGGCTGCAGGGTTTCTCCGGCCACGGCATTCTGCCGACCCTGGCCGCAGCCCGCGCGATCAGCGACGCAATTCTCGGCGACGCGAGCCTGCTCGACCTCTATCAAGGCCTGAGCAATCCACGCTTCCCCGGTGGCGACCTGCTGGCGGCGCCCATAGAGGCGATCGGCAAGGCTTGGTACCGGCTGCGCGACGTTATTTGAGGAACATGACCGTGGACATGCAGGAAGAAGTCGAAGGCCTGGCGATATTGATTCGCGACCTGCGCAAACATAAGCACATCACCCTGGGCGAGTTGGCCGCGCGCATCGACCGTTCGGTGGGCTTTCTGTCACAGGTTGAGCGCGGTCTGTCGCGCCCAACCGTGGCTGACCTCACCGCCATCAGCGAATCCCTCGGCGTACCCACCACCTATTTTTATAGCCTGAGCAAACCCCGCGACGTGCCCTGGGTCACCCGCCCTGGTGAGCGGCGCACCCTGTATTACGCCGGCGGTATCACCGACATGCTGACCTCGCCGACCATGGCCGGCGGCTTCTCCATGCTCGAAAGCCACTTACAGCCTGGCGCCACCAGCGGCGAAGGGGACCTGAATGACAGCTCCGAACAGGGTGGTTTCGTCCTCGAAGGCCAACTGACGATCTGGTACGGCGACAACGTCGCGCCGGTCACTCTTGGGCCCAACGACAGCTTCCAATTACCGCCGCATGCACAGTTCCGTTACGCCAACCTCACCGACTTACCCACACGAGTGCTTTGGGTCTTCACCTGAAATTAGGCCAAAACCTACTGCGCTCGGCCATGCTGCGTTGAAAGCAGGCTCGAACGGTGGTTCACCACCCAACGCCTGAAAGGCGGCCCGTAAGGGCGGACCGAGTGAGTACTGCTCTTTACGACTTGTAAACTCCGCCGTCCTCGCCAGCTTTCGCTTTGCCTGACCTTCGCTGGTGACGGTTTTGAGCCGAATTTTCTCAGCACATATGCGCACAAGAGCAAAACATGACCACAGCATTCCCCGACCTGCTTAGCGAAGTCCGCGCCTTCCGCGTCGCGCACCCAGAGGTGCGTTACGTCGACCTGATCAGCCTGGACATTCCCGGGCATTTCTACGGCAAGCGCTACCCCATCGACATGCTGGAAAAAGTTGCTGCCGGCAGCCCGCTGAAAATCCCGCAGAACTGTGTGCTGCTAGGCGTACAGGGTGGCCTGCATCCGATTGGCGACTACTGCTTTAACGACGGCGACCCGGACGCGCCACGGCGGCTAATCCCCGGCACCCTGAAACCGGTGCGCTGGGAAAGTCGGCCGCTGGGGCAGATGTTGATCAGCTCGGACGGCACCGCCGCACCGATTGAATTCGAGCCACGCGAAGTACTCGCTGGTGTGCTCAAGCGCCTGCAAGCACGCGGCATTCGCCCGGTGGTGGCCTTCGAGTTGGAGTTCTACCTGTTCGACCGCACGCTGCAGGACGGCCTGCCGCAGTTCCCCCGCGACCCACTGTGCGGTGATGAAGATGACCAACCCAATATGCACATCGAGCGCCTGTCACGCTTCTCCGATGTGCTGCATGAGATCGTCGACGCCGCCAATGAACAGGGCGTGGACGCCAACGTGATCACCGCCGAACTCGGCCCCGGTCAGTTCGAGATCAACTTCGGCCATTGCGACGATGGCCTGCGCGCCGCCGACTGGGCTGCCATGTTCTGCCGCAGTACCCGTGGCGTGGCGCTCAAGCATGGCCAGCGCGCCAGCTTTATGAGCAAACCTTACCTGCACGCGCCAGGCAGCGGCATGCACGTGCATGTCAGCCTGTATGACGCCGCCGGCAACAACCTGCTGGCCGCCGATGAGCAGCGCCCGCTGCGCCATGCCGTGGCCGGTTGTCTGGAACTGCTGCCGCATTGCATGCCGATTTTCTCTGCCAACCACAATGCCTTCCGCCGCTATGGCGCCATGGTCAACGCTGCCAGCCGCGCCAGCTGGGGTTATGAAGATCGTGATGCGTGCATCCGCATTCCCGAGTCGGATGGCAACAACCTGCGTATCGAACACCGCCTGGCCGGCGCTGACGCCAATCCCTACCTGGTACTCGCGGCGATTCTGATTGGTATGGAACATGGTTTGGCGGCGGCGCAGGAACCAATCCCGCCACTCAATGAAGATCGCAGCAGCGGCATCGACTTCCCGCAGGACATGCTCGGCGCCGTCAGCGCCATGC
>JAGGNC010000053.1 GCA_017886405.1 Pseudomonas sp. | reverse complement strand
TGACTAATTGAACGAGCCACACAGGCCACTAGATGGGGGCGGTTCGCTGCAGATCAAGCCGAACGGCCAGCGGTCACGCCGAAAACGCCCGTCACTTACCCACCGGATACAGCAGCTCTTCCTTATAGCCGGCCCACACGCGCACCACATCGGGGAAGGCATCGTCCAACTGCACGTCGCCGCTGTCT
Organism: Pseudomonas sp.; assembly: GCA_017886405.1. Lineage (GTDB taxonomy): Bacteria > Pseudomonadota > Gammaproteobacteria > Pseudomonadales > Pseudomonadaceae > Aquipseudomonas. The sequence goes on along the minus strand of JAGGNC010000053.1, from coordinate 14,452 downwards.
ACCAGCAACGGGCGGCCTTCCAGCGTGCCGAGTTTGCGCTTGGTGGCGACCACACGCAGGTGCTCAAGGCCGATGGCGCGCAGCACTCGCGGGCTAATCTGCTGGTTGCCACGGCCGATGATATGGCCCTGGCCGCCAATGGCGGTGACCAGCAGACGCGTCGGGTGATCAGCCACCAGTTCGAATAGCTGCGCCTCGGTCACGTCGCTTGCCAACAACTGGCCATTCTCAATGACATCGACGCCAAGCAAGGTGGTCTGTAACCCGAGGTTCTGGGCCAGGCCGTGCAAGGTCGAGCCAGGGCCGAACACGTAGCGCACATCGGCTTCCCAGCTTTCCTGCAGCCAATCGGCCAGGTCACCGAGCACCAGCTCTTCGGATTCCACGCCGCCCTGCTTGACCTGCTGCATATAGCCGCCCTCCTGCGGCACCGTCAGCTCGCCATACCAGCGCGCAGTCACCCGGCCTTCGCGCAGGGCGCTTTCATCGATATCGCGCACCTCACCGCGGCTCAGACGCACCAGGCCACCTTCGATCAAACGCGCAGTCAGCTCACCCGCCGCGCGCGGGCTGATGGCATAGACCCCTGACTGAATCTTCACCCCAGCCGGTATCCCCAGCACCGGCTGGCCTTCACGCACAGCGGCGCACACATCCCGCGCCGTGCCATCGCCACCGGCAAATAGAATCAACGCCACACCAGCGTCCTGCAGCAGCGCAACCGCTTGGCGAGTATCGGCGGCGCTGCTGGGCCCCGCGCTCAGCTCACCCACCACGCGGTGTACAAAGCCCATTTCAGCCAGTAAGTCAGCCCCCATGGCACCGGCAAAGGTGACGAACTCAAGGCGCTCGCGCAGGGGCAATAACACCTCAAGCGCAGTCTGCGTGCGCCGCGCCGACTTGGCCTCAACGCCTAAAGCCAAGGCCTGCTCCGCCATGCCGTCACTGCCCTTAAACCCGGCTGGGCCGCCCAGCCCCGCCAAGGGATTGATGATCAGCCCAATATGGAAACGCCCCATAACACCCTCTAGTTCAATGCCCGCCTGCGCTCTGGCAGAGTGCCTGCTATAACAAATCTGTGCGATAAAAGAGCTGTGTCCTGCGCCAGTTTTATGCCCTCGCAGTTGTCATAGCGCCTTGATTTAACACTCATAAAATCGCGCTAATCGATGAGCAGAACCGCCATGCAACGCTCACAACAGAACCCAGAAAAATCCAAACCGATGCCAGTAGGCGGCTTTGTCATTGATGCCCAAGGCCGCGAATTGCCGATCACCGAAGAGATGATCCAGCAGGCCTGCGCCGCACTGGAAAAAGCTCAGCAAAAAGCCGCCAAGCGTAAGTAAGCTTCCCGCCAGGGCAGTTTTGTAGGGTGGATGACGTTTTTTCATCCACCATTAAGCCGCAGATGGTGGATGGGTGAAGCGCCATCCACCCTACCCCTTCAGCCTCGCGCCCAACGCCTGCACCAGGCTAACCAATGCCGGCGCATCATCCTTCACGCAAACCTTAAGCCCGTCTATTTCGCGGCGCATCGGGTAGTGCTTACGTAACGCGTCAAACGCCATGCACCGACTGGGCGCATCACCCAACAAACTACGGCGAAAATCCGCATCATCGCGGCGCGGGTCATATACCGCGCGGCAGATGCTGGCCAAGGCCCAGGCCGAATCGGCACTGGCATCGAGCGTCAGTTCACTCAACCAAGGAGCAGGCATCAGCTGCGCCAGTTCGACCCTGGCGGCAACGCCCAGGTGCTGACACAACGCCTGATAAATCTGCGCCGTACCGCGCAGCTTGCCGTCTAGGCTGTAGCCGGCGATATGTGGCGTGGCGATGCGGCATAACGCGGCGAGTGCGACATCCGCCTGCGGCTCACCTTCCCAGACATCCAGCACCACCTGCAGATCAGTGCGCTGTGCGAGCACGTTGAGCAACGCCTGGTTATCCACCACCGCGCCACGGCTGGCGTTGATCAGCCAGCTGCCAGGTTTGAGTGCGACCAGCCGCTGAGCGTCGAACAGATGATGGGTAGCATGCTCGCCCAACCGTTCAAGCGGGGTGTGCAGGCTGATCACGTCGCATTCGTCCAGCACCTGCTGCAGGCTGACGAAATCGCCACCCTCAGCGGCCTGACGGGGTGGATCGCAGACCCGCACACGCCAGCCCAAACCGCGCAGTAGCGTGATTAGCCGACTACCAACCTGGCCAGCGCCGATCACGCCATAGGTGCGCGAAGCCAGTGCGACGCCCTGCTGCTCACTCAGCACCAACAGGCTGCCCAGCACATAGTCGACCACGCCACGGGCATTGCAGCCCGGCGCGCTGGCCCAGGCGATGCCGCTCTGCTGAAAATAATCGAGGTCCAGGTGGTCGGTGCCGATGGTGCAGGTGCCGACAAACTTCACCGTCGAGCCTTCGAGCAGCGCGCGATCAACAGGGGTCACCGAGCGCACCAGCAGCAGGTCAGCCGCGGCGACAGCGGCCGCATCGATAGTGCGACCGGGCAGACGACTTATCTCGCCAAAACCGGCAAAGAACTCATCAAGCAGGGGAATATTTTCATCGGCGACTATAAGCATGGTGGTCTCCATCATCCGGCCCGTATTCTAACCCGCCACGCAGGGTTGGATGGACGCCTGCCGGACTTATCGCCGCGCTTCTGCGCAAAAGCTCGACACGCGCCTAGGCCGTTTGAGTCGCCATGGCGCGATTGATTAAAGATGTTGCGTTTAGGATTCCTGACCGCATCGTCAAGGCGTAGACTGCGCCGTTTCCTGAGAGGGTGTTTACAAAAGTCACGCGCGAAGATCAGGCAAGGCGACGTCAGCTGAAAAAACGGCGTGTGCGAATAGTACATGAGCATTTTGCGACTGATTTCAACGCCGCCTGGTCGCGCGGAGTCATTGGTAAACACCCTCGGTCACCCTGCCGGATACTTGTCATGCTTGCCCAAACCCGCCTGCAGCGCACCCGCACTGAACTGGGCAACCTGCTAAAGCTGGCAACGCCAATTATCATTGCCCAGCTGGCCAATACCGCCATGGGCTTCGTTGATACCGTGATGGCGGGCCGAGTCAGCCCGCAGGATTTGGCGGCCGTAGCGCTGGGTAATTCGATCTGGGTGCCGGTATTTCTGCTGATGACCGGCATCCTGCTGGCCACCACGCCAAAGGTCGCGCAACGTTTCGGCTCCGGCGCACACATGGAAATCGGCCCATTGGTCCGCCAAGCGCTGTGGCTTGCAATGGCCGTGGGTATCGCCGCCGCGGTGATTTTGTGGAACGCCGAAATCGTCCTCGTGGTGATGAATGTCGATCCAGCGTTGATCGAACCAGCCATGGGCTACCTGCGCGCCGTGGCCTGCGGCTTCCCAGCTGTGGCGCTGTATCACGTGCTGCGCTGCTTCAGCGATGGCTTGGGCCACACTCGCCCCAGCATGGTCATCGGCTTAATGGGCTTGGCCCTGAATATTCCGCTCAATTACATCTTCATTTACGGCAAGTTAGGCCTGCCGGCCATGGGCGGTGTTGGCTGCGGCTGGGCCACCGGATTGGTAATGGCGTTTATGTTCCTGAGCATGCTGGGGTGGGTGAAGTGGGCACCCTTCTACAAGCAGAGCGCCATCTTCAATCACTTCGAGTGGCCACAATGGCCGGTGCTCAAACGCCTGCTCTCAGTTGGCTTGCCCATTGGCATTGCGGTGTTTGCCGAGTCGAGCATCTTCGCCGTGATCGCCCTGCTGATCGGTGGTCTGGGGGCCACAGTGGTAGCGGGCCATCAAATTGCCCTGAATTTCAGCTCCATGATCTTTATGATCCCCTACTCCCTAGGCATGGCCGCTACCGTGCGCGTAGGCCAGGCACTGGGCCGAGGCGAGCCTCGTGAAGCGCGCTTTGCTGCTGGCGTAAGCATGGCCGCAGCGCTGGCCTATGCCTGCCTGTCGGCCAGCTTGATGCTGTTGCTGAGCAAAGAGATTGCGCAGATCTATACCCCAGACACGGCAGTCATCGCGGTGGCCACCACCTTGCTGGTGTACACCGCGCTGTTCCAGTTCTCCGATGCCATTCAGGTGACCGCCGCGGGGGCGCTGCGCGGCTATCAAGACACCCGGGTGACCATGATTCTCACCCTGTTCGCCTATTGGGGCATCGGCCTGCCAGTGGGTTACGCCCTTGGGCTTACCGATTGGCTTGGCGCACCTAGCGGCCCGAGTGGACTCTGGCAGGGCCTGGTAGTCGGCCTGACGTGCGCAGCCGTCATGCTGGCCGTGCGCCTGGCCGGGAGCGCGCGCAAACGTATAAGACTCGTTAAGATGACCCGATGAATGCTCGCCTACTACTACTGATCACTGCACTATCACTGGGCGCCTGCACCCCAGCCGATGATGGTCTGGCGCTGCAGGCTGATTACCTAAAGCGTCTTAGCAACGCATTGGATGTCGAGCCTGCGCCAGCCTTGGCTCCAATCGAGCTGACGCGCTATCGCCTGCCGCCCCGCCGCGAGCGGCTGATAACGATTGACGAGTTGCGCATCAGCTTGCTTGAGCTGCTGGTCGAGGTGCGTCGTTGCCCGGCACTGCAACAGCAAATCAGCCTGCGCAACAACAGCCTGGGGAAACAGCTGACCCCAAGCAGCCGTCTGGCTTATGAGGGCGACCTGCTGCGCGCCATTGACGCCTGTATCGAGTTCGTCCGCGGCCAAGACCAGCAGCAGTTGCGCGGCACCTTGGAGCAACTGGCGCAAGACAAACGCGCCCAGCTGCCTGCGGTGTTTTGGAATGCGTTGAATGCCAGCCCGGAAGTCGAACGCTACCTACGTTTTTCCAATCAAGCGCTGCCGACCGTGCCTGGCGAAGACGCCGCCGCCTTAGACGCTTTGGCGCAACTGGCGAGCATCGGTAATGCCCTGCCTACAGCATTGCCACCGAGTGCTGAGCGGCTTGATCCGTTGTTCTTTGCCCTGTATGCCAGCGACCAGGGTGGCCAGTTAATCAGCAGCCTGGCCAGTTTGACCCACACCCTCGATCAGGGCAGCCAGATGCTCATGAGCCGCCAGCAACAGCGGCCGCTCTGCCCCACGGGCAAAGCCACAGAGCATGGGCGCATTGCGCAGAACATCTTCGTCAAGTATTACGCCGGCAGCCTGCAACCCTACCTGGCGCAGGTCGATCAACGCGGACAAGCCTGGAGCAGCAGCCTGCGCAGCCTCAGTAGTTTGGCACAGGTGCCTGCGGCAACCCGGCAGTATCTGGACAGCCTGAGCGACCAAGAGGTGTCGCTATGGGCAGATTTCCACCAGGCCACCGCACGCCATGTGCGCAGCTGGCAAGACCTGCTCAACAGCTGCGGGCTGGCACCCGGTCAGTCGGGATGGACCGGCAACGCCGCCAGCGCCGACCAGTAAGCCGCGGACAACAAGGCGCGCCCTGCGAGCAGATGGGCCAGGTAATCGGCACTGGGCAACAAGCCGTCCTCACGAAAGGCCGGGTTGGCGATATACACCCACGCCGGCTGCACGCCATGTGCCGTGACAATCGGCAGGCACTCGCGGCTGTAATAGACCGGTGTGCCTTCGAAGTGATCCAACTTGGTGATCTCGCCGGCGTCCTGCAGACGATACAGCACGCCTTCTACCAGGCCGCCACGCGCATGCAGGATATTGGCGTAGGCCCGGCCGGGCGCGCGATCCATCGCACGCTTGTTGAAGCACAAGCGGTAACCCGACAACCCACCAGGCAGCGCCTCCAGCACTGCCAAGCCACGGGCCTGCATGCGCGCCGGATTCATATTCGAGCCGTAGGCGAAGTACCAATTGCCCCAAGTGTTGTGAGAACGTGACGAGCGAAGTTCAGGCAAGGCAAAAACAGCTGAGGACGCGGAGTTTACCGGCTGTAAATGAGCATCCGAAGCTGTTTTTAACGCCGCATGGCCAAGCGCAGTAGTGCTCACATCGCCTGGCATTAATCGAGCTTCTTGCGGATTAGATACAGGTAGGTCGCGCCATCTTCAGCCTGCTCGACCAGTTCATGGCCCAAGAATACGCAGAACTTGGGGATGTCGCGGCGGGTCGAGGGGTCGGTGGCAATCACCTTGAGCAGACCGCCGGCCTTAAGGCTACGCACTTTGTTGTGCAGCATCATCACCGGCTCGGGGCAGTTCAGCCCGGTGGCATCGAGGGTGTCATCGGGAATGGTGGTGGTTTGCAAAGACATCAGGGGCTCCAATTACTGGCCGTTATTCTCGCGCAAACCCGGGGCCAAGGTCACCTGCAGTTGCCCGGTCGGCGCCAACGCCGTAGATCCTATGTTTACGTGCCAGGCCTGCAATCTCCTAGGGAGGACATGCCGAAGGCTTGACCGCCATTCGGCCGCCAGCGGTGGACAAGGCTGCGCCATGTCCACCCTACAAAAAGCGCACTTCGTAGCCCGGATGAAATCCGGGTAATGTGTCGCCGCGCAAAGTGCTCCCGGATTGCATCCGGGCTACAAAAGCTGGCTCCGGCTACTTGCTGAGTCGGCGCAGGTGGCAGGTGACTTCCTCGCGGTCGTGATACAGCTGCTTGCAGGCAATCGACACCTTGATCTTGCGCTCAGCAAAGCCATCTTCGAGGCGCTGCAACAACCGCCGCACCTCGGCGTAACGCTGTTTCATCGGCAGTTTGAGGTTGACCACGGCCTCGCGGCAAAGGCCTTCGCCGATCCAGGTTTCCAGCAGGGCGGCATTGCGCGCGGGTTTTTCGACGATATCGCACACCATCCAGTCCACCGGCTGTTTGGGCTTCCAGGTGAAGCCATCAACCATCAGGTGCTGCACCAGGCCGGTGTCCATCAGGCTTTCGGCCATCGGGCCGTTGTCGATGGCGGTCACCAACATGCCGCGCTTGACCAGCTGATAGGTCCAGCCGCCGGGTGCCGCGCCCAGGTCGACGCCAGTCATTTCATCTGACAAGCGCTCATCCCACTCTTCGCGAGGAATGAAGATGTGCCAGGCTTCTTCTAGCTTGAGGGTCGAGCGGCTTGGCGCCTCGCGGGGGAACTTCAAGCGAGGAATGCCCATAGGCCACAGCGCCGAATTATTCACCTCGGCCATGCCGACGAAGACTTCACGGCCGCTCTTAAACGTCAGCAACAGACGCGGTTTTTGTGCATCCTCAACCAGCTTGCCGGCCTTGGTCAGGGCATTGCGCAGCGGTGCTTCGAACTTCTTACAGAAGTTCGACAGCTCTTTGCCATCGTTGGTGTCGAGCATTTCTAGCCACAGGCTGCCGAATACCGGCGAGCTGGCCAAGTGGGCCAGCAGCACGCTGATGCGATCCAGCTCCGGCAGGTCGATAAACACCCCGCGCGCCCACTGCCGGGGGAAAATCAGCTGAGTGAACCGCGTACCCCGCATCAGACGCTCGGCACCGTCAGCCTCGGTGCAGATAAATTCCGCGCAAGCGGTACTCGGTTTGGCCTTGGCATAACCGGCCACGTCAAGGCGCGCGGCGTGCTCAGCGATTTCCGCACACACCTCGTTCTCAAAACCAGGGCGGCAGTGCAATAGCAATGTATTGATCGCAGGGGTATTCATTTGGGCTCTCCTCAAGGCGCGCATCATAGCGGAGTCGGCAACCCTTAGCCCCATGACCTGCCCAGCTTGAACACGCTATAGTCAGGCCGGTGGCCATGAAACCCCGCAAAACACGCAGCACTCGAGCTGCCGAGCACCCATAATAAATGGCGAGCCTGACCAAGCGACGCTAGGGTAAATACTCTGCAGTAATTAATCCGGCTTGCACCGTGGCAAGCCCCAGGAGATGCGCAATGCCTTCCTTAGACAGCCTGAACAGCCGCCGCAGCCTTGAGGTAGAGGGCCAGAGCTACCAATATTTCAGCCTGCCCGAAGCCGCCAAGTCACTGGGTAATATCGACCAGTTGCCGATGTCGCTGAAAGTCCTGCTGGAAAACCTATTGCGCTGGGAGGACGGGAAAACCGTTACCGGCACTGACCTGCAGGCCATGGCCGACTGGCTCAAGAACCGCAGCTCGGCGCGTGAGATCCAGTACCGCCCGGCGCGGGTGCTGATGCAGGACTTCACCGGGGTGCCGGCTGTGGTCGACCTCGCCGCCATGCGCGACGCCATGGCCAAGGCCGGTGGCGACCCGCAGAAGATCAACCCGCTGTCACCCGTTGATCTGGTGATCGACCACTCAGTGATGGTCGACAAGTACGCCACCGATGAAGCGTTCAAGCAGAACGTCGCCATGGAAATGCAGCGCAACGGCGAGCGCTATGCGTTTCTGCGCTGGGGCCAACATGCCTTCGACAATTTCAGCGTAGTGCCGCCGGGCACCGGCATCTGTCACCAGGTTAATCTGGAATACCTCGGCCGCACCGTATGGACCCAGGAAGAAGACGGCGAGATGTTCGCCTTCCCCGATACCCTAGTCGGCACCGACTCGCACACCACCATGATCAACGGCCTCGGCGTGCTCGGCTGGGGCGTCGGCGGCATTGAGGCGGAAGCAGCGATGCTCGGCCAGCCAGTGTCGATGCTGATTCCCGAGGTGGTGGGCTTCAAGCTGAGCGGCAAACTCAAAGAAGGCATCACCGCCACCGACTTAGTGCTGACCGTCACCCAGATGCTGCGCAGCAAGGGTGTGGTCGGCAAATTCGTCGAGTTCTATGGTGACGGCCTGGCCGAGCTGCCCCTGGCGGATCGCGCCACCATCGCTAACATGGCCCCGGAATACGGTGCCACTTGTGGTTTCTTCCCGGTCGACGCGATCACCCTGGGTTACCTGCGCCTGTCCGGCCGTACGGAGCAAACCGTCAAACTGGTAGAGGCCTACTGCAAGACCCAAGGTCTATGGCGTGAAGCGGGGGTTGAGCCGCTGTTCAGCGACAGCCTAGAGTTAGACATGGGCAGTGTAGAAGCCTGCTTGGCTGGGCCAAAGCGTCCACAGGACCGGGTCACCCTGCCCAATGTTAAACAGGCCTTTGACGACTTTACCGGGCTGCAGGTAAAACTCACCTCCGACGAGGACGCGCGCCTGCTCGACGAAGGTGGCGGCGGCGCCGCAGTCGGTAGCGCGGCATTGGTCGGCGAGACCGACTACGAACATGAGGGGCAGACTTACCGCCTGAAGAACGGCGCCGTAGTGATCGCCGCCATCACCTCCTGCACCAACACCTCCAACCCCAGCGTGATGATGGCTGCCGGCCTGCTGGCGAAGAAAGCCGTAGAGAAAGGCTTGCAGCGCAAGCCCTGGGTCAAGAGTTCCTTGGCACCGGGCTCCAAGGTGGTCACTGAATACTTCAACGCTGCAGGGCTTACGCACTATCTGGATGAGTTGGGCTTCGACTTGGTTGGCTACGGCTGCACCACCTGCATCGGTAATTCGGGACCGCTGCTCGAGCCGATCGAGCAGGCCATTCAGCAATCTGATTTGACCGTCGCCTCGGTGCTGTCCGGCAACCGCAACTTCGAGGGCCGTGTGCATCCGCTGGTGAAAACCAATTGGTTGGCCTCACCGCCCTTGGTAGTCGCCTATGCCCTAGCCGGTAACGTGCGCATCGACATCACCCGCGAAGCGCTGGGCCAAGGCAAAGACGGGCAGCCGGTGTACCTCAAGGACATCTGGCCGAGCCAGGCTGAAATCGCCGAGGCGATCCTTAAGGTCGACACGGCAATGTTCCACAAGGAATACGCTGAGGTGTTCGCCGGCGACGCCGAGTGGCAGGCCATCGACGTGCCGCAGGCCGCCACCTATGCTTGGCAGGCCGATTCGACCTATATCCAGCATCCGCCGTTCTTTGAGGAAATCGGCGAGGCACCGCCGCATATCGGCGATATCCACCAAGCGCGCATCCTCGCCCTGCTCGGCGATTCGGTGACCACCGACCACATCTCACCGGCCGGCAATATCAAGACCGACAGCCCCGCTGGACGCTACTTACGCGAACAGGGCGTCGAGCCAGTCGATTTCAATTCCTACGGTTCGCGGCGCGGCAATCATCACGTGATGATGCGCGGCACCTTCGCCAATATTCGTATACGTAACGAGATGCTTGGCGGCGAAGAAGGCGGCAACACCCTGCACGTGCCAAGTGGCGAGCAGCTATCGATCTACGATGCCGCCATGCGTTATCAGGACGCTGGGACTCCACTGGTGGTTATTGCCGGCAAGGAATACGGCACCGGATCAAGCCGCGACTGGGCAGCCAAGGGCACCAACCTGCTCGGCATCAAAGCGGTAATTGCCGAAAGCTTCGAACGCATCCACCGTTCCAACTTGGTCGGTATGGGCGTGTTGCCCCTGCAGTTCAAACTCGCAGAGAATCGCAAAAGCCTAAAGCTCAACGGCAAAGAAAAACTCAATATCTGCGGCCTGGATGGTGTGGAACTGCACCCGTCGATGACGTTGACCCTCGACATCATTCGCGAGGACAACAGCCGCGAAAGCGTTGAGGTGCTGTGCCGTATCGACACCCTAAACGAGGTGGAGTACTTCAAAGCCGGCGGCATCCTGCACTACGTGCTGCGTCAGTTGATCGCTGAGATGTGACTCAATAGCGCAAACCTAGGATGGGTCGAGCCCTAGCCCAGATAAGCCTTGGCGCAATCCGGGGTGGTCACAACCCCAATTGTATTGGGCTACGACTGTTTACCGGGCGGATCAATAATGATCTGCTCAGCTCAACTCACAAGTTCTGCCGCGCCTAATCCGCGCGGCATTTTTTATTCAATTTCTGGCTGCAATGGCCGATCATAAGAAATCGACTTAAAGGATCATCTCTGCCATGCGCAACAACCAGCCCATCACTCAACGCGAGCGTAGCTTTCAAGCCCAGCAACGGCTGATCTCCACCACCGACCTCAAGGGTCAGATCACTTACTGCAATGACGCCTTTGTCGAGATCAGTGGCTTCACCCGCGATGAGTTGATTCGTGCACCGCATAACCTGGTGCGCCACCCAGACGTGCCGGCGGCGGTGTTCCAGCATATGTGGGAGACCTTGAAAAAGGGTCGAGCCTGGATGGGCATCATCAAGAACCGCTGCAAGAACGGTGATCACTACTGGGTCAATGCTTACATCACGCCGGTAACTGATAACAATCAGTTGATCGGCTACGAGTCGGTACGGGTAAAACCCACTGCCGAACAGGTACGCCGCGCCGAGGCGTTGTACCAACGTATTAACAGCGGCAAATCGGCCATCCCTGGAAGCGACCACTGGCTGCCCGTTTTGCAGAGTTGGTTGCCCTTTATTTTGATCAGCCAGATTGGTTTCCTCATCGGTACTTGGCTCGACTCCAGCTGGGGATTTGCTCTCGCCGCTGCCTTATCCATACCGCTGGGCCTGGCCGGGCTGAACTGGCAGCAACGTGGCCTCAAACGGCTGCTGCTGCTGGCCGACAAGACCACTTCCGACCCGTTGATTGCAAAAATGTACACCGACAGTCGAGGGGCCGAGGGTCGCTTAGAGATGTCTCTGCTCAGCCAAGAAGCACGCCTGAAAACCTGCCTGACACGCCTGCAGGACACCGCCGAACAACTTACCAAGCAAGCCAAACAAGCCGACACCCTGGCGCACAATAGTTCCGCCGGGCTTGAACGCCAGCGTAACGAAACCGATCAGGTGGCCACCGCGATCAATGAAATGGCCGCAACTACCCTGGAAGTAGCAAGCAATGTGGCACGAACTGCCATCGCCACCCAGGATGCCAACCGCCTGACCAGCGCCGGCCGCAGCATTGCCAGCGAAACGCGCCTGGCCATTCAGCGCCTGTCGCAATCGGTCGGTGATACCGGTGAAACGGTGACCCGCCTGGCCCACGACAGTAACGAGATCGGTGGCGTAGTCGATGTGATTAAAGGCATCGCCGATCAGACCAACCTGCTCGCACTCAACGCCGCCATCGAGGCCGCACGTGCTGGTGAAATGGGCCGTGGCTTTGCTGTGGTCGCCGACGAAGTGCGCTCACTGGCGCAGCGCACTGCCCAATCGACTGGGCAGATTCACCAACTGATCGCCAAGCTGCAACGCACCGCCGAAGAAGCCGTAACCACCATGGAGATAGGCCGCAAGCACGCGGACGAAGGGGTTGAGCGTGTGCAGCAAGCGGACGACGCACTGGCCGGCATCAGTGAGGCCGTAGCCAATATCACCGACATGGCCAACCAAATCGCCGCCGCAGCCGAAGAACAGAGCGCGGTGGCCGATGAGGTCAATCGCAGCATTACCACCATCGCCCAACTGGCCGATCAAACCGCCGGCGAAGCCAATGCAACGGCCATACTCAGCGAGGCCCTCACCGCGACCGCCCAAGATCAGTACGCCCTAGTGGAGCGTTTTAACCGCTAACCCAGCAACCGTGCACTGTTCTTCAGTGCGCGGACTGCCCCGCCGCTGCAAACGCTCATCGCCATTGATATCCAGCACGCCTGCTCGGTTTGCTGGATATAGGCCGACAGATCATGCAAGCAGCACCAGAACGTGTGCACCTTCGCACTGCCCAGGTTGAGCTGATATGGCGCTTCTTAGCGGCGCAGCAGGACACTCATGTCGACCGGTCAAACATGAGCCAGATTCATGTTAAAGCGTACCCCCCTGCAAAAGCGCGCAGTTTGCTATCATCGCAGCCTTTGTTTCAGCTCCTCAGGTAGCTCCTCATGTCCGATCGCAACGTCCGTCTCCAAGCCCTGCAGAAGGCTCTCTCTGAGCGCATCCTGATCCTCGACGGCGGCATGGGCACCATGATCCAGAGCTACAAGCTGGAGGAAGAGGACTACCGTGGCGCCCGCTTTGCTGACTGGCCAAGCGACGTTAAAGGCAACAACGATCTGCTGATTCTTAGCCAGCCAGACGTGATCGGCGCCATTGAGAAGGCTTACCTAGATGCCGGCGCGGACATTCTGGAAACCAACACCTTTAACGCCACCCAGGTGTCCCAGGCCGACTACGGCATGCAAAGCCTGGCGTATGAGCTGAACGTCGAAGGCGCACGCCTGGCGCGTCAGGTGGCCGATGCCAAGACCCTGGAAACCCCGGATCGCCCGCGCTTTGTCGCTGGTGTCCTCGGCCCTACCAGCCGCACCTGTTCCATCTCCCCGGACGTCAACGATCCTGGCTACCGCAACGTCACCTTCGACGAACTGGTGGAAAACTACGTCGAGGCCACCCGTGGCCTGATTGAGGGCGGCGCTGACCTGATCCTGATCGAAACCATCTTCGATACCCTCAACGCCAAGGCGGCGATCTTCGCCGTGCAACAGGTGTTTGAAGACGACAATGTCGAACTGCCAATCATGATCTCCGGCACCATCACCGACGCCTCTGGCCGCACCCTCTCCGGGCAGACCACCGAAGCGTTCTGGAACTCGGTCAACCACGCCAAGCCGATCTCGGTGGGGCTGAACTGCGCCCTGGGCGCCAAAGACCTGCGTCCATATCTGGAAGAGCTGTCGGCCAAGGCCGGCACCCACATCTCCGCCCACCCCAACGCCGGCCTGCCGAATGCCTTCGGCGAGTACGATGAAACCCCGGCTGAAATGGCGGTGGTGGTGGAAGAATTCGCCGCCTCGGGCTTCTTGAACATCATCGGTGGTTGCTGCGGCACCACGCCAGCGCATATCCAGGCGATTGCCGAAGCGGTGAGCAAATACCCACCGCGGGTCATTCCAGAAATCCCTAAAGCCTGCCGCCTGTCGGGTCTTGAGCCCTTCACCATCGACCGCAACTCGCTGTTTATCAACGTTGGCGAGCGCACCAACATCACCGGCTCGGCGCGCTTCGCCCGGCTGATCCGCGAAGAGAACTACACCGAAGCCCTGGAAGTCGCCCTGCAGCAGGTGGCAGCCGGCGCTCAGGTGATCGACATCAACATGGACGAGGGCATGCTCGATTCCAAGGCGGCGATGGTGAAGTTCCTCAACCTGATCGCCGGCGAGCCAGACATCTCCCGTGTACCGATCATGATCGACTCCTCCAAGTGGGAAGTGATAGAAGCCGGCCTCAAGTGCATCCAGGGCAAGGGCATCGTCAACTCGATCTCGATGAAGGAAGGCGTCGAGCAGTTCAAGCACCAGGCCAAGCTGTGCCAGCGTTATGGCGCCGCCGTGGTGGTGATGGCCTTCGACGAAGCCGGCCAGGCTGATACCGCCGCGCGCAAGCGCGAGATCTGCAAACGCAGCTACGACATTCTGGTCAATGAAGTGGGCTTCCCGCCGGAAGACATCATCTTTGACCCGAACATTTTTGCCGTGGCCACCGGCATTGAGGAGCACAACAACTACGCGGTCGACTATATCGAGGCCTGCGCCTATATCCGCGATCACCTGCCCTTCGCGCTGACCTCGGGCGGCGTGTCCAACGTGTCGTTCTCATTTCGCGGCAACAATCCGGTGCGCGAAGCGATTCACTCGGTGTTCTTGTACTACGCCATCCAGAACGGCCTGACCATG
>JAGGNC010000249.1 GCA_017886405.1 Pseudomonas sp. | reverse complement strand
GCGCCTTTGGTTGAACATCTCGCAGCCAGCCAGCCAGCCAGCCTGGTCAGGTGCCTTGTTGCCTTAAGAAGTTAGCAGCGTGCGGTTATCGCTTAGCAACTGGCAGAACTGCTTCAGTGGCACGGCTTTGCTGAATAACCAGCCCTGATAGTGATGGCAGCCCTGTTGTTGCAGAAAGTCCAGCTGGTCAATCTGTTCAACCCCTTCAGCGATGATGCCCAAGCCTAAGCTGCGGGCCATGGCGACGATGGCGCGGATGATTTCCAGGTCGTTGGCATCCAGGGTGGCGTCGCGCACGAAGGACTGATCGATTTTCAGCACATCCACCGGTAGACGCTTGAGGTAGGTCAGCGAGCTGTAGCCGGTGCCGAAGTCATCCATAGCGAAGGTCAAGCCGAGGCGCTTGAGGCGGTTCATCTTGGCGATGGTGTCTTCGATATTCTGGATTACGATGCCTTCAGTGATTTCCAGCTTGAGCATGTTGGGCGGCAGGTTACTGTTGGTCAGGCTACTTTGTACCCGCTCGACAAAGTCATTCTCGCGGAACTGCCGTGGGCTGATATTCACGCACAAGCTAAATTGCGCCGCATCGACCATGCCTTGTTGGAGCAGTTGTGCGCAGGCGTGACAGGCTTCGGCGAGCACCCAGCCGCCAACTTCAAGAATCAACCCGCTTTCTTCAAGAATCGGGATAAACAGTGCCGGCGATTGCGCGCCCAGCGTTGGGTGCATCCAGCGCAGCAGGGCTTCGGCGCCAATGATCTGGTTGTTGCGAGCGTCCACCTGGGGTTGGAAGTGCAGCTCGAACTCGCCCCTAGCGAGTGCTAGGCGCAGGTCGTTTCCCAAGCGCAGGCGTTCGCTGGCAGCTTTTTGCATGGTGTTACGAAACAGCTGGATGGTGTTGCGGCCCGAATCTTTGGCGCGGTACAGCGCGATATCGGCGCGCTTGAGCAGGTCAGCGGGGGTGTCGCCATGGTCAGGAATTAGGGCGATACCGATGCTTGGGGTGACTTGCAGGTGGTGGCCGTCGAGCAGCATCGGTTCGGCCAGCAGATGACGCAGTTTCTCCGCCAGCGCTCTGACCTGCTGGACCACGGTCGAGCGTTTGCCTTCCAGGCCGGAAATCAACACGACAAATTCGTCACCGCCCAGGCGAGCTACGGTGTCTTCCTGACGCACACTGGCCTCAAGCCGCGCGGTGATCAGTTTGAGCACGGCATCGCCGACTGGGTGGCCGAGTGAGTCGTTGATGTGCTTAAAGTGATCAAGGTCGATAAATAGCAAGGCACCGCGCAGGTCGTGGCGCTTGAGCAGGGATATCTGCTGGGTCAGGCGGTCGAGCAGGAGCGCGCGGTTGGGTAGGTTGGTCAGTGAGTCGTGGTATGCCAGGTGCTGCACCTGGGCCTGAGCCTCTTTGAGTGCGCTGATATCGCGCGCGGTCAGCAGCAGGCAGGGGACGTTATTCAGTTGGATGGGTTCGACTGATACCTCAACCATCTTTATTCTGCCGTCGCGGTGTCTGCCGTGCATTTCCATGTGTTTAACATGACCGTCGCGTTTGAGCATTTCTAACATCTGAACGCGTTCTGACGGGTCAGCCCAGACGTTAATCTCTAAGGCCGTGCGACCAATCACCTCTTCGGCTTTGTAGCCGTTAAGCCGGCAGAAGCCTTCATTGACCTCGATATAGCGAGCGCTGTCGCGCTCGGTAATGGTGATAGCGTCGGGGCTGGAGTGGAATGCTAGAGCAAATTTCTCTTGGCTGGCCTTAAGCTTGGCTTCTGCTTTCTGGCGCTCGCTGATATCGCGAAAGGTGGTGAGGATGCAGCGCTGACTGCCGACAATAACCACCCGCGAGGAAACCACGCAGGTGATGATGCGGCCATTCTTATCGCGATAGTCTGCGACTTCGTTCTGCAGCATTTTCTCGCGCTTAAGTTTTCCCGCTAGATGATTACGCTGGTCCAGGTCGGCCCATAAGTTGATGTCGGTCATTGCGCGCCCAACCACTTCTTCCGGCTGCCAGCCAAAGGTCTGGCTGAAGCTGGAGTTGATCTCCAGAGCGAGGCCGTTGGGCAGCGTAGTCAGGGCTATTGGGTCTGGGCTGGCCTGGAACAAGCTGGCGAATTTGGCTTCCGAAGCGGCCAGGCGTTGTTCGCGGCGCACCCGCTCGCTGATATCGATCAGGATGCCGGCCATGCGTTCGGGCTTACCCTTGGCATCCCGATAGAGCTTGGCGGTGCTTTCTAGGTAGTGAACTTCCTTGTTGGCATAGACCGCTCGATAAGTGACCTGATAATCCTTGGCATCGCCTTTGGCCAGGCTATTGAACTGCTTGCGCATGGCATGGCGATCTTCCAGTGGGACAAAACTGAAGAACTTACGAAAATCGTCATGAAAAGGTTCGTCGGGCAAGCCGTGTAATTTCGCCGCGCGGGCCGAGCCGAACAGCATATTGCTGGGGATATGCCAGTCCCAGGTGCCCAGGTTGGCTGAGTCCAAGGCCAGGGTCAGGCGTTCCTGACTATCGCGAAGGTCCTCTTCCTGCTGGCGTTGTTGGCTGATGTCACGCAGCGACAGAACCAAGCAGGGGATACCGTCCAAAAGTATTTCACCGCCGAACAACAGGTTTCTGCGAATACTGCCGTCGCGGTGGTAAAGGCTGACTTCAAGACCGTTGAGGGCATTTTCCTTTAGCGCATCGATCATGCGTTGGCGGTCTTCGATGCATGCCCATATACCCATTTCCAGGGAGGTGCGCCCCAGGGTTTCCTCGCTGCTCCAGCCAAACTGGCGCTCAAACCCGGCGTTGACTTCGAGAAAACGCCCGCTGGCCTTGTTGGTAATCACCACGGCATCGGGACTGTAGTTGAAGGCTTTAGCGAATTTTTCCTCGCTGCTACGCAGTGCCTGATCGCGGGCCTGTTGACTGGTGATGTCGCGGATTACGCCAATCACGAGTTTTTTGCCGGCGGCATCCAATTGCAGACTGCCACTTATTTCAAGCCAGTGCAGGCTGCCGTCAGGCCAAAGAATGCGGTGCCGCAAGGCGCGGGTACTCGGGGTGCCAGCAGGCAATTGTTCGAATAGTTGGATAACCCCAGGACGGTCTTCTTCAGGGATCAGTTCGATATAGTTGATCTGTTTTTGCAGGGGCTGCTTGGGGTCAAGGCCGAACAACGCCTGGGCGCCGCGCGACCAGCTGACGCGGCCGCTTTCGATATCCCAGTGCCACGTACCGAGCTTAGCGCCATTGAGTGCGCGCAGCAGTCGCGGGGCATCGTTCCATGTGCGTTCAACTTCGGCAGGATCCAGCGCCGGGATGAACGGCAGTGGTGGGCGGCGATCACTGGAATTAGCCACGACCCACGCTTCCTTCAAGTGCGGGTGCAGCGTGACAGTCGGCTGAGCAGCTGGGCTGAGTCATGCACAAACCTTTCTTATCGTTATGGATGCACGTTAGCCCTTAGTCCCTGGTCAGTGCAAGGCCATCACGCTGAGCATCCAGCAGGTTCATAAAGGCTCGCGCGGCATTCGACAAGGTGCGTTCGGTGTGGCGGATGTAACCCAGCTGGCGCGTCAGTTGAATGCCGGGCAGGGGCAGGCGCGCCACCTGCTCGTCAAGCATGGTGCGCGGCAGGACGCTCCAGGCCAGGCCGATGGACACCATCATTTTGATGGTTTCCAGGTAGTTGGTGCTCATGGCGATGTTCGGCGTCAGCCCCTGAGCTTCGAATAGGCGCCGCACAATATGATGGGTAAAGGTGTTGCCGCCGGGGAATACTGCCGGATGGTGCGCTACATCGGCCAGGCTGATCGCGCCATTGCGCGCCAGCGGATGCTCGGGGGCGGCGACGAAATCCAGTGGATCGTCCCACACGGGCACCGCATGCACCGGTTCGCGGGTTTCCGGGGCAAGGGTGATGACGGCCAGTTCAGCGCGGCCATGCAACACTTCTTCATACGCCACTTCGGAGTCAAGAAACTGGATATCCAGCGCCACCTGCGGGTGCGCGCGGGTGAAGGCGCGTAACAACGGCGGCAGACGATGCAGGCCGATATGGTGGCTGGTGGCGAGGGTCAGGCGACCGCTGATCTCGCCATTCAGGTTGGTCAATGCGCGGCGCGTATCATCAAGCACATTGAGAATCTGATAGGCACGCGGTAGCAAGGCGCGGCCGGCCTCGGTGAGGCCGACCTCGCGCCCAAGGCGATCGAACAGGCGCACATTGAGTTGCTGCTCCAAGCTGGCAATGCGCTTGCTCACCGCCGGTTGGGTCAGGTGCAGGCGTTCAGCCGCGGCGGAGAAGCTGCCCAGCTCGGCGATGGCAATAAAGGCATTGAGGGTGGCGAGATCCATGCGCAGGGTCCTGATGATGGCTGAGAGCCAGGAGTGTACGCGTCATAGTGCGCAGCATTCCATTCTGGAATCCATTGGATGAAAAATATGAATTTGAGTAATTTAACTCAACCCCATAGGATTGCCACATAAGCCAAAGGGTTATTTCCCCAGGCATAGAAATACGTTGATGAGGGATAAGCTGATGGCCGGCAAAACGCTCTATGACAAGCTCTGGGAAATGCACGAGGTAAAGCGCCGTGACGATGGTTCGTCGCTGATCTATATCGACCGCCACATCCTCCACGAGGTGACCTCGCCCCAGGCCTTCGAAGGGCTTCGTCTGGCCAGCCGCAAGCCGTGGCGCATCGACGCCAACATCGCCACCCCTGACCATAACGTGCCGACCACCAAAGCCGAGCGTCAGGGTGGACTGGAGTCAATCGCTGATGAAGTCTCGCGTATTCAAGTGATGACCCTGGATGAGAACTGCGATGAGTTCGGCATCCTTGAATTCAAGATGAATGACCTGCGCCAAGGCATTGTCCATGTGGTTGGTCCGGAGCAGGGCGCCACGTTGCCGGGTATGACTGTGGTCTGCGGCGACTCGCACACGTCCACCCACGGCGCGTTTGGCGCGCTGGCACATGGCATCGGCACTTCAGAAGTCGAGCATGTGCTGGCGACCCAGTGCCTGGTGGCGAAGAAGATGAAGAACATGCAGGTGTTGGTCGAAGGGACGTTGCCGTTTGGCGTCACCGCCAAGGACATCGTGCTGGCGGTGATTGGCAAGATCGGCACCGCTGGCGGCAATGGTCACGCCCTGGAATTCGCCGGTAGCGCTATCCGCGAGCTGTCGCTGGAAGGACGCATGACCATCTGCAACATGTCGATTGAGGCGGGTGCCCGTGTCGGCTTGGTGGCGGTGGATGCAAAAACCATCGCCTATGTCGAAGGTCGACCGTTTGCGCCCAAGGGCGCCGACTGGGCCGCCGCCGTTGCACAATGGCAGGATCTGGTTTCAGACGCCGATGCTGTGTTCGACAAGGTGGTCGAGTTGCAAGCGGCAGACATCAAGCCGCAGGTCAGCTGGGGCACTTCGCCGGAAATGGTCTTGGCCGTCGATCAGAACGTGCCGGATCCGGCTGCAGAGCGCGACCCGGTGAAGAAGGATTCGATCATCCGCGCCCTCAAGTACATGGGCCTGCAGGCCAACCAGGCCATTACCGATATCCAGCTGGATCGCGTGTTTATCGGTTCCTGCACCAACTCGCGCATTGAAGACCTGCGCGCCGCGGCCGAGGTGGCCAAGGGCCGCAAGGTCGCTGCGACCATCAAGCAAGCGCTGGTGGTACCGGGTTCTGGTCTGGTCAAAGCTCAGGCTGAGCTAGAAGGGTTGGACAAAATATTTATCGAGGCCGGTTTTGAGTGGCGCGAGCCGGGCTGCTCCATGTGCCTGGCGATGAACCCGGACAAACTCGGCAGTGGTGAGCACTGCGCCTCCACCTCCAACCGCAACTTCGAAGGCCGTCAGGGCGCGGGTGGGCGTACCCATTTGGTTAGCCCGGCGATGGCGGCGGCGGCGGCGGTGACCGGCCGCTTTATCGATGTGCGTGAATTGATTCAGGCCTGAGGACTCGACCATGAAAGCTTTTACTCAACATACCGGCCTGGTCGCTCCATTGGATCGCGCCAACGTTGACACCGACCAGATCATCCCCAAGCAGTTCTTGAAGTCGATCAAGCGCTCAGGCTTTGGCCCGAACCTGTTTGATGAGTGGCGCTACCACGATATCGGTCAGCCCAACCAGGACAACTCTAAGCGTCCGGTTAATCAGGAGTTTGTACTGAACTTTGCGCGTTACCAGGGCGCCAGTGTGCTGCTAGCGCGGGAAAATTTCGGTTGTGGTTCGAGTCGCGAGCACGCGCCTTGGGCGCTTGAAGAGTACGGTTTTCGCGCCATCATCGCGTCGAGCTTCGCCGATATCTTCTACAACAACAGCTTCAAGAACGGTCTGTTGCCAATCATCCTCAAGGCGGATGAAGTCGATGCGTTGTTCCAGCATGCCGAGGCTACTGTTGGTTATGAGTTGACGGTGGATTTGGCGGCGCAGACCGTGACCCGCGCCGATGGCGTGCAATACAGCTTTGAGGTCGATGCATTCCGCAAGCATTGCCTGCTCAATGGTTTAGACGATATCGGCCTGACCTTGCAGGACAGCGATGCGATCAAAACCTTTGAAAGCACGTATCAGCAGCGTAGCCCCTGGCTGTTCGGCGCAATCAAGTAATCAGTCAGGCGAAGGCGTTGCGCTGTTCGTCACCCGTGAATTGAGGGAAACATGTCCAAACAGATTCTGATTCTCCCCGGCGACGGTATTGGCCCGGAAATCATGGCCGAGGCGGTTAAGGTGTTGAACCTGGCCAACGACAAGTACAGCCTGGATTTTGAGCTGAGCTTTGATGACCTTGGTGGTGCAGCCATCGACCGTTATGGCGTGCCGCTGGCTGACGAAACCCTGGCCCGTGCCAAGGCGGCCGATGCCATCTTGCTCGGCGCCGTGGGTGGCCCAAAGTGGGATGCAATTGATCCTGCGCTCCGCCCGGAACGCGGCCTGCTGAAGATTCGCTCGCAACTGGGGCTGTTCGGCAACCTGCGGCCGGCGATTCTCTATCCCCAACTCGCCGATGCCTCCAGCCTCAAGCGCGAGATCGTCGCCGGTCTGGATATTCTCATCGTCCGCGAACTGACCGGCGGCATCTATTTCGGCCAGCCGCGTGAAACCAAGGTGCTGGAAAACGGCGAGCGCATGGCTTATGACACGCTGCCATACAGCGAGAGTGAAATCCGCCGTATCGCCCGCGTCGGTTTCGACATGGCCCGCGTGCGCGGCAAAAAGCTCTGCTCGGTGGACAAGGCCAACGTGCTCGCGTCCAGCCAACTCTGGCGCGCCGTGGTTATTGAAGTGTCCAAGGATTACCCCGACGTCGAACTGAGCCACATGTACGTCGACAACGCTGCCATGCAACTGGTGCGTGCGCCGAAACAGTTCGATGTGATGGTTACCGATAACTTGTTCGGCGACATTCTCTCGGATGAAGCGTCCATGCTCACCGGCTCCATCGGCATGCTGCCGTCGGCCTCCTTGGATGCCAACAACAAGGGTATGTACGAGCCGTGCCACGGCAGTGCACCGGATATTGCCGGGCAGGGCATTGCCAACCCGCTGGCGACCATTCTGTCGGTGTCGATGATGCTGCGTTACAGCTTCAATCAGACCGCTGCAGCCGCTGCTATCGAGCTGGCCGTAAGTAATGTGCTGGATCAAGGCCTGCGCACTGGTGATATCCACAGCGCCGGTACGACCAGGGTTGGTACCGCAGCAATGGGTGATGCAGTGGTCTTGGCGCTGCGCAGTCTGTAATCTTCCTGGCCCCTCGGAGACTCTCCGGCGGTCAGCTTAAATAGGTGTAGTGGGTATGAAACGTGTAGGTCTGATCGGTTGGCGCGGCATGGTAGGTTCCGTGCTGATGCAGCGCATGCTGGAAGAGCAGGATTTCGATTTGATCGAGCCGGTATTCTTCACCACCTCCAATGTCGGCGGCCAAGGTCCGGCGATTGGCAAGGAAACGGCGCCCTTGAAGGACGCCTACAGCATTGACGAGTTGAAAGGCCTGGACGTGATTCTCACCTGTCAGGGTGGCGACTACACCAGTGAAGTCTTCCCCAAGCTGCGCGAAGCCGGCTGGCAGGGTTATTGGATCGACGCCGCCTCGTCGCTGCGCATGGACGACAGCTCGGTGATCGTGCTCGACCCAGTCAACCGCAGAGTCATCGACCAGCAGCTGGATGCAGGCACCAAGAACTACATTGGCGGCAACTGCACAGTCAGCCTGATGCTGATGGCCTTGGGCGGCCTCTACGAAGCGGGTCTGGTCGAGTGGATGAGTGCCATGACCTATCAGGCAGCATCCGGCGCTGGCGCGCAAAATATGCGCGAGCTGATCAAGCAGATGGGCGCGATCAACGCCTCGGTGGCCGATGAGCTGGCAGACCCTGCAAGCGCCATCCTTGATATCGACCGCAAAGTGGCGCAAGCCATGCGCGGCGAGTCCTTTCCGGTCGATAATTTTGGCGTGCCACTGGCTGGCAGCCTGATCCCTTATATCGACAAGGAACTGCCGAACGGCCAGAGCCGTGAAGAGTGGAAAGGCCAGGCGGAAACCAACAAAATCCTCGGTCGCTTCAAGAACCCGATCCCGATCGATGGCCTGTGCGTGCGCATCGGCGCGATGCGCTGCCATAGCCAGGCGCTGACCATCAAGCTGAACAAAGATGTGCCGCTGGCGGACATTGAAGGCCTGATCAGCCAGCACAATCCCTGGGTCAAGCTGGTGCCGAACCAGCGCGAAGCGAGCATCCGTGATCTGGGCCCGACGGCTGTCACTGGCACCTTGAGCGTGCCAGTCGGCCGCCTGCGTAAGCTCAATATGGGCTCGCAGTACTTGGGTGCGTTTACCGTTGGCGACCAATTGTTGTGGGGCGCAGCCGAGCCGCTGCGGCGCATGCTGCGGATTCTGCTGGAGCGTTGATAGCGCTGGCCTGATTCGCCCAACGGTTGTTTCCTAAGGGCGGCCTGCTGCATGTTCGAGCCAATTCGAACGCCAGCAGTGCGCCCCTTTGCATTTTCCGGGCCTGGCTATACAGTGCTGGGCCTAATTCTTCGAGCCTTGTTATGACCCGCACCTTTGATATTGCCTTAGTCGGTGCCACCGGTAGTGTTGGCGAGGCCTTGGTGCAGCTGCTGGAGGAGCGCGAGTTCCCCGTTGCAAATCTGCACCTGCTGGCCAGCGGTGAGTCGGCTGGGCGCTCCTTGTCATACAAGGGCAAGAACCTGCGCGTGCGTGACTTGGAAACGTTTGATTTTGCCACTGTGCGTCTGGTGTTCTTCGCCGCCGGTAGCAAAGTGACGCAGAAGTATGCGGTTTTAGCCGCTGCTGCAGGTTGTGCGGTGATTGATCTGGCCAGTGGTTTACCCGCTGCGCAGGCGCCGCGGATAATTCCTGAGGTCAATCGTGAAGCACTAGCGAAGCTGACTGCACCTTATCTTTTGACCAGTCCAAGTGCTCCAGGTATTGCGCTGGCCACGGTGTTAGCTGCGTTGCCTGAGCAGGTCGGCATTCGGCGTGTGGCGGTGACTGCCTGTCTGGCCGTATCCAGTCGCGGGCGCGAGGGTGTCTCTGAATTGGCGCGACAGACCGCCGAGTTGCTCAATGGTCGGGCATTTGAGCCGCAGCTGTTTGATCGGCAAATGGCTTTCAACCTACTGGCGCAGGTCGAGCAGACCGATGGCGATGGGCACGCTGCCCTGGAGCGGCAGATTGCCGCCGAAATTAAGGAATTACTGGCGTTGCCACAGCTGTTGGTTGCGGTGACCTGTGTCCAAGTACCGGTGTTTTTTGGCGATAGTTTGAGTGTCTCGCTGCAAACTGAGTCGACAGTCGACCTTAAGCAGGTTTATGCCGCATTGGATACGGCACCGGCACTGGAATTGGTTGAATTGGATGATTATCCAACCGCCGTTGGCGATGCTGTCGGCCAGGATGTGGTCTATGTTGGCCGTGTGCGTGCAGGTTTGGATGATCCTAGCGAACTCAATTTGTGGATTACGTCTGATAATGTAAGAAAAGGTGCGGCGCTAAATGCTGTGCAGATAGCCGAGTTGTTGATAAAACACTATCTGTAAAAGATACTTAGCTATAAATTTGAAGAATCTTTCGAGCTTGGCAATACTGGCTTAGTTGATTGCTGAATGGGGTTGCGTCTCAGGACGTGGCAGGCAGCAATGTTCAAGATCCTCTCGCTGGTCGAGAAAAAAAGATAAAAAAAGGGATAACGCTATGGTTCGGGTTCGCAAACTAGTGCTGGCAATTGCAGCTGCTTCGGCGCTGTCATCCGGTATGGCGCACGCGCTGGGGCTGGGTGAGGTGACCCTGCAATCGTCGCTCAATCAGCCACTGGTCGCTGAGATTGAGTTGCTGGAAGTGCGTGATCTGGCTTCCAATGAAGTCATACCGACCTTGGCGTCCCCGGAAGCATTCACCAGGGCCGGCGTTGATCGTCAGTACTTTCTGACTGATTTGAAATTCACCCCGGTGCTTAAACCCAATGGTAAAAGCGTTATCCGGGTGACCTCCAACAAGCCGATGCGTGAGCCTTACCTGAACTTCTTGGTTGAAGTGCTCTGGCCTAATGGCCGCTTGCTGCGTGAGTACACCCTGCTGCTTGATCCGCCTCTTTACACCCCTCAAAGCGTTATTCCTGCTGCTGCACGATTGCCTGTAGCAGCTCCGGCGCCTCGGGTGCAGACGCCAGCTCCTGCGCCGCGCCCTGCAACTCTTCCAACTCAGCCAGTACGCCCGGCCGCTCCCGCCGCTCCAGTTGCCACCACTCCTGCAGCCAAGCCACTGCAAGGCAACGAATACAAGACCGCCGTCAATGACACCCTCTGGGAAATTGCCGAGCGTGCGCGTGCCGGTGGTAGCGTGCACCAGGCCATGCTGGCGATCCAGGACCTGAATCCCGATGCCTTTATCGGCGGCAACATCAACCGCCTGAAAAACGGTCAGGTACTGCGTCTGCCTGATGAACAGCAGGTCAAGAGTCGTGCCCAGGGCGAAGCTATCGCCCAGGTCGCTGAGCAGAATGCAGCTTGGCGCGAAGGTCGCAGTGTTACCGCTAGCGCTCGTCAGCTGGATGCTACCAAGCGCACCAGCGCGGCAGCTGCTCCGGCCAAGGTTGATTCCGGCGATAGCTTGAAACTTGTTGCCGCTGCCAGTGGCACAGCGACCGCCGGCAGTGACAAAGGCGCAGCCGACAGCAAGGCATTGACCAACAAGCTGGCCGTAACCCAGGAAAGCCTGGATTCCAGCCGCCGCGAAAATGACGAACTGACGGGTCGTATGACTGACCTGAAGAGCCAGCTGGATAAGCTGCAGCGCCTGATTCAGTTGAAAGACGATCAAATGGCTAAGCTGCAAGCTGATTTAGCGGTGCAAGGTCAGGCTCCCGTTCTTGTGCCAGTTGCGCCAGAGGCTGCAGGCGTGGCTGAAACACCGGCTGTTCCAGTTGAATCGGTTCCGCCGGTTTCACCACAGGCCCCAGCCGCTACTACTTCAGGAGTGCCTGCTGCTTCAGGTGAAACGGATTTTAATTACAGCGAACAGCCTGCGGCACAGCCAGAAGCCGTTGCGCCAGTTGCGGTGCCAGAGCCTGCCCCGGTTGACGCGCCAAAGCCTGCTCCGGTAGCGCCCGCAGCCCAAGTTGTTGAGGCTCCACTGGTTGCTGAGCCACAGCCCGAAAGCAGTACAATTAATGATCTGCTGGCCAACCCGATGTTGTTGGGTGCTGCAGGCGGTGGTGCGCTGCTGGTTTTGCTTATTGCACTGATGATGCTGTCACGTCGCAATGCCCTGAAAGAGGCTGAACTGCAAGAGAGCTTGGCTGGTGATGACGGTTTGTCCGATCTGAGTGCCGGTCTGGATCTGCCGGATGACAGTTTTGCAGGTGCGGCTGACGACCTGGATGGTCAGCAAGCCGATCTGCCAAATGAGGAGCGTGTTACTGCGCAAACCGGTGATGCGTTGGGTGAGGCGGATATCTACATCGCCTACGGCCGCTTCCCTCAGGCTGCCGAGCTGCTGCAAGGGGCCGTCAATGACGAGCCACAGCGCAGTGATCTGCGTCTGAAGTTGATGGAAGTGTATGCCGAGATGGGTGACCGTAATGGTTTCGCCCGTCAAGACAACGAATTGCGTGAAATTGGCGGCAGCGCCGCTGAACTTGGTCAAATCAAGGCACGCTACCCTGCCATGGCTGTCGTTGCTGGTGCCGGCTTTGTTGCTGCAGCTGCAGCCGATGGAGGCCCAGAAAGTTTCAGTCTGGATGATCTGGCGCTAGACGAGCCGACCTCTAAAGCAATTGCTGACGAACACGATGATGCATTTGATCTCAGCCTCGACGATCTTGAGTCCGAACTGGATCGTGATCTGCAGGCAGCAGGCGACAACGCGTCGTTGGATGATTTGGATAGCCTGTCGCTCGATAGCGATCTGGACTTCAGTTCGCCGCTTGAGCAGGCCGACTCCAAAGACGACGACCTCGGTTTTGACCTGAGCCTTGCGGATAGTGAGGACAGTGGTTTGGATTTTGGTGGCGATCTGGCTGATTTCAGCTTGGATCTGGATGCCCCGGCTGCCTCATCTACCGCCGCTGAAGATGATTTCTTGCTTAGCCTGGATGACGAGCCAAGTGCTGTGCTGCTAGCTGCAGAGCCAAGCTTTGATCTGCCGATCGATCTTCCGACCGATGAGGTGGCGGGTGACTTCGACCTGTCGGCAGACTTCGATCTGGCCTTAAATAGTGAGACGCCTGCACAGCCATCGAGTGATAGCTTTGCTGCGCAGTTGGATGAGGTCAGTGCTGAGCTCGACTTGCTCTCGGATGATCTGGAGCAACCCGCTGATCTGGATGTGCCGGCCAGTGCCGCTCCATCCAGCGCCGCGCTGGATAATGACGATGACTTTGACTTTCTCTCGGGCACGGACGAGACGGCAACCAAGCTCGATCTGGCTCGCGCCTACATCGACATGGGTGATACCGAAGGTGCCCGCGATATTCTCGATGAAGTCATCACCGAAGGTAACGAAGGTCAGCAACTGGAAGCACGTGAGCTGATCGCTAATTTGGTCTGATACATGTCTGATGGTTTAACTACAACGGCAGCCGACTCGGCTGCCGTTGGCGTTTTCAAGATAGCCTTGGGTGTTGAATACAAAGGTTCGCGCTACCGTGGCTTTCAGCGGCAGCGCGCTGGCGTGCCTTCTATTCAGGAATCGCTGGAAAAAGCTTTGGCGAAGGTCGCTGGCGGCGTTCCCGTTACCCTTAGCTGTGCAGGGCGTACCGATGCTCTGGTGCATGCCAGTGCCCAGGTGGTGCACTTCAATACGCCGGTTGAGCGCACCATGCATGCCTGGGTCATGGGAGCGAACATGAACCTGCCCGGTGACATCAGTGTGTCCTGGGCTAAGTCGATGCCGGCGCATTTTGATGCGCGTTTCTGCGCCCAGGCGCGGCGCTACCGTTATGTGATCTATAACGACCAGATTCGCCCGGCGCACATGGCCGAAGAAGTGACCTGGAATCATCGGCCGTTGGATGTTGAACGCATGCGCCAGGCGTCTCGGGCATTTATCGGCACCCATGATTTCAGTGCCTTTCGAGCGCGCCAATGCCAGGCCAAGTCGCCGATCAAGACCGTGCACCATCTGGAGGTGTTACAGCACGGGCGTTTTATCGTGCTGGATATCCGCGCCAACGCTTTCTTGCACCATATGGTGCGCAATGTAGCTGGGGTGCTGATGACGATTGGCGCTGGTGAGCGGCCGGTTGAATGGGCGCAGGAGGTGCTAGAAACCCGCGTACGTCGCACCGGCGGAGTGACAGCACATCCTTATGGGTTGTATCTGGTGCAGGTCGACTACCCAGAGGAGTTCGATTTGCCCAAGCGCTATTTGGGGCCGCACTTTCTTTCAGGCCTGCCGGATGTGGCGGCAGACGCCTGCAAGGCTATTTGCTAGCATCCAGTTTCAACTGAAATTATCGAGGTCATCCTGTTGTCAGTCGTTCGCAGCAAGATTTGTGGCATTACCCGCATAGAGGATGCATTGTCAGCTGTCGAGGCTGGTGCAGATGCTATTGGCCTGGTGTTCTATGCCAAGAGCCCGCGTGCTGTCACGGTGCAACAGGCGCGGGCGATCATTGCCGCCATGCCGCCCTTTGTGACCACCGTAGGCCTATTCGTCGATGCCAGTCGCGGCGAGTTGGACGAGATACTCGATGCTGTGCCGCTTGATCTGCTGCAGTTTCATGGCGATGAGAGTCCGGCGGACTGTGAGGGTTACCAACGTCCCTATATCAAGGCGCTGCGGGTCAAGCCGGGCGATGACATTGCTGCGCAAGTAGCGCTCTATACCAATGCCAGCGGCGTGCTGTTGGATACCTATGTGCCAGGTATTCCGGGCGGTACGGGTGAAGCATTCGACTGGTCACTGGTGCCGGTGGGCTTGAGCAAGCCGGTTATTCTAGCCGGCGGTCTGACCGCGGAGAACATTGCGCAGGCCATCGCTCGAGTGCGGCCCTATGCTGTTGACGTCAGTGGTGGCGTAGAAACGGCAAAAGGCATCAAGGATGCTGAGATGATTAGAGCTTTTATGCAGGCGGTAAAGGCAGTTTGAGGTGTGCTGGATTGATGTGACGGCGTTGTAGGGTTTGCCGTCCATAAC
>JAGGNC010000257.1 GCA_017886405.1 Pseudomonas sp. | reverse complement strand
CGGCTGAGCGAACGATGCATCTGTTCGGCGGTACCTTCGAACAGACGGCCACAACCGCCGGCTAACAGTGTGTCGCCACAGAACAGCCAGTGCTGCTCGGGCTGGATATAGGCAATATGCCCCAGGGTGTGGCCGGGTATTTCAACGATGTCGAAGCAGTACCCGAGGACCTCGACTTGATCGCCGTCGAATAGCGCCAGGTCACGTCTAGGGATCATTTCATTGGCGGGAGCGATCACCCGCGCGCCAGTGGCGACCTTGAGTCGATCGATACCGCCGACGTGATCGAAATGGTGGTGGGTAATCAGAATGTCGCTCAACTGCCAGTCGCGATTGGCCGCCAGCCAGGCCTCGACAGGTGCCGCGTCGCCCGGGTCGACAACCGCGCAGCGACGCTGCTCGGTGTCTTGCAGCAGCCAGATATAGTTGTCAGTGAATGCAGACAAGGCGTCTATTTTTATCATGACTAGGTCGCTTAGCAGGGCATAAAGGTGCATCTTAGGGTGCAATCGCAGTGCTGGCTACGCAGGTATTTTTTATGTCCGATCATCCCTTTGCTAATGCTGATACTGAATGGCTCGGCCTTATAACTGCTGCGCGCAGTTGGTTGGGCGGCCCGCTGGGGCAGTTGTTGCTGGAGCAGGAGCGACAATTGCTGGAAGAAGAGCTGGCACGCTTCTTCGGCGGCTATCTGGTCCATTACGGTCCCGCTGCTGACACACCGCCAGACGCTCAGCATATCCAGCGTAGTGTGTGCCTAGGCGCGCCATTCAAGGGCGTGGATATTGTTTGCGAGGAGCAATCCTGGCCATTGACTGAGCATGCTGCCGATGTGGTGGTGGTGCAGCATGGCCTGGATTTCAGCCTGTCGCCCCATGGCTTGCTGCGCGAAGCGGCGCGCAGCGTGCGACCGGGTGGACATCTGCTGATTGTCGGGATCAATCCGATGAGCAGCTGGGGAATTCGCCATCTGTACACGCGCGACGCCCTGCGCCAGGCCCGTTGTATTGCGCCTAACCGCGTGAACGACTGGTTGCACTTGCTGGGTTTCGCGCTGGAGAAACGACGGTTCGGGTGCTATCGTCCGCCGATTTCTTCGCCAGTGTGGCAGGCGCGACTGGCTGCGCTGGAGCGATTTGGCGCAGCCTGGCAGCCTCCTGGCGGCGGTTTTTATGTGCTTGTGGCACGCAAGCTTGTAGTCGGCCTGCGCCCGCTGCGCCAGCCAAACCGGCAGGCAGTTGGCAAGTTGCTGCCAATGCCGGTGGCCAAAGTCAGCCGCCGTGATACACCGCATAAATAGAGTCGGCCGAAAAATTGAACGAGAGATTGCAGATTCATGAGTGAGCAGGTCGAGATCTACACCGATGGCGCCTGCAAAGGTAACCCTGGCGTGGGTGGCTGGGGCGCGTTGATGATTTTCAAAGGCGTGGAGAAAGAGTTGTGGGGCGGCGAAGCCGACACCACCAACAACCGCATGGAAATGACCGCTGCCATTCGCGCCCTGGCTGAGTTGAAGCGTTCGTGCGATGTGCGCTTAGTCACCGATTCGCAGTATGTGATGCAGGGTATTCAGGACTGGATGCCGAACTGGAAGAAGCGCGGCTGGAAAACCGCTGCCAAGCAGCCAGTGAAAAATGCCGATCTGTGGCAGCTACTGGATGAACAGGTCAACCGTCACAACGTCACCTGGCAGTGGGTTCGGGGTCATACGGGGCATCCCGGCAACGAGCGTGCGGACCAACTGGCCAACCGTGGTGTTGATGAAGTAAGAGGCTTGAAGTATGCGTAGCGTAGTGCTTGATACTGAAACTACGGGTCTGCCAGTGGCTGATGGCCACCGGATCATCGAAATTGGCTGTGTTGAGCTGATCGGTCGCCGCCTGACGGGTCGTCACTTCCACGTCTACCTGCAGCCAGATCGTGAGAGCGACGAAGGCGCTATCGCCGTTCACGGTATTACCGATGAATTCCTCAAGGACAAACCGCGCTTTAAAGAAGTAGCCGATGAGTTCTTCGAGTTCATCACAGGCGCCCAGCTGATCATCCATAACGCAGCGTTCGATATCGGTTTTATTGCCAACGAATTTACCTTGTTAAAGCAAAGTGACCGGGCTGAGGTCAGCGATTACTGCTCAATCCTCGACACCCTGATGATGGCCCGCGAGCGTCATCCAGGGCAGCGCAATAACCTCGATGCCCTGTGTAAGCGCTATGGCGTCGATAATTCCGGCCGTGACTTGCACGGCGCGTTGCTCGATGCCGAGATTCTGGCTGACGTCTACCTGACCATGACCGGGGGGCAGACCAATCTGTCCCTGGCCGGTGACGGTTCTGAAGGGGACAGCAATGGTCGTCAGCAGCCCAGTGCGATTCGTCGTTTGCCTGCTGAACGTGCCCGCACTCAGGTCATTCAGGCCAATGCTGCAGAGCTTGCCGAGCATGTGGCGCGCCTAGCAATTATCGAGAAGTCTGCCGGAGCTTTGCCGCTTTGGTTACAGATGGAACAGCCCACAGTCGATGCCTGATCGCGTCGCGAGTTATCCACTCGCGACCTTTTCGTACAGCGTCACGTAGAGGGGCTTACGCCAGTCGGTGCGAGCCTCTAACCTGAGGCCATAGGCAGGCCCTCACCTGTCTTTTTTCAGGGACGCCACAATGTATAAAGACCTCAAGTTCCCCGTCCTGATCGTGCACCGTGATATCAAGACCGATACCGTGGCCGGTGACCGGGTGCGCGCCATCGCCCAAGAGCTGGAGCAGGACGGCTTCAGCATTCTCTCCACCGCCAGTTCCGCTGAGGGACGCATCGTTGCCTCCACTCACCACGGCCTGGCCTGCATTCTGGTGGCCGCCGAAGGTGCGGGTGAAAACAAGAGCCTGTTGCAGGACATGGTTGAGTTGATTCGTATTGCTCGCCGCCGCGCGCCACAACTGCCGATCTTTGCCATCGGCGAGCAAGTGACCATTGAAAACGCCCCAGCTGAAGCCATGATTGATCTCAATCAGCTGCGCGGTATTCTTTACTTGTTCGAAGACACCGTCCCGTTCCTGGCACGCCAGGTCGCCCGCGCTGCGCGTAATTATCTGGATTGTTTGCTGCCACCATTCTTCAAGGCACTGGTGCAGCACACCGCACAATCCAACTACTCCTGGCATACGCCTGGTCATGGCGGTGGCGTGGCCTACCGGAAAAGTCCGGTTGGGCAGGCGTTCCACCAGTTCTTCGGCGAGAACACCCTGCGTTCTGATTTGTCGGTGTCGGTGCCGGAATTAGGTTCGCTGCTCGATCACACCGGGCCATTGGCCGAGGCTGAGGCCCGCGCTGCGCGCAACTTCGGTGCTGACCACACCTACTTCGTGATTAACGGCACCTCGACGGCCAACAAGATCGTCTGGCACAGCATGGTTGGCCGGGATGACCTGGTGCTGGTTGATCGCAACTGCCACAAGTCGATTTTGCATTCGATCATCATGACCGGCGCCATCCCGCTCTATCTGTGCCCTGAGCGCAACGAGCTGGGCATTATTGGGCCGATTCCGTTGTCTGAATTCAGTCGCGAATCCATCCAAGCGAAGATCGACGCCAGTCCGCTGGCGCGCGGTCGTGTGCCTAGCAAGGGCGGGGCAATGGTCAAGTTGGTGGTGGTGACCAACTCAACCTACGACGGCCTCTGCTACAACGCCGAGCTGATCAAGCAAACATTGGGCAATAGCGTCGAAGTGCTGCATTTCGACGAGGCGTGGTATGCCTATGCGGCCTTCC
>JAGGNC010000131.1 GCA_017886405.1 Pseudomonas sp. | reverse complement strand
GGCTAAGGTACGCTAACTTTGCCAGATTGTTTTCACATTCGAACATGACCCCGGCCATTGATTTACTGAAAAAAGCCAATGCTGCGCATCAGTTGCACAGTTACCAGCACGATCCCAAGGCCGCTTCTTATGGTCTGGAAGCTGCGGAGAAACTTAACCTTGAGCCTGCTCAGGTGTTTAAGACCCTACTGGCTGCCAGTGAGAAGGGAGAGTTGTTGGTAGCGGTGGTTCCGGTAGTCGGCACGCTCGACCTAAAAGCCCTGGCCCAGGTGGCCGGGGTGAAAAAGGCCGATATGGCAGATCCCGCTGCGGCGCAACGTGCCACTGGTTACTTGCTCGGAGGTATCAGCCCGCTGGGGCAGAAGAAGCGGTTGCGCACCTTTATTGATGATTCGGCGCAGCAGTTTGCCAGCATATACGTCAGTGCTGGGCGGCGCGGGCTGGAAGTGCAGTTGGATGCTGCTCTACTGGCACAATTGACCCAGGCATTATTTGCGCCGATTGGCCGTGGTTAGCCGTTTAACTAAAAATACATAAGAACAAGGAATTTCGCATGTCTCATTACCTGCTTGCTATCGATCAGGGCACCACCAGCAGTCGGGCGATTGTCTTCAGCACCCAAGGCTTACCTGTGGCGCGCGCGCAGCAGGAGTTCAAACAGTATTTCCCCCAGGATGGCTGGGTTGAGCATGATGGCGAGGATCTGTGGTTAACCACCCTCAAGGTCTGCCGTGAGGCGCTCAAGCAAAGCGGTTTGAGTGCCAGCGATGTAGCCGCTATCGGTATCACCAACCAGCGTGAAACCACCCTGGTGTGGGATGCGCAGACCGGTACGCCGATCCATCCGGCGATTGTCTGGCAGGACCGCCGTACCGCCGACTATTGCGCCGAGCTCAAAGCGGCGGGTCATGAAGCAGCGGTGGCAGCCAAAACTGGTCTGTTGATCGACCCGTATTTCTCTGCGACCAAGTTGCGCTGGATTCTTGAACAAGTGCCGGGTGCCCGTGAGCGCGCCGAGCGCGGCGAACTGCGCTTTGGCACTGTTGATTCGTTTTTGCTGTGGCGTCTAACGGGTGGCCAATCGCACCGCACAGATGCCACTAATGCCTCACGTACCATGCTGTTTAACATCCATACCCAGCAATGGGATGAAGACCTGCTCAAGTTGTTTGAGATCCCCGTCAGCCTGATGCCCGAGGTGCTCGATTGCGCGGCTGATTTCGGCACTACGCAGGCCCATCTTCTTGGTGCGGCGATACCCATACTGGGCATGGCCGGTGATCAGCAAGCCGCTTTAATCGGCCAGGCCTGCTTTGCCCCAGGCATGGTGAAAAGTACTTACGGCACCGGTTGTTTCATGATTCAGAACACTGGCAGCACACCGGTGGTTTCGAAGAACCGTCTGCTGACCACGGTCGGTTACCGCCTCAAGGGGCAGGTGACCTATGCGGTCGAGGGCAGCATTTTCGTCGCCGGTGCGGCGGTGCAGTGGTTGCGCGATGGCATCAAGCTGATCAGCCATGCCCGCGACACCGAAGCCATGGCTGAGCAGACCGGCGATGCCTGTGGCGTCTACTTGGTGCCCGCTTTTACCGGTCTTGGCGCACCCTACTGGGACCCGAAAGCCCGTGGCGCGATCTTTGGCCTGACCCGCGACACCGGCATCAAAGAGATCGTTACCGCCGGTCTGCAGTCGGTGTGTTATCAGACGCGCGACCTGCTTGAAGCCATGCGCCAAGATGGCGCTGCCGAGCCCAGCGCGCTGCGGGTAGATGGCGGCATGGTGGAAAATAATTGGGTTATGCAGTTTCTCGCCGACATCCTCGGCGTGCCTGTTGAGCGTCCGGAAGTGACAGAAACCACTGCGCTTGGCGTCGCTTACCTGGCTGGCTTGCAAGCTGGGCTTTATAAGGATTTAGAAAGCGTTGCCCGGCATTGGCACCGCCAGCAGCGCTTTGAACCGCGCATGGCCGACAGTCACCGCAGCACCCTTTACGACGGCTGGCTGGATGCAGTGAAAAGGGTGCGCAGCGACACCTAGGGGGGTAAAACTACGCAGCCTTATTGCTGATTGAGGAACCCTGCATGTCGTTGCATCGTCTGCTTGTTGTTCGAGGGTTGTTGCTCGTGTTGCTCGGTTATACCGGGCTGGCGCGAGCAGAAACAGTGGTGATTGCCGCAGATGTCTGGTGCCCAATCAACTGCAAACCGGGCTCTGAGCGACCCGGCATCTTGGTTGAGTTGGCCCGGGAGATCTTTGCCGAGTCCGGTATCGAGGTGAAGTACCAAACGCTCAATTGGGCGCGCGTACTGCACAAGGTACGTCGTGGCCAATTGCATGCGGCCATCGGGGCGGAAGTGCAAGATGCTCCAGATTTCATCTTCGGCAAAACGCCAGTGCTGCTTTCGCGTAACTGCTTTTACACCCCGCAGGACTCTACGTGGGTGTTCACCGGCATCGCTTCGCTGGCACAGCAGCGGCTCGGGGTGATCAACGATTACAGCTATGGCGATGAGCTAAATACGTACATCAATGCACACCGTGATGACAGTGAGCGAATCCAGGTGGCTGCTGGCGATAAGGCCTTAGCGCTGAACCTCGGCAAGTTGAGGATGAAGCGGATCGATACGCTGCTGGAAAATACCTGGGTCATGCAGAGCCTGCTGGCCAGTCAGGGTAGGGGTGATGAGCTTCGTGAGGCAGGCTGTCGCGAGCCTGATTTACCGATCTACCTAGCGTTTTCGCCGGCGCTGGATTCCAGTTCGCGCTATGCCGTTCTGTTCGAGGAAGGCTTGCAGCGTTACCGAGCCAATGGTCGTTTGCAGCAACTGCTGCAGAGCTATGGTGTGCAAAGACCTTGATGAATATAGGGTTATTGCACTGAAACGGCTGGCCTAATCTAGCCCTCCGCTCAGTCAGGCAAGGGCCCCGTTGCCGGGGCCGCGAGCATCAGTAGCTGTATTGCGCCTGCAGCCAGACCTTGTCCGTATCCACACCAAAATCATCGGCATCGTAGCTGGCGTACTTGACCAGGCCGACCAGGCCTTTCACGCCCGGAATCGGGTGGGCGTAGGACAGGTTGATCTCATCGCCGTAATGGCGGCTGCTTTGCTCTGCGCGGTAGTCGTGGTACCACGCTGCCAGGGTGCCGCCGAACAGCGGCGCGCTGCCGCCGAGATAAGCATCCTTGACGCCGCCTGCTGGCGTTAGCAGGAAGGTGTCGGCCCAACCCTGGAACGCATGCTTGGTCGCCAGCGGGGTTTGGAAGGCACGGTTGCCCGGGCCCTTGTCGCCACCCAGTACTTCATAGCCGCCCTTGAGTGTCACGCCCTTGATGACGTAGCCCAGTTCGGCCAAGTAATAATCGCTGTCCAGGTCCAAGGGGTTGTCGGCGTACTCGGTTTGCTGAGCGTATTCCAGCACGTAGCTGAGGCCGGATACGGCACCATTGAGGCGCACGCCAGCGGTCTTGCTCGACTGGTTGCCAGCGGCGAGGTTGTCCAGGCCCAGGCTGTACTGGTAGGCGGTTACGGTCAGTTCCGGCATCACCACGTACTGGGCATTCAGCAAGTGGCTGTGGCCTTCGATATTGGCCGGGTTGGCGGCGGTGTCGAAGCGACCGTTGCCTGGGCCGAAGATGCTATTGATGTTGTCGATGTAGGCGTAGGTCAGGGTCAGGCCTGCCAGCGGTTTTAGCTGAACCAAGGCGCCGTCATAGGTCTGCTCGTTCTGCCGCCAGGCCACGCCGCCGATGAAGCGCTGGTTGTC
>JAGGNC010000057.1 GCA_017886405.1 Pseudomonas sp. | reverse complement strand
AGCAGACGCCAACAACACTAAGGGCCGCTACTGCGGCCCTTAGTGTTTATTGCTCAAGCGCTATTTTCGGCGCCCAACTCAGCCATTCCGGCTTAGCCTCGTCATGCAGCGCGAATGTCCGCCCTGGCTGCGCCGGCTCACCCATCTCCGGGTTATTCGGCGAGGCAAAGGCAATCCCGCCTGCCAGCAGGGCCTCTAGGGATTCGGCACGCACCTTCACGCCACTGAACAGGCCGGCGTCAACGCCAATGCCACTGGCATTCCAGAAACGGCTGCCGCTGCGAATCAAAGGCGCGTAGCGCGGCTCGATCAAAATATAAATCAGCACCCGGTCCGAGGTAGGCCCCAGCTCGAAATCGGTTACTTTTCCCACCGCAATTTCCCGGTAACTGACTATCACACCCGGTTTGATTGAGCCGCGCCGCGCCGCGCTGAGCACCAGACGTAAACCTTGCTCGTTTAGCTTGACCTTCGGCGGCGCCTCCATGCCGGTGAAGCTGGTCTGCATCGCGCCTGCCGCGCTCGCCGGCTGCACCTCCAGATATTGCCCGGTAACCAACGTTTCTAGGTTGGTCGCACGGGTCAGGCTGACCTCGGGCTTCACCACCCAGAACAACGTACCGGCCCGGGCGATCTGCTTAGTTGCTATGGTGACACGGGCATGCAGAATCACCGCTTGCAGGTCGTCGCTGAGCTCAAGGCTCTCGACCTTGCCAACGTCCAGCCCCTTGTAGCGTATCGGCGCGCCAGGGCTCAGACCATCGCCACGCGGCATTCGAATGGTCAGGGCCAAACCCTTTTCAAGGGCACTGTCTTGGTTGGCATGCAGGTTGAAGCGCTGCACCTTCTTGCTTGACCGCGCGGCATTGAGGTCCGTCGTATCGAAGGCGATACCACCAGCAAGTAAGGTTTGCAGCGACTCACTTTTAACTTCGACGCCCGACAGGCCACCCTTAAGCGTAATGCCGCTGGCGTTCCAGAAGTGCGTGCTGCTGTTGACTAGGTGCGCGTAGTCCGACTCAACGTGCACACCAAACACCACCTTCCGGTTATCCCGTGACAACTGCATGCTCTGCACGGAACCCACTTGTATCTGGCGGTAGAGGATCGGACTACCGATCTCAAGGGATCCGCGACTGTCGCTAAACAGCACCAGATGCAAGCCCGGGGAGTCCAGGTTTAACGGTGGCGCCTTATGTCTTGCTTCAAATTCACGCTTGGAGGTTCCGCCCTTTTCTCCAGGGCGCACCGCGATATAGTTGCCCTTGACCAGCGCATCCAGACCGCTGATGCCCGACAGCGAAATCGACGGCCTAACTATCCAAAACTCGGCGCCTTCGACCAGGTAGTCCTCGGTGCGGGGATCGAGGGTCAATTCAGCCGTGGCACTGCGCAAATCCTCATTGACCTTGAGCGTCTTCAACGTACCCATCTGGATGCCGTTGTAAAGAACTGGCGTGCGCCCTGCCTGCAAGCCATCAAAATCGGCGAGAGTAACC
This sequence comes from Pseudomonas sp., assembly GCA_017886405.1. Classification (GTDB taxonomy): domain Bacteria; phylum Pseudomonadota; class Gammaproteobacteria; order Pseudomonadales; family Pseudomonadaceae; genus Aquipseudomonas. Next base: position 2,276 of record JAGGNC010000057.1, on the reverse strand, counting down.
GACACCTTTATGCCAGCTTGAGCCGAATCGAAGTCCTCGTATAAACGGAAGGGAAACAACGGATCTGTGGGGGGGCTGTCTTTTCGGTGATCTGGCGTAGCAAAGGCAATACCGCCAGCCACTATGCTGGTAAGCGACTCGGTGCGTACTTTCAGCCCGGACAAATCTGCATCAATACTGATGCCGCTGGCGTTCCAAAAACGCGTATGTTTGCGCACCAGGCTGGTGAATTCCGGCTCAATAAACACCTTGATTTCGATCAGGCTTTTATCTTCGTTCAAGCCGTAGCTCTTCACCTTCCCGACCTGGATCTGCTTGTAGAACACCGGACTGTCGCGGTTCAAAGAACCCAAGCGCTCAGCTTTGAGGGTCAAATGCAGACCCGGCACGCTGTCGGCCAGCGGTGGTGGCTCAAGCAAGGCGGTGAACTGCCGGGTGGGCTCACCCTCACCAGGGCTAACGGTGATGTAGTTACCTGACACCAGCGTTTCCAAGCCGGTGATCCCCGCCAAGGACACGCTGGGTTTAACCAGCCAGAAACGCGTCTCTTCACGCAGATGGGGCTCGACACGCTGATCCATCTCAATAGTGACGCGCACCACGCGCTGGCTGCCGCCTTCATCCAGCTCCAGCATGCGGACCTTACCGACTGACATGCCTTTATAAATCACCTCGGTTTTACCGGCCTGAAGGCCATCGCCGTTAGCGAACATCACCTCGATCTCGATACCCGCAGTGCTGTAGGCACGCCAACCCAACCAGCCTCCAATCAACAACGCAATCAGCGGCAATATCCAGATTGCTGACCAGCTTGAAGCCGGACGTGCTTTAGCCATCGGTAAATCATTCATGCTGGTCATCCGAATCCGTGTTGTCCCAAATCAATCGAGGTTCAAAAGTTAATGCCGCCAACATGGTCAGAATCACCACACAGGCAAACGCAGCCGCGCCAATACCTGGCTCAATACTCGCCAGGCTACCGAAATTGACCATCGCCACTAGAATAGCGATGACGAAAATATCCAGCATTGACCAGCGACCGATCCATTCGATAAAGCGGTACATCAGTATGCGTTGGCGCACCGACATGGGTTGATGGCGTTGAACTGAATACAGCAGAAGCGCTATCCCTATTAGCTTGAAGGTCGGAACCACAATACTGGCGACAAATACCACCGTTGCTATTGGCCACATGCCGTAATTCACGAGTTCGATAACACCCGACATGATGGTATCGGTTTGCCCTGTACCCATGGAATTAACCGTCATGATCGGCAATAAATTGGCCGGGATATAAAGAATCGCTGCCGTCAGCAGCAGCGCCCAAGTCCGCACCAGGCTATTTGGCCGGCGTCCGTAGACTCGACCACCACAGCGACTGCATAACTGCTTGCCAGCGCCGTCCTGCGTTGGATTGAGTTGGTGGCACTCATGACAAATCAGCAAGCCCGCATCAATCGCGCGCATTCTTATCTTCTCCCGACAGCGCTTCCCAGATCTGATGGGGCGACATAGTCACTTCTAGCCACACCTGGATCAGCAGCAAGGCAATAAAACACACAAGTCCGATGCCCAGAGTTACCTCGGCGATATCACTCAGTTTTACTAGCGCTACCAAGATGCCCATCAAATAGACTTCGAGCATGCCCCAGTCGCGGAGGTGGTGATAAATGCGGTAGAGCAGCAAGCCATAGCTGCGGCCAATATCCAGGCGAATACTCAGCAGCACTGCGAACTGGCAGAGCAATTTCAGCAACGGTACAGCCATGCTGCAGAGAAACACGACTACAGCGACGCCTTGCATACCCGTGTTGTAAAGGCCCTGTACGCCAGACCACAGGGTGTCCTCGCTGGTGCGCCCAAGCAGATTGAGCTGCATAATTGGCAAAAAATTCGCCGGCACATATAGCAGCAGCGCAGCAATCACGAGCGCCATACTGCGCCGAGCAACCTGGCTCCGATGGGTATATAGCTCAAATCCGCAACGCGGACACTCAGCACTCTCGCCGCATTCGAGCTGCGGTTTACGCATCAACAAATCGCACTCATGACAAGCGATCAGCTGATCAAGCGCAGGCATCGCAGGCGTTGTAGCCGGTTCCGACATTGGGGCATCTCGTCATAAGCTGGCTGAGTTCAAATACGCTTCATCCCTACCAAGGGCATCGAGCATAGGCCAAGGCTAAAAGGCTGGTAAAGCCAGCAACGTATTTCTGAGCGCAAAGTAAAACCCCCGATCGTTTACACGATCGGGGGTTTTGGTATAGGTGCTTGAC
>JAGGNC010000138.1 GCA_017886405.1 Pseudomonas sp. | reverse complement strand
AATAGCCATACCCCAAGAATAGACGGCTACCAGCATTTTCTCAGGTCAATATGGAGACCGCCGTCAAGTATTTCAAGGCGCGCAGCAGATTGTCGCAAGCCGCGCTATCGAGCCAATGCACATCCTGTTGCCAACCCCGTAACCAAGTGAACTGTCGCTTGGCCAGCTGGCGGGTAGCGATAATGCCACGCTCTTGCATCTGCTCAGCACTGAGGTTGCCGTCCAAATAATCCCAGACCTGGCGATAACCCACCGCCCTTATAGACGGCAAACCGACGTGTAAGTCACTTCGCTGACGCAGGCGTTCGACCTCGGCAACCAGCCCCTGCTCCAACATCAAGCGAAAGCGCATGGCGATACGCTCATGCAATAACTGCCTTTGCGCGGGGGCAATGGCTAACTGCGCGACAGTATAGGGGAATTGGCGAGCAGCAGATGCGCCGACAGCAGTATTTTCCGCCGCCTGTCGCAGCCGATGAACGGTCATGCTCTCCCCGCTCACATGATAAACCTCAAGGGCGCGAATCAGACGCTGCGGGTCATTGGGGTGAATACGCGCTGCCGACTCAGGATCGACCGCATGCAGCTCAGCGTGCAAAACATCCCAGCCTTCTGCCTGGGCGCGCGCCGCAAGATCCGCTCGCAGCTGCGCATCGGCGCTGGGCATCTGCGCCAAGCCTTCCAGTAATGCCTTGAAATACAACATGGTGCCGCCCACCAGCAGCGGAATGCGCCCGCGCGCCGTGATTTCGGCCATGGCGGTTAACGCATCAGCTCGAAAATCAGCAGCGGAGTAGCTCTCGGCCGGGTCACGAATATCAATCAGACGGTGAGGAAAAGCGGCCAGGGTCGCCTTATCCGGCTTGGCTGTTCCAATATTCATATCGCGATAGATAAGCGCAGAGTCGACGCTGATCAGCTCACATGGCAACACCCGCGCCAGCTCAATAGCCAGATCGGTCTTACCGGCCGCAGTCGGCCCCATCAGGAAAATCGCCGGTGGCAGGCGCTCGGACATGCTCAACATTCTCTAAATAGCGCGATAGCTATCGGCCGCGCAGGAACAGCTTATCCAGGTCATCCATGCCCATTTGCGTCCACGTTGGACGGCCATGGTTGCACTGACCACTGCGTTCGGTATGTTCCATATCGCGCAACAGGGCGTTCATTTCTGGCAAGGTCAACCGCCGATTAGCGCGCACTGCGCCATGGCAGGCCATGGTGCCGAGCAGCTCATTGAGGTGTGCCTGAATACGGTCGGTGGTGCCGTACTCGAGCAGATCACCGAGCACATCCTGCACCAGGCGAGTGGCTTCGGCCTGCTTGAGCAGGACGGGGATCTGGCGGATCGCCAGGGTTTCCGGGCCCAAGCGCTGCAATTCAAAGCCAAGCCGCTGGAACCACTCGGCATGTTCTTCGGCGCAGTCCGCTTCGCGCTGGCTCACGGCAATCGACTCCGGCACCAGCAACGGCTGGCCGCGCAGGCCCTCACTGGCCATAGCCACCTTTAGCCGCTCATAGGTGATGCGCTCATGGGCCGCGTGCATGTCCACGACCACCAGGCCCTGGACGTTCTCGGCGAGGATGTAGATGCCCTTGAGCTGTGCGATGGCATAACCCAAGGGCGGAATATCACCTTGCGCTTCAGGCAGGCTGGCCGGAGCAGACGCAGTGGCCATTGGCGCGAAAAATTCGCGATACGCGCCCTGGCTTTCAGCCACCGGCAACGCCGCCTCTGGGCGAGAGCCTTGATAGCCTGCGCCCGGCGAGCGCCAGACCGAGGCGCTGGGTGCTGGCTGCAGCAGGCTCGCAGCCAAGCCTATTTCGCCCTGCGGACCAAATTCGCCAGCGGCCTGGCCGCCAGGGCGCAGCATCTCGCTGACACTCGCCGGCGCCGCCATCTGATCTTCCGGGCGCACCCCACCTAAGGCGCGATGCAGCGTGCCGTAAAGGAAGTCATGCACCATGCGCCCGTCACGAAAACGCACTTCATGCTTGGTCGGGTGCACGTTGACATCAACCACCGATGGGTCGATTTCCAGAAACAACACAAAGGTCGGATGACGGCCGTTGAACAGCACATCGCGATAAGCCTGGCGCACCGCGTGGGCCACCAGCTTGTCACGCACCATGCGCCCATTCACATAGAAATACTGCAGATCTGCCTGACTGCGTGAGAACGTCGGCAAGCCGACCCAGCCCCACACATGCAGGCCATTGCGCTCGATATCGATGGGCAGCGCCTGCTCAAGAAACGCTGAACCGCATACCGTGGCCACCCGCCGCGCGCGGCTGACTTCATCCAGTGCCTCGTGCAGACCGAGCACGGTCTTACCGTTATGCCGCAAGTGGAAGGCCACATCAAAACGTGCCAGAGCCAGGCGCTTGATCACCTCTTGCAGGTGATCGAATTCGGTTTTTTCAGTCTTGAGAAACTTGCGCCGCGCCGGGGTGTTGAAGAATAGATCACGCACCTCCACCGAGGTGCCCACCGGATGTGCGGCAGGCTGAACCCGGGGCTGCATGTCGCGGCCTTCGGTTTCTACCTGCCAGGCCTGCTCGGCATCGGCGGTCCGCGAAGTCAGGGTTAGGCGCGCCACCGAGCTGATTGACGCCAATGCTTCGCCACGAAAACCCAAGCTCAAAACCTGTTCCAGATCTTCCAGCTCACGAATCTTACTGGTGGCATGCCGCGCCAGTGCCAGCGGCAGGTCATCCGGCGAGATGCCACTGCCGTTATCGCGCACTTTGAGTAGCTTGACGCCGCCCTGCTCGACATCGACATCAATGCGCTTGGCCCCGGAGTCGAGACTGTTTTCCAACAGCTCCTTGATCACCGAGGCCGGCCGCTCGACCACCTCACCAGCAGCAATCTGGTTCGCCAGCCGCGGGCTGAGCAGCTGGATGCGCGCAGCGTCACTCATGGTTGCGCAGCCAGAGCAGTTGCCGGAATCTGAATACGCTGGCCCACTTTGATTACATCGCTGTTCAACGAATTAGCGCTACGCAGCGTCGTTAGACTGATTTGATAACGCTGGGCAATCAGCGCCAGACTTTCACCCGAACTGACCACGTGCTCACGCGGCCCCATGGTAATTTTGCCGTTATCACGCAGCCAGGCTACATAGGTGCCAGGCGGCGGATTTTCATGGAAGAACTGCCTCACGCCGGAAACAATCGAACGCCCCAGCGCCTGCTGGTGGCTTACGCTGGCTAGCTTACGGGCTTCATTAGGATTGGAGATAAACCCGGTCTCAACCAGAATCGATGGCATGTCCGGCGATTTCAGCACCATAAAACCTGCTTGCTCCACCCGACGCTTATGCAGCGGGGTGACCCGCCCCATATTGCCCAGTACCTTGTTGCCGACGTTCAGGCTGGAGGACAGCGAGGCCGTCATCGATAAGTCGAGCAACACGCCGGCCAGCATGCGGTCTTTGTCATCTAGGCTGACATTGCCAGCACCGCCGATCAGGTCCGACTGGTTCTCCGAATCCGCCAGCCAGCGCGCTGTTTCCGAGGTAGCACCACGGTCCGACAGCGCATACACCGACGCCCCGAATGCCGCCGCCCGTGGCGCGGCATCGGCATGAATGGAAACAAACAGATCAGCACCCTTCTTGCGGGCGATATCGGTTCGTTTACGCAGCGGTATAAAGTAGTCGCCGGTGCGGACCAGCTCAGCGCGAAAGCCTTTCTCGGCATTGACCTGGCGCTGAAGCTCCTTGGCAATCGCCAGGGTCACATGCTTTTCATACTGGCCCTTGACCGGCGAGAGCGCGCCCGGGTCTTCGCCGCCATGGCCAGCATCGATAGCAATCACGATATCGCGTTTGCCATTCGGCACGGGGATGAGCTTGGGCGGCGCCTGCGTCGGCGTTACCGGGATCTGAGGCGCGGCAGTCACACCGGTAGACGGCAGACTTGGCGCGGCAGCAGACTCTTGATCAAATAGGTCAACGACTAGGCGATGGCCGTACTGCTGATTGGGTGCCAGAGTAAAGCTCTTCGGCGTGACCGCCGCCGACAGATCAATCACCATACGCAGCCCTTCAGGGGTGCGCTGCGCCGAGCGGATACCTGTAATCGGGGTATTACTCAGGGCGAGCTGCTCAAGGTCGGTCGCCAACTTGGCGCCATTAACATCAATAACGATGCGATTAGGCGAAGAAAGCTGGAACACGCTGTGCTGCACAGGCCCGGACAGGTCAAACACCAAGCGGGTGTTATCCGGTGCACGCCACAAGCGCACGCTGCGCACATCCGAAGCGGCCAGCACATCAGCGGCCAACACCACCAACGCCACTCCAATTGCGATAAAACGCGCGCTTATGCGCATAGCCAACCCCATAACTGATTCATGTCCCGATGGCCAAAGCGGCGCACCAGGCGGTGCCGCGCTCGCCTTGCACGTGTAAATGCAGCGCTCGGCCTGTGCCTTGCGAGCTAATGGTAATGTCCATGTCAGCCTTTGGCAAAACCCCTGCCCCGCGCTGCGGCCACTCGACCAGGCACAGCGCATCGCCGTCGAAATAATCGCGAATCCCCAGGTACTCCAGCTCCTCGGCATCCACCAAACGATAGAGGTCAAAGTGAAAGGCGCGCACAGCGCCAATTTCATAGGGCTCAACCAGAGTAAAGGTCGGACTTTTAACTGCACCAACATGGCCAAGGCCACGAATAATCCCGCGTGACAACGTGGTTTTACCGGCACCCAGATCGCCATGCAGATAGATCAGGCCAATGCCGCCAGTCACCTCGGCGATGCGCCCACCCAGCGCCAGCATCGCCTCTTCGTCGGCAGCAAAAAGTTCTAACTCAGACACGCAGACTGCTCCTGCAATAATTCACGAATAACCGCACACAACTCACTGGCCGCCAGGCCGCGGCCCTGCTGCGCTAAGCGCTCCCCGGCGCAGGCATGCAGATAGACCGCGAGCTGAGCCGCAGGCAACGCCGCCAACCCCTGGGCCAGTAGCGCACCGATAACGCCTGCCAGGACATCACCTAGCCCAGCTCCGGCCATGGCCGGATGGCCGCGGTCACACAGCCACAGCCCGCCATCCGGCGCGGCAATGAGCGTACCGGCCCCTTTCAATAAGCACACCGCCTGATAACGTTGCGCCAAGGCGCGAGCGGCCGCCGGGCGATCCGCCTGGACCTCTGCATTGCTAATACCCAGCAACCGCGCTGCTTCCCCCGGATGCGGTGTCAGTACAACATGCGCCGGCAGCTGTACCAAGGCCTGCGCCAACAGGTTCAATGCGTCGGCATCCCAGACCTGCGCCGCACCGCTGACCGCGGCCGCCGATACCAGACTTCGCCCCACGCGTTCTGCCCTAGGCCGGGGCCTACCACCCAAACATTGGCATTCTTACCCAACGCCAACAGCTGATTGGCTGATGCCACAGCAACCGCCATTACTTCAGGTAAACGCACGTGCGCCGCGGGCAGATGCTCACTGCGTGTGGCCAGGCTAACCATGCCTGCACCCGCGCGCAGCGCACTCTGCGCAGATAGCAGACTGGCACCGGCAAAACCATGATCACCACCCACCACCAGCACATGGCCCAACTGGCCTTTGTGCACGGTGCGCGACCGCGCCGGCAGCTGCGGCAAGTTGGTCCGTACCAGGCGCTGCGCGGTAAAAGCCTGGGCGGCCAGCACAGTCGAGTCGGCTTGAAGGTCATCAAACTGCAACTCACCCAGATAATCCGCCGACTGCCCGGTAAACAGGCCCAGTTTTAGGCCGATTAGCGTCACCGTCAGGTCTGCGCGCACCGCGACGCCCAGCGCCTGACCCGTATCGGCGCAAAGCCCGGAAGGGATGTCCACAGCCAGCACCGGCAAGCCGCTGTCATTAAGTAGACGAATGGCCTGGGCATAGGGCTCACGTACCTCACCCTGCAAGCCGGTGCCCAGCATGCCATCGAGTACCACGCCTTGCAGCGCGGCGCACTCGCGCCAAGGTTGCACCAACACACCTTCAGCAATTGCCTGATCACGGGCCAACGCGGCATCGCCCTGCAACTGCGCCGCACCCCCCACCGCCAGCAATTGCACCTGCCAGCCTGCACGCAATGCCAGGGCCGCCACTAGGTAACTGTCGCCGGCGTTGTTGCCGCGTCCGGCCAGTACCGTCAGCACGCCGCTATTAGGCCAGCGCCGGCGCAGCGCACGCCAGATGGCATGCGCCGCACGGTTCATCAGCTCGAAGCCAGGCGTGCCGGCGGCGATCAGCCGTGCGTCCAGCTCGCGCACTTGCGCGGCGCTATAAAGCGGCAGGGGAAGATTGTCAGGAGAATGCGGCATGCGTGGGCTCCGATGTCTGGCAGAATTATACCCACCTCCGCCGTGGTTACCCGTTTTCATATGAATAGCGATGCACTTGACCTTGCCGCCCTCGCCCAGTCGATCAAAGAGTGGGGTCGTGAGCTGGGCTTTCAGCAGGTCGGGATTGCCGATGTGCAACTGGGTGAACACGAAGCGCACCTGCAGCGCTGGCTGGATGCAGGCTACCAGGGCGAGATGGACTATATGGCCGCCCACGGCAGCAAACGCGCACACCCCGAACAACTGGTGCCCGGCACCTTGCGCGTGGTGTCGCTGCGCATGGACTACCTACCAGGCGATACGCAGATGGCCAAACGCTTGGGCCAGCCGGAGAAAGCCTACGTGTCGCGCTACGCCCTGGGCCGCGACTACCACAAGCTGATCCGCAAACGCCTGCAACAACTGGCCGAGCGCATTCAGCAACAAATCGGCCCCTTCGGCTTTCGCGCCTTCGTCGACAGCGCGCCGGTACTGGAAAAGGCTATCGCCGAACAGGCCGGGCTCGGCTGGATCGGCAAGAACACCCTAGTGCTCAATCGCAAGGCCGGCAGTTATTTCTTCCTTGGCGAGCTATTTGTCGACCTGCCATTACCGGTGGACGAACCGCACAGCAGCGAACATTGCGGGCGCTGCACAGCCTGCATGGATATCTGCCCGACTGCTGCTTTTGTTGGCCCCTATGTGCTGGATGCGCGGCGCTGCATTTCCTACCTGACCATCGAGCTCAAGGGGGCAATCCCCATCGATCTGCGCGCACCAATCGGCAACCGGGTGTTCGGCTGCGATGACTGCCAGATGGTCTGCCCATGGAACCGCTTCGCCAAAGCTACCGAACAGGGCGATTTCCAACCCCGCCACAGTCTGGACAACGCCGAGCTGGCCGAGCTGTTCCGCTGGAGCGAAGATGAATTTCTCAGCCGCACCGAAGGCTCACCCCTGCGCCGCGCTGGCTACGAGCGCTGGCTGCGCAACCTGGCCGTCGGCCTCGGCAATGCGCCATCGACTATCCCGGTACTGGAAGCACTTGAAGCGCGCCGGGAACATCCCTCCGCACTGGTACGCGAACATGTCGAATGGGCACTGGCGCAACACGGCCTCTGACCTGAGCAAACGCCACACCAAGAAAAGCCCGCCGAGGCGGGCTTTTCTTGGCCATCACACTTTCAGGAAGTGCTGACGGTAGTGCTTGAGCTCAGCAATGGACTCGCGAATATCGTCCAACGCCTGATGCGTGCCCTGCTTCTGGAAAGACTCCTTGACCTGCGGCGCCCATAGGCCCGCAAGGATTTTCAGGGTCGACACATCCAACGCGCGGTAATGGAAATACGCCTCCAGATTCTGCATGTATTTGCACAGAAAACGCCGGTCCTGGCCAACGCTGTTGCCGCAAATCGGCGACGTGCCCTTCGGCACCCACTGTTCGAGGAAGGCGATTGTCATAGCTTCAGCTTCGGCTGGGCTGACTTTGCTCTCACGTACTCGCTGAGTCAGACCGCTGCCACCGTGGGTGCGGGTATTCCACTCATCCATACCGGCAAGCAGCGCATCACTCTGGTGCACGGCGATCACCGGGCCTTCGGCGAGAATATTCAAATCGCTGTCGGTGACGATGGTGGCCATCTCGATGATGACGTCCGTTTCGGGCTCCAGACCGGTCATTTCCAGGTCGATCCAGATTAAATTCTGTGGATTCTGCATGCTGCGCTCCTCGGCTAAGGATGACAGTCTAGCGAAAAATCAGCCGCCCATGCGCCACAACAACAAGCGCGATTTACGCCAATCGTTCAATTCGACCTGCTGATGCGCTGGCTGGCCTGGGACCTCAAAGGTATTACTGATCAGCAGACTATCAGCCGGCATCTGCGCGCACGCCTTGCCCCACACCTCAGGCATGGGCGCCGGTGAAAGGAAGCAATAGACCACCTCAAATTCAGCCAGATCAGTGCGCCAGAGGTTTTCATAGCGTATCTGACAGTTAGGTCGCCTCAGGGCCCGCAACCAGGCGATAGCGAAGGACAGCGGCGCCGTCTCCACCCCGACAAATTGCGCCTTTGGAAACTGCATAGATAGTTTCAATAGCATGCCGGCAGGACCACAACCTAGGTCGACAAAGCGGAAATGCTCAGGCTGCTCCTTCAGCACAGCGGCCAGATGCTGACGCGTGCCGGCACCCGTCAGGTAAAGCGGTACGCGTTCGCCAAAACTGTTCCAATTGAGCAGCAGAAGCAGCACGAACCCACTCAAGAACACCCAGGACGGCAGCGGCGCACCGCTGGCCAACAGCAACGCCGGGACGAACAGTAGATTCAACCCGCACCACCAGCGTGACAACCCTATATAGCGCGCCAGGCCTGCAGCCAGCAACCCTTGCGACAGGCCGACAGCCAGCCAGGTTGGCCGCCAAGGCAGCTCTTGCACTGCCAGATACAGCACCAGTGCGATCAATAACGTCGCACCCAATTGGGCGCACAACGCCAGCACAGCCGGGTATTGCCGAATAACGCGCAGCATGCCGACTCCGCAACAGATTAATCATGCGCCGCAGTTTAGCCGCGCCAGCAGCCCAATAGGCAGCCCGTGCTAGACTCGCGACCGTTTATTGCGCAATTCAACTCTCGGATGCCCCATGGCCAAACGCCAACTCAACCGCCGGCAAAACTGGCGTATCGATAAAATCCAAGGCGAGCGTGCCGCCCGTGCAGCCAAACGCGAGTCACAGGCTGTGCAAATTCTTGAAGGCGGCGATCTTGGCCCAGAACAAACCGGCCTGGTGATCGCCCACTTTGGCGTTCAGGTCGAGGTTGAAGCACTGGATGGCGAGCTCAGCGGCCAGGTATTCCGTTGCCATTTGCGCGCCAACCTCCCAGCCTTGGTCACTGGCGACCAAGTAGTGTGGCGCGCGGGCAATCAGGGCATCGGCGTAATCGTCGCTCAGCTGCCGCGCAGCACCGAACTCTGCCGCCCGGACCCTCGCGGTCAGCTGAAGCCGGTAGCCGCCAACGTCGACCTGATCGTGATCGTCTTCGCGCCACTGCCTGAGCCTCACGCCAACCTGATTGACCGTTACCTGGTCGCCGCCGAGCATGCTGGCATTCGCCCCCTGCTGCTGCTGAACAAAGCTGACCTGATCGATGAGCAAAATGGCGTGGCACTTAATGCCATGCTCAGCGTGTATCGCCAGCTCGGCTACCCGCTGCTGGAAGTGTCGGCGCACCACGGCGATGGCATGGAGCAGCTCAAGCAGCAGCTCGATGGCAACGTCAGCGTCTTTGTCGGCCAGTCAGGGGTCGGTAAGTCATCACTGGTCAACACCCTGCTACCCGAAGTCGACACCCGCGTTGGCCCGCTTTCGGAGCTGTCCGGCCTGGGCACACACACCACCACCACCGCACGCCTGTTCCACTTCCCCGGCGGCGGCGAACTGATTGACTCTCCAGGCATCCGTGAATTTGGCTTGGTCCACGTTAGCCGTGATGACGTTGAAGCCGGATTTATCGAGTTTAACGAACTGATCGGGCAATGCCGCTTTCGCGACTGCAAGCATGACCGCGAACCGGGTTGCGCCCTGCTCAAGGCCCTCGAAGACGGCCGCCTACACCCGCAACGTATGGCCAGTTATCGACAAATATTAGCCAGCCTGCCAGAAGCGGGATACTGAAACGCAAAGGCCGCGAGATTTCGCGGCCTAACGAGCTTTTTCTGCTCGGTCATAATCCGGCACTGACCGACCTGGTGAACTGGAGCTGCGGCGATTTCGTGCTGGAGAATTTGCCCACCGCCGGATTCGTACATCTGGGCCTGGACGTGACAAGTTGGGCAGCACTGGATTATGGTTGTGGTCGGCTGCAGGCGCGGCTTGTTCCCAAGCAGCTGAGCCATAGCTGAAACGCAGGTCCACTAGCGGCAACCAGCAGAATAATAATGAGCCAGATCAGCGCTGGCGAGGCAGCTCAGTTTTTCATCGATGTCGATGCCTCCAGCTCATAGCGCCGCCGGCAAACTGGCGGCAGCGGTTGTCCAGCTTGAGAACAACCCCTTTGCGCCCCGCTTGGTAGCGCCGGTAGAGGCGATGTTAGCAGCCGCAGCCCCCTATACCGAGTTTCCCAACAACCTGGTGTTGTCCAATCTCTGGCTGACCAGCTCGTTGGTTGCAGCGCAGATGGCGCAGAAGCGCACCACTTCCTCCTTTGTGCGCACGACTACCGCAGTCACCATATTGCGCGCCGGTGTAAAGGAGAATGTGATTCCGCAGAGCGCCGTGGCGCACGTCAATTTTCGGATGCTGCCCGGCGATACCCCGGAGCTGGTGATAGCGCACGTGCGGGAAGTTGTTAAGAATCCTGAAATTGACATAGCGCCCGCGCCTGGCTGGGGTGAGCCACCACCGGTGGCTGCCATGACGGGTGGCTTCGCGGCCATTCAACAGGCGGTGCTTGCGGTGCACGGCGATGCGGTGGTGCTTCCCTTTCTGCTCAGTGGTGCCACGGATATCCGTCACTATATTGACCTGGCCGACAACCACTATCGGTTCCATGGCGCCCAGATTGCCAGCGCGCAGACCGGCGGGATCCACGGCACCGATGAGTATATTGCGGTAGATAGTTTGGATGCCGCCGTCGATATTGCCGAGCAGATGCTACGCGCCGCCAATTAGAACCCTCGCCTAGGGGAAAAAGAGTCCAGGCCCTCATTACTGGTTCACCAGTCCAGGCACAACTCACTGCGAAAACTGCGCGATTGGCCGCTGAGTGGGTCAATAAACGCCAGCTCCTGCGCCAATAGTTTGAGCGGCCGGGTGTAATCATCCGGCGTATCACTGGCAGCCGTAAGCTCCGGATAGAACGGGTCATTGCAGATGCCCGCCCCCAGCGCAGCTAGGTGCACGCGCAACTGGTGCTTCTTGCCGGTGACTGGATAAAGCCCATAGCGGCACAAATCACCGTACTGCTCACGCACTTCAATGCGGGTTTCACTGTTAGCTGCGCCTTGCGCTTCCTGCATACGAAAGAACGGCTTGGCCTCGACCATGCGTGTCTTGCGTAGCTGCGGAAAAATCTGATCTGGCAGTGCCGGGGCGATGGCCTCATAACCTTTGACGATCTGCCGATCGCGAAACAGTTGCTGATACTGGTTGCGGCTGCCTGGGTTGGCGGAAAACAGCACCAACCCGGCGGTCAGCCGGTCAATGCGGTGAATCGGCACCAGATGCGGGTTATCCAGACGCTTGATCAAGCGCGCCAGCAGTGTCTGCTCGACATAACTTCCCGAGGGAATAACCGGCAGAAAATGCGGTTTGTCGGCCACCACCAGATGCTCATCGACATGCAGCAGCGTTTCGATAAATGGGACCTCGACTTCCTGCGGCACTTCTCGAAAGTAGTGCACCCGCAGCCCTTCCCGGTAGGCATCCTGCGGCCCCAACGGCAAGCCATCGGCGCCCAGCACGCGACCACGCGCCATCCGCTCAAGCCATACCTCGCGGCTGATCGCGGCAAAATGCGCACACAGACAATCCAGCACCGTGGCCCACTCGCCGCGTGGCAAGTGCAGGGTACTGGGGCGGACGCCCGCGTGATGTATGATTGGGGCCGGCATGCAATCTCGGGTAGGTTCCAAAGAAACGCCATGATCCATGGCCGCCGCCCTTCAATGCAACCCGGACGAGCTCTTTGCTACCCGGCGAGCCCCTGAAAAACCGGCTCAATTGCTCAGCAGAAGCGCAGTTCAGGCTTCCTGCCCGATCTGAATATCTACTCCAACAGCAATGCAATGGGTTACCTGGCCAGGCAAGTCGCGCGCAAAGGCGAGCTCAAGACCGCAAGTCAGGTACCTCAAAGCAACGTTCAGGAAATAGCTTGGTTAAACCCGCTCAACCAGGCGCTTTACACGGCCTGGTTAGCGGAATTCAGCTTGCCCGAAGCCGATCAGGCGATCGGCTGTCCTGTCATCGGGGGCCGATGCACCGGATTTATTGAGCCCCACCCGGTTGCTGGAGTTTCTCCATGACCTGATCAAGTGAAAAGCTGGCGGCTTTCTGACGTGGCGGATAGTCGTTGAACGTACCAATGAATTGCGCCACGTAGTTCTGTACCGGCACCAGCATGTAAGCGCGATCGAGCATCCAGTCGTAGTAGGTATTTGAGGTTATCTGGGCACGCTCGTAGGGGTCACGCCGCAGATTCTCCACGAACGGAACCCGCATCGGGATAAACGGATACTGCCAGACAGCCAGGGTGCCGTTTATTGCCTGGTACATGAAGATGAGTTTCCAGTCCTCGTAACGCAGCGCCGTCAGGTCACCATCGTCCGAGAAATAGAAGATTTCTTTGCGCGGGCTGGGCGTACCCATTGGGTCTTTCAGGTGTGCGGTGAGGTCGTAGCCATCCAGATGGACCTTGTAATCACGCTTCATAGCTGGCGAGGAATAACCATCCAGCAGATCTTCCTTCATATCGGTCTTCCCCGCTGCCGCGAGGAAAGTAGGCAGCCAGTCCATGTGATGGACGATACCGTTGCTGACACTACCCGGCTCGATCACTCCCGGCCAGCGCACGGCTGCCGGCACGCGCCAGCCGCCTTCCCAGTTGGTGTTTTTTTCACCACGGAACGGGGTCATGGCTGCATCCGGCCAGGTATTCATGTGCGGGCCATTATCGGTTGAATAATGAACAATGGTGTTATCGACAATCTTCAGTTCATCCAGCACCTTGAGAAACTCGCCGATGTGCATGTCATGCTCGATCATCCCGGCGGTGTACTCGTCCGCCTTCGGATAGATCTTCTTTATCTGCGCCATCTTTTCCGGGCTGACATGGGTACGGAAGTGCATGCGCGTTCCGCTCCACCAGACAAACCACGGCTTATCGGCCTTGGTTTGTTGCTTGATGAAGTTCAGCGCCGCAGCTACGGTTTCGTCGTCAACGGTTTCCATGCGCTTCTTGGTCAGCGGCCCGGTATCTTCGATCTTGCCGTCAGCCGATGACTTGATCACGCCGCGCGGACCGAAGGCCTGGCGGAACGTCCGGCCATCCTTGAGCACCATGTCAGTTGGATAATCCGCATTCTCCGGCTCTTCCTCGGCATTCAGGTGATAGAGATTGCCGAAGAACTGGTCAAATCCATTGTTGGTTGGCAGCTGCTCATCACGATCACCGAGATGGTTCTTGCCAAACTGTCCGGTGGCGTAACCCTGATCCTTGAGCAACCCGGCAATGGTCGGGTCCTCGATACGCATGCCTTGCTCTGCGCCAGGCATCCCGACCTTGGAAAGACCGGTACGGAATACACTCTGCCCCATGATGAAGGACGAGCGCCCCGCCGTGCAGGATTGCTCCCCGTAGTAGTCGGTAAACAGCATGCCTTCACGGGAAATCCGGTCGATATTCGGCGTTTGGTAGCCCATCATGCCGCGGGTATAGGCACTGATATTGGACTGACCCACATCATCGCCCCAAATCACCAGGATGTTCGGTTTGTCAGCCGCCGAGGCTGCCATACCTGCTGTCAGCAGAATGCTGCCAAGGATGCTTCTGGCCAATATAAGAAGCTTAATTCTCATCGAATAACTTCCTGCTTTAGGGAAATGAACAGGTTTCAGTTGTCAGTCCACGCCCAAGAGGGGGACTCTGCAACTACAAAACACAGCTTTCAGGATAGTTTGGCCTGTTCATAGCGCAAGGCGGTTTATGCCACCGCCTGAATATTGCTCGCTGACTTTCCGGTTGAGTTAGGCACCAAAGGATGCCCGGTTTCGGGCTGCCTGACAGACAAAGTAAATGCCAGACTGTCTGTCAGGCCTCCACCGAGGTCCATTGCTTGTTCAGCCGCTTGTCCGATACCGCCATCTTGGTGCCCAGTTGCTGGGCGAACAGCGATACCCGGTACGCCTCCAGCATCCAGCGATACAGTTGCAGGTTCGGTATGTGTGCGCCTAGGACTTATTCTGCGGGCTGATCGAACTGCAGCACGCCATCCTCGAAGATATTCAGCCTCTGACGCAGCTGCCCGCTGGGTAGCGGATCATCCGGCGCAGCAGGCATAGGCTCGCTGGGCACAAAAGCAGGTGCGCCAGGTTCTGCAGGTGCATCACCGGTGGTGACATCACGCTGTGCGCCATCAATCGCTCGCTCGGCTTTCTTCGTCAGCACCACGATATGCGTCGGTTAACCGGATTGAGCGGGTTTTCTCGATCAAACAGCGCCGAGGAGGCAAAACCCACTACGCGCGCCACGTGCTCATCATCATAACCACCCGCCACCAAGACGCGCCGCGCCGCATTGGCGCGATCCGCCGATAGCTCCCAGTTACCGTAACCACTTCGCCCGGCAAAGGGTTGGGCGTCAGTATGACCGCTGACGCTGATCTTGTTCGGTACCGCCGCAATGGTGTCGCTCAATGCCAGCAGAATATCTTCAAAATAGGGCTGCAAGCGCGCACTGCCAGAGG
>JAGGNC010000048.1 GCA_017886405.1 Pseudomonas sp. | reverse complement strand
GGTGGATGAATAAAGCGTCATCCACCCTACGGAGCACCAACATGCCGGGCGTAGGGTGGACAACGCGAAGCTTGTCCACCATGGTTCAACGACCCAACTGCTCAAGGATGAGCCGCCATGCCCAACTACCGCCGCGCCCGCGTACCCGGGGCAACGTACTTTTTCACCGTGAACCTGCGTAACCGCAACAGCAACCTGCTGATCCGTGAAATCGATCTATTGCGCGAGGCGGTACGCGCGACACGGGTGCGGCATCCCTTTCATATCGATGCCTGGGTGGTACTCCCTGAACATATGCACTGCAGGTGGACGCTTCCGCCTGGCGACGCCAACTTTGCGGTGCGCTGGAAGGTCATCAAATTCGCCTTCGCCAAACGCTTGCCAATCACCGAAGTACGCACCGTCAATCAACAGCGCAGGCGCGAGCGAACAATTGGGGACAGACCACGACTAACCGCCGCACTTTCATCGCCCTATTTACTGGTTTCGCCCCTCGGCGAGTTACTTGATTCGCTTCGCTCACCCTTCGGGCCAGCCTGCGGCTGTTACTCCGCTCCGCTGCGTATCTCTTTGCTCGCGCAGAAAGTAACCAAAGAGAAAGCGCGCCCGGCATCCGGGTTTCGCTGCGCTCAACGCCCGGCGCCCCTCGCTCAGGCGCCGCTCCGAGGGTCGGCAAGACGGGCTGTAGTGGCCCGACATACCTCGTTTGGCATCCATGCCAAACGCCCCTCTCCACAGCACCTGCGCTCGGCCACCTGACGGGATTCGGGGACCGCGTTGTTTGCGCGATTTGTGGAAGACAAAGCTCGTTGGATGGGTTGAGCGCAGCCCCCGGATCTGCGTTGGCACATTTCAGCCATTAATGATTTTGAGCGTAGAAATAAATCGCTGAGGAGGGGTAAGTTTCGATCCTAACCCCTCTCCCAGCGAATCTTTATTTCCTGGCCTTGATTTACCCTACGCATCGTCAGCGTAACCAGGAGCGACCTCGACATCCGGGCTGCCAGGCCCTGGTGGTGTGCTCGTCAATTGCTGAGTGAAATGACCACCTGCTGGTGTGGCCACATCCAATGTTAACGATGCTCGCCCCTCCAGCAGCCGATACTCTCTGGTATTGAATATAACCAGCCGTACTGAGATAAGCGCAAATCGGTTTATCCCAAACAACTAACTGGCTTGGCAGGAATTGATTTAGGGCTCAAAATCTACTTTGAGTTGAACGAACAAAACGGCCTGTATCACTAGGGTGTAGTCAGCAATGTCGAAACAAAAAGGGCGAATATCCCGCATCACCTTAAGGCCCCGCCAGCTGTTTGGCGTGTGCTCATACGTAGTAAGGGTATATCGCTGTTGAATTCTTTGGCTTTGTGTACGGCGTTTTCTCCACTGCATGTGCTCCCTCGTCCCGACGCTAGCCAGGATCATGGATCCAAGGTTTGCTCACCTCACTGCTCATGACTAATTCTCTGTACCGGTTAGGTGAAGAGGTCGTTCTAATAATTGCAGCAGCGAACAGCAGCCATAGCTCGATTGCCTGGGTCGACTCGGAGTAATCGACAATTAGCGATCTGAGTCAGCAGACTCCGATTTTAGCTGTCGCTTGTCTAATGCTCAAAAACGAAGCCGCTTCCTATCGTACTAACGTATAGGACACTAATTATGCAAACCATTCGCAACACATTAGTGGTGATGGATGCACAACAGCCTGACTCTCTACTTCTTGATAGAGCCATGCTGATCGCCAGTGCTACCTCATCGCACTTGCATTTGTTGGCATGTAACAAAAATAACCACTCATCATCGAATCTGCAGGCAACCGAGGACTTCCTGCGCCAGAAAGGTTTCGGCGTCAGCTCACAGCAGGCCTGGAAGAACAGCCTGCACAAGACCATCATAGCCGTGCAGCAAGAACAGGGATGCGGCCTGGTGATCAAGCAGCATTCACCCGACAACCCCTTGCTCAAAACTTTTTTACCGTCCGAAGACTGGAAGCTTTTGCGTTTCTGTCCCTGCCCGGTGTTAATCGTAAAAAGTACCGACTCCTGGCAGGGAGGAGTGATTCTCGCGGCCATCGACGCCGGTAATAGCGATGTTAATCACCGGGTTCTACATGCTGGTATTGTCGGCCACGGCCATGACATTGCCCAAATGGTTGGCGGCACCCTGCACGTAATATCCGCTCACCCTTGCGCCGAACTGTTATCTGCTGATCCCGTTTATCACCTCAGGGATAGCATCCACGCGATGTACCTAGAGCACTGCAGGGCGCTGCAAGCCGAATACAAGGTCAGCGACGAACGCCTGCATATCGAAGAAGGTCCAGCAGAGTCCCTGATCCCGTCTGTCGCAGAGCGGTTGAGTGTGGCACTTATCGTTATTGGCAGCGTCGCCCGCAGTGGCCTGTCTGGAGCCTTGCTCGGTAACACGGCCGAAAACATTCTCGACAGCCTGAGCGCTGACGTACTGGTGCTCAAACCTGACGACATCATCAGCCACCTAGAGGAACTGGCATCGCCACCGCACAATCAGGTACTAGATGGTGCCATCCACTCCTGGCCTTACAGCCATGCCGCGCATCTGGAGGTTCCGACTACTCAGCCCGTCGGTTACATGGAACAATCTGGGACAACAATCGGGGACAGACCACGATTAACCGCCGCAAATCTATAGCGCTCACTGTCTATTTCGCCCCTCGGCGAGTTACTTGATTCGCTGCGCTCAACTCCCCTCGCTCCGGCACTGCTCCGAGGGTCGGCAAGACGGGCCATCCTTGGCCCGACATGCCTCGTTTGGTATCCATGCCAAACGCCCCTCTCCACAGCGAGTAGCCCGGACAACCGTCGCAATGGTGGATGAATAAAGCGTCATCCACCCTACGGAGCACCAACATGCCGGGCGTAGGGTGGACAACGCGAAGCTTGTCCACCATGGTTCAACGACCCAACTGCTCAAGGATGAGCCGCCATGCCCAACTACCGCCGCGCCCGCGTACCCGGGGCAACGTACTTTTCCACCGTGAACCTACGTGACCGCAGCAGCGAGTAGCCCGGACAACCGTCGCAATGGTGGATGAATAAAGCGTCATCCACCCTACGGAGCACCAACATGCCGGGCGTAGGGTGGACAACGCGAAGCTTGTCCACCATGGTTCAACGACCCAACTGCTCAAGGATGAGCCGCCATGCCCAACTACCGCCGCGCCCGCGTACCCGGGGCAACGTACTTTTTCACCGTGAACCTGCGTAACCGCAACAGCAACCTGCTGATCCGTGAAATCGATCTATTGCGCGAGGCGGTACGCGCGACACGGGTGCGGCATCCCTTTCATATCGATGCCTGGGTGGTACTCCCTGAACATATGCACTGCAGGTGGACGCTTCCGCCTGGCGACGCCAACTTTGCGGTGCGCTGGAAGGTCATCAAATTCGCCTTCGCCAAACGCTTGCCAATCACCGAAGTACGCACCGTCAATCAACAGCGCAGGCGCGAGCGAACAATTGGGGACAGACCACGACTAACCGCCGCACTTTCATCGCCCTATTTACTGGTTTCGCCCCTCGGCGAGTTACTTGATTCGCTTCGCTCACCCTTCGGGCCAGCCTGCGGCTGTTACTCCGCTCCGCTGCGTATCTCTTTGCTCGCGCAGAAAGTAACCAAAGAGAAAGCGCGCCCGGCATCCGGGTTTCGCTGCGCTCAACGCCCGGCGCCCCTCGCTCAGGCGCCGCTCCGAGGGTCGGCAAGACGGGCTGTAGTGGCCCGACATGCCTCGTTTGGCATCCATGCCAAACGCCCCTCTCCACAGCACC
>JAGGNC010000109.1 GCA_017886405.1 Pseudomonas sp. | reverse complement strand
CTACCGAGGTGCCGGACAATTCCGTGCACAGCGTTTTCAACTGCGGGTCGGTGATGGTGAAAGGCACCAAGCCGGCGCGGGTTGGCAGCAGGGTGTGGCCAAATTGCTTGGCCACCTGATAACCAAAGCCCGTAGCACCCAAGGTTGGAATCGACAGGCCGCCGCTGGCGATCACCAATGACTCGCAGCGCAGCATGCCGGCGCTGGTTTGCAGTTGGTAGCCACTGTCCATTTTGCTGACTTCGCTGACCGAGGTGTCCAAGCGCAGGTCAACGCCGGCTTCATCACACTCGCTGAGCAGCAGGCCGAGGATGTCGCTGGCCTTGTTGTCGCAGAACAGTTGGCCGAGCTTCTTCTCGTGGTAGGGCACGCCGTGCTTGGCCACTAGGGCGATAAAGTCCCACTGGGTATAGCGCGCCAGCGCAGATTTGCAGAAGTGCGGGTTTTCCGAGAGGAAGTTACCGGGTTCGCTGTACATATTGGTGAAATTGCAGCGCCCACCACCGGACATCAGAATCTTCTTGCCAGCCTTGTTGGCGTGGTCGAGCAGCAATACCTGGCGTCCGCGCGCCGCCGCAGTCAGCGCGCACATAAGCCCGGCGGCACCGGCGCCGATAATCACGACTTGGGGTGTAAGCACGGGATTTACCTCAATTTGCGACGGCGCCATGACTGGCGCAAAACTGCGCGCATCTTAACTGATGGTTAAAGGTGGGAAGCGTTTAACGCGGTGGTGATTGCCTGCAACCCAGCTGTTTGGCTGGGTGCAGGCTCAATAGCTTGAGCAGGCAGGCTGGCCCCAGTGTTCGGCGCGTCTCGGTCGCAACGGCAGGGATGCTTGGTGGCAATTCATCCCCGCCGATTAGCTTTTTACGCGGACAGCTACAGCGTACGGACGCGCAGCGAACGGCCCTTGATCTTACCTTCGCTGAGGCAGTTAAGCGCCTGCAGGGCTAGGCTGCGCTCGACAGCGACATAGGCCTGGAAGTCAAAGATGGCGATCTTGCCGACCTGCGCGCCAGGGATGCCAGCATCGCCAGTGAGCGCGCCAAGAATATCGCCGGGACGCAGTTTGTCTTTGCGTCCCGCACTGATGCACAGGGTGATCATTGGCGGCTGCAGCGGCGCGCCACCCTGGTGTTTCAGGCTGCTCAGCGGGTGCCAATTGAGCGGCGCCCGTTGCAGGGTTTCGATGGCCTGGGCACGGTGGCCTTCGGCCGGGGCAACCAGGCTCATGGCCAGGCCTTTCTCGCCGGCACGCCCGGTGCGGCCGACGCGGTGAATGTGAATTTCCGAGTCGCGTGCCAGTTCGACGTTGATCACCATGTCCAGCGCATCGATATCCAGGCCGCGCGCCGCCACATCGGTGGCGACCAATACTGATAGGCTGCGGTTGGCAAACAGCGCCAACACTTGATCGCGGTCGCGTTGTTCCAGATCACCGTTCAGCGCGGCGGCCGAGATGCCTTTGGCTGTGAGGTGGTCGACCACTTCCTGGCATTGCTGCTTGGTAAAGCAGAACGCCACGCAAGATTGCGGGCGGTAGCAGTTGAGCAGCTTGACCACGGCGTCCATGCGCTCTTCCGGGGCGATTTCGTAGAAGCGTTGTTCGATCTGCGTGTCGTCATGAAAGGCGTCGGCTTTGACCTGCTGCGGATCGCGCATGAACTTAGCGGACAACTGCTTGATGCTACTCGGGTAGGTGGCCGAGAACAGCAGGGTCTGCCGGCGTGTCGGGGTCTGCCCGATGATCTCGGCGATGCTGTCGTAAAACCCCATGTCGAGCATGCGGTCGGCTTCGTCGAGGACCAGGGTGTTGAGGCCGTCAAGCTTCAGCGTGCCCTTGCTCAGGTGCTGCTGAATGCGCCCCGGCGTGCCGACGATGATCTGCGCGCCGTGCTCCAGCGAGCCGATCTGCGGGCCAATTGGCGCGCCGCCACACAGGGTAAGAATTTTGATGTTGTCGGCTGAGCGCGCCAGGCGGCGCAGCTCTTTGGCGACTTGGTCGGCCAGCTCGCGGGTCGGGCAGATTACCAGCGCCTGGCAACCGAAGAAACGCGGGTTGAGCGGGTTGAGCAGGCCGATGCCAAAGGCGGCGGTCTTACCGCTACCGGTCTTAGCCTGGGCAATCAGGTCCATGCCCTTGAGCATTACCGGCAGGCTCTGCGCCTGAATCGGGGTCATCTCGGTGTAACCGAGGGACTCGAGGTTCGCCAGCATGGCGGCGGAAAGCGGCAGAGAAGAGAACGCGGTGTTGGTCACGGTGCAGGCCTGATAAACGAAATGACGCGCAGTGTAACAGGCCGGGCGTGACTGCTTGGCTCTAAGAACCTGCATACGATCTGCTGCGCGTCGGCCATATGGCGTTAAAAACAGCCTTGGGATGCTCATTTACAGCCAGTAAGCTCGCGTGCGAGCCCAGTCCGCTTCCTCCGCTGTTTGCCTTGTTTGGCTCTAGCCCGCGAGATCGTCAACAGGCTTTAGTCACACCGCTGGTCGTTGTGATGTTCTAGAAAAGATCAATCGGGTCGACGTCCAACGACCAGCGCACCGCACGCCCACTGGGCATCTGCTCCAGGGCCAGCATCCAGCTATGGAGCAAGCGGTGCAGTGGCGCGCGAGCGTTGGCTTGCACCAGCAACTGCGCGCGGTAGCGCCCGGCGCGGCGTTCCATTGGCGCGGGCACTGGGCCAAGCAACTCGATGCCGCTGAGTTTCAGTTCGCTCAATAACAGCTCTGCTTCTGCGCAGGCCTCGTCAAGAAAGCCTTCGGCTTGCCCGGGTTTGTGTGCCTCAGCCCGTAACAAAGCGAGGTGGCAGAAGGGCGGCAAACCCGCGCTGCGGCGTTCGCTTAGGGCTTGTTCGGCGAAGGCGAAATAGCCTTGTTCGGTCAGTTGTACCAATAAAGGATGGTCGGCCAGGTGGCTCTGGATAATCACCTTGCCCGGCTCTTCGGCGCGACCGGCGCGACCGGCGACCTGCACGATCAGCTGAGCCATGCGTTCGCTGGCGCGGAAATCGGCGGAAAAGAGGCCGCCGTCGGCATCCAGAATCGCCACCAGGGTGACGCGGGGGAAGTGATGACCCTTGGCGAGCATCTGCGTGCCGACCAGAATGCACGGCTCGCCGCGCTGCACGGTATTGAACAGCGTGGTCATGGCTTCTTTGCGTGAGGTGCTGTCGCGATCGACACGCAACACCGGCACATCCGGGAACAGAATCTCCAGCCGTTCTTCCGCGCGCTCGGTGCCAGCGCCCACCGGCCGTAGGTCGACGTTGTTGCACTTAGGGCAGTTGCTCGGCTGGCGCTCAACATGCCCGCAGTGGTGGCAGCGCAGTTCGCGCGAGCGCTGGTGCACGGTCATGCGCGCATCGCAGCGCGGGCATTCGGACAGCCAGCCGCAGTCGTGACAGAGCAGGGTCGGAGCGAAACCACGACGGTTGAGGAATACCAGCACTTGCTGGCCGGCCTGCAGGGTCTGGGCGATGGCCTGCTGCATCGGCCCGGAGATGCCGGAATCCAGTGGTCGACTTTTTACATCCAAGCGCAGAAAACGTGGCTGCTTAGCCCCGCCGGCACGTTCGCGCAGGTGCAGCATGGCGTAACGGCCATTGTGGGCGTTGTGCAGGCTCTCCAGCGAAGGCGTAGCCGAGCCGAGCACAATCGGGATGTTCTCTTGGTGCGCACGCACCACGGCCAGGTCGCGGGCATGGTAACGCAGGCCTTCCTGCTGTTTATAAGAGGCGTCGTGTTCCTCATCAATGATGATCAGCCCCGGCCGCTGCATCGGGGTAAACAGTGCTGAGCGGGTACCGATGATGATGTCGGCTTCGCCATCGCGCGCCGCCAGCCAGGCGTCCAGGCGTTGACGATCATTCACCGCAGAGTGCAGCAAGGCGATGCGCGCATTGAAGCGTTGCTCGAAGCGCGCCAGGGTCTGCGGGCCGAGGTTGATTTCCGGGATCAGCACCAGGGCCTGTTTGCCGGCCTCCAGGGTTTCACGGATCAGTTGCAGGTAAACCTCGGTCTTGCCGCTGCCGGTTACGCCAGCCAAGAGAAAGGCATTGAAGCTACCAAGGCCGGAACGGATGGCCTCTGTTGCCGCGCGTTGTTCGGCATTCAGCGGCAGTTCCGGTTGAGCCAGCCAGTTAGCGTGTCGCTCACGTGGGGCATGTCGGCGCACGTCCATCTGCACCAAGCCTTTTTCCAATAACAGGTCGAGGCTGTCTTTGTTCAGTTGCAGCTTGCTCAGCAACTGGTGGGCGACGCCATGTGAGTGCTGAGCCAAGGTTTGCAGCGCATCACGTTGGCGTGGTGCGCGGCTCAGGCGTGGGTCGTCCAGCTGAGCGCCTTCAGCTATTGACCAGAAGCGCTCTTGGCGCGTTTCTGCAGGCTCACCCTGGCGGAGTAATACCGGCAGGGCCCAGCTCAGGGTGTCGCCGAGGCTGTGCTGATAATACTGCGCGGTCCACAGGCACAGCTTGAACAGCGCCGGTGGCAATGGTGATTGCGCATCGAGCAGCTGCAGGGCGGGCTTGAGCTTGTCTGCAGGCACGTCGCTGTGGTCGGTCACTTCGATCAGAATGCCGATCATCTCGCGCCGACCAAATGGCACCCGCAGTCGTGCCCCCGGTTGCAGCGCACTGCGCGGCACTCCGGCAGGGGCGCGGTAGTCGAACAGGCGGCGCAGTGGCGATGGCAAGGCGAGGCGCAAAATGACGTCGGGCAAGCAAGGGCTCCTGGGTTTGGGGCGAAGAACCAGTCTAATTCTGCTGCGTTTTAAGCAGGCTTGTCTGGTTTAATCAGGCCCAGACTATTACTAACGCCGCGCCGTGCATGACCCAGGCTTGCGCGACTATGAACACGTTCTTGGCGAGGCGCGATCTTAGCATGCAGTCAATCGTCGGCCGGCCTTGCGTCGTTGAGGCGCTCTGGTATTATCGCCGGCCTAATTACGTGCGGTACCTGACAATAGTGTCTGGTGGCGGCGCGACAGCCCTGAGGAATCACCATGAAAGCCGATATCCATCCTACTTACGCAGCGCTCACCGCCACCTGCAGCTGTGGCAACGTGATCGAAACTCGCTCCACCCTGACCAAGCCATTGAGCTTGGACGTGTGCAACGAGTGCCACCCGTTCTACACCGGCAAGCAGAAAATGCTGGATACCGGCGGCCGTGTTGATCGCTTCAAGCAGCGTTTCGGCATGTTCGGCGCCAAGCAGTAAGCTTGCGCGCAGCGACGGAGACCCCCATGGGTTTTCCCGCGCTACTGAAAAAGGCGTCCCTTGCGGGCGCCTTTTTTGTTTTTGGCTTTTATTTAGACGCCGCGCTGGCGTTTTGTCCGTCCCCCGCAGGCTTGCCCATCGTCAAGGTACAGCGGGTAGTGGATGGCGATACTTTGCGCCTGGTGGATGGTCGCAGTGTGCGGTTGATTGGCCTGAATACGCCGGAGCTTGGCCGCCAAGGACGTTCCGCCGAGCCCTTTGCTGATGCGGCACGTAAGCGCTTGCAGGTCTTGGTGGCGGCCAGTGGTGGACGTATTACCGTGCAGCTCGGGCAACAGGCCAAGGATCATTACGGCCGCACTCTGGCGCATGCCTACGACAGCCGTGGGCACAATCTGGAAGCACAATTACTCGCCGAAGGTCTGGGCTACCTAGTGGCCGTTGCGCCAAATCTGGCGCTGGTGCAATGCCAGCAAGCAGCCGAGCGCACGGCGCGTGGAGGCGCTCTTGGGCTCTGGAAGCGCCCGTCGGTGAAAGCCCCCAAGCAGTTAAGCAGCGGCGGTTTTGCCCTGATTCAGGGGCGAGTCGAACGCATCGAGCGCAATGGCGGCGGGCTATGGCTGGAAATGGGCGGTACGCTGGTGCTGCATATCGCCCCCCGTGCGCTGGGCAATTTTGACCTGCGTGTTGTCCAAGGCCTAAAGGGGCGTAGGGTCGAGGTTCGTGGCTGGGTCATTGATCGCTCGAAACGCGGCGGTCTTCGCGCCGGCCAGGCGCGCTGGCTGCTGCCCTTGACCGATAAGGCCATGCTGGAGGTGTTGCCATGACTCTGCGTGTACTTGCATTACTCATCCTGCTATTGCCGCTGGCGGGCTGTGCAATTAACCCGGCCACCGGGCGCAACAACTTCGTGATGATGAGCGAGCAGCAAGAGCTCGATCTCGGCCGCCGCTACAACCAGCAAATCCTCAAGGAAAACCCGCGCTACGCCGACGAGAAGCTGCAGGCCTATGTGCAACAGGTCGGCGAGCGGGTGGCGAAGTACAGCCATCGCAATCAGCTGGCTTATCAGTTCACCGTTGTCGACAGCCCGGATATCAATGCCTTTGCCTTGCCGGGTGGTTATATCTATATCCATCGCGGGCTGCTGGCCTACCTCAGCTCGGAGGCCGAACTGGCGGCCGTGCTGGGTCATGAAGTGGGCCACGTGACGGCGCGGCACAGCGTGCAGCAGCAAAGTCAGTCAACCGCCTGGGGTTTGCTTGGCCAAGCGGTAGCGATTGGCACGGGCGTCGGTGCGGCGGCCGATCTTACGGGTGCGGTGGGTAACGCTTTTGTCCGTGGCTACGGGCGCGATATGGAACTTGAAGCCGACGGCCTCGGCGCGCAGTACTTAGCGCGAAGTGGTTATGACCCGCAGGCGATGATCGAAGTGGTCAAGGTGCTGAAAAACCAAGAGGACTTTGCTCGCGACCAGTCCGCAGCGCGTGGCGAGGCGCAGCCGGCCGGAGGTTATCACGGGGTGTTTGATACCCATCCTGATAATGACCGCCGTCTGCAGCAGGTGCTGGGTCCCGCCCGTGCCTTGGCAACGGGCCAGCAAGAGGTCAATCGTGAGGCGTTTCTCAAGCGCCTTGAAGGCGTGACCTTTGGTGATTCTGCCGACACCGGCGTGCGCCGCGGCCAGCGTTTCTATCATGCAGGCCTAAACTTCACTCTAGAGTTCCCTCAGGGCTGGAGCCTGCTCAATCGGCCTGATGCGCTTATCGGGCACACTGCCGATCAGCAGGCGTTTATTGCGATGACGCTGGAAGCGAACCCGCAGAATTTGTCGCCGCCGGAGTTACTCCGTCAACGTATCGGCGGCGAGCCTCTGGTGGCGGGTATCGAATTGCAACAGGCAGGCCTGAAGGGTTACAGCGCCGTAATTCCAGGTAATGCGCCCAGGCGCGTAGCGGTTATTCAGCATGGCGCGCAGGTTTACCTGTTTGTAGCGGCGGTGCGTGGCCGAGCCTCGCTGGAAAGCCAGGATGAACAGTTCTTAAACGTGATCAAAAGCTTTCGTCCAATGACCCGAGACGATTACCCGCAAGCGAAGCCGTTACGGCTGCACATGGTCAAGGTCAAAGCGGGTCAAACCCTGGAAGCATTAGCCAAGGGCAGCACGTTGCCGGGTGATGCGCTGAAAACCTTGCGGCTACTTAATAACCTCTACCCGTCAGGTCAGCCGCGGGCTGGCGACTGGCTAAAGGTTGTGCGCTAGGAACTGCGTGCCCGTCCGGACTTGTCAGTCTTGTGCAGCTGTATACAACTTGCGTATCCTCGCCGCCTGCCTGTTCAACAGCCCAAAGCGGAAATGCCCCCATGTCTGATTTGAAAACAGCCGCTCTCGAATATCACGCCCACCCCCGTCCGGGTAAGCTGAGTGTCGAGCTAACCAAGCCCACCGCAACCGCCCGCGACCTAGCTCTGGCCTATAGCCCTGGCGTCGCTGAGCCTGTGCGTGAAATTGCGCGTGATCCGGAACTGGCCTACCGCTATACCGGCAAAGGCAACTTGGTGGCAGTCATTTCCGACGGTACCGCTATTCTCGGTCTTGGCGATCTTGGCCCGCTGGCATCCAAGCCGGTGATGGAAGGCAAGGGCGTACTGTTCAAGCGTTTTGCCGGTATCGACGTATTCGACATCGAAGTCGAATCGGAGAGCCCGCAGGCCTTTATCGATACCGTACGTCGCATTTCGATCACCTTCGGTGGCATCAACTTGGAAGACATCAAGGCCCCTGAGTGCTTTGAAATCGAACGCACGCTGATCGAACAGTGCGACATTCCAGTGTTCCACGATGACCAGCACGGCACCGCTATCGTAACTGCGGCCGGCATGCTCAACGCTCTGGAAATCGCCGGTAAAACCCTGCCGCAAGCCAAAATCGTCTGTCTTGGCGCAGGTGCTGCCGCGATCTCCTGCATGAAGTTGCTAGTGAGCATGGGTGCCAAGGTCGAGAACATCTTTATGATCGACCGCAAAGGCGTGATCCACGCTGGCCGTGAAGACCTGAACCAATACAAGGCGGTATTCGCCAGCGAAACCAGCAAGCGCACGTTGGCTGACGCATTGGACGGTGCTGACGTATTCGTCGGCCTGTCGGGCGCCAATCTCCTAGCTGCTGAAGACCTCAAACGCATGGCGCCGAGCCCGATTGTTTTTGCCTGCTCCAACCCAGACCCGGAAATTCAGCCGGAACTGGCGCATGCAGTGCGTGATGACGTGATCATGGCCACCGGTCGTTCCGACTACCCGAACCAGGTCAACAACGTCCTGGGTTTCCCGTTCATCTTCCGTGGTGCGCTGGACGTGCGTGCGACCCGCATCAATGAAGAGATGAAAATCGCCGCTGCCCTGGCTCTGCGTGATTTGGCCAAGCTACCAGTGCCCCAGGAAGTCTGTGATGCGTACGGTGGCATCGCCCTGTCGTTCGGCCGCGAATACATCATTCCGAAGCCGATGGACCCACGTCTGATTACCGTGGTGTGTGATGCGGTGGCCAAGGCTGCGATTGAAAGCGGCGTGGCCACGCTGCCGTATCCGAAGCATTACCCACTGCAGTCGGTTAACGACGTATTCAACGGCTAAGCCGCCGATCAATAAAAAACCCGCTACGGCGGGTTTTTTATTGTGTTGTTTCAGCTCGCGGCGTCCAACGCTGGTTGCACCGCTATCTGCGCCGAGTTGTCAGAACAGGTCGAGAGGCGCCGCTTCGTCAATCGGCAATGGGCTGCCGGGTATGCTCATTTCGGGATCAAATTCACCCATGGGTGGCGGTGAATCTTCGCTCTTGAACAGCTCAAAATAGGCGTCAGGCGTGTCCGGAGTCGCGGCCCGCCCGCTGTAAGGGTCTACGCGCAATGTCAGCAAGCCTTCCGGCTCGGGCTGCAGGTGGCTAGGTTTGTCTTTCAATGCCGCAGCCATGTAGCTCATCCAGATCGGCAGCGCCACGGTGCCGCCATATTCGTTGCGTCCAAGGCTTTCCGGTTGGTCAAAGCCGGCCCAGACGGTGGTGATGTAATCTGCGTTATAGCCTGAGAACCAGCTATCTTTCGACTCGTTAGTGGTCCCGGTTTTGCCCGCCAAGTCATCACGGCCGAGTGCCATGGCTCGTTTGCCGGTGCCACGCTTGATTACATCCTGCAGCATGCTGGTCATGATGTAGGCCGTACGCCCATCGATAATTTGCTCGGCCAGTATCGGCTCTGCCGCTACTGCTTGATCAGGTGTGGTGAGTGCCAGGCTGCTGATGTGCTGCGCGCGTTGTTCAATGCCTGCAGGCGTCTGTGCTGGATTGGCGTTGAACACCTGTCTGCCATTGCGGTCCTCAATGCGCTCAATCAGATAAGGCTCGATCTTGTAACCGCCATTGGCAAAGGTGCTCCAACCTTCAGTAATCTCCATCGGGGTAAGGCTTGCGGTGCCTAAGGCCAAGGATAAGTTGGGCGGTAGGTCCTTCTTCTCAAAGCCAAATCGCTCGATATAGTTCAGGGTGCTGGCGATGCCGAGGTCTTGCAGCAGGCGAATGGAAACCAGATTACGCGAACGGTATAACGCTTCGCGCATGCGAATTGGGCCGAGGAAAGTATTGTTGTCATTCTTCGGTCGCCAGACCTGCGAGAGCGTATCGTCGGCAAACACAATCGGCGCGTCATTGACCAGGCTCGCGGCGGTATAGCCATTATCCAATGCGGCGCTATAAATGAATGGTTTGAAACTGGATCCTGGCTGGCGCTTGGCTTGGACTGCGCGGTTGTAGTTACTCTGCTCAAAAGAGAAACCACCGACCAGTGCGCGAATTGCACCGCTGTTCGGATCAAGCGATACCAGTGCGCCCTGTGCTGCCGGTAACTGAACAAAACGAAGACTGCCGTCTTCCTGGCGCTGTGTGCGGATCAGATCACCAATCTGGCTGACGTCTGCCGGTTGTTGTGGTCGTGCTCCAAGACTATTGGTGTTGAGGAAAGGGCGCGCCCATTTCATGCTGTCCCAAGCGATGGCCTGCTCTTCACCATTGCGCAGTAGCACCATAACGCCGTTTTTCTCAACGCGGGTGACAATGGCGGGTTCCAGACCGCCTAGTGACGTTTGCTTACTCAGCTCGGCCTGCCAGTTTTCCTTGGTCATGCCCGGTAGACGGCTTTCCGGGCCGCGATAACCGTGGCGCTGGTCGTAAGCAATCAAGCCTTCACGGACTGCCGAATTGGCAGAAAACTGCAAGTCGCTGGACACTGTAGTCGTGACGTTAAAGCCGTCGGTATAGGCCTCGCTACCATAGCGACCAACCATTTCAGCGCGTGCCATCTCGGCAATATAGGGCGCTGCTAACTCAGGCGCTGGCACGTGATAGCTAACATTAACTGGTTCGGCGAGTGCCTCTTCATAGCGCTGCTTATCGATACGCCCAAGGCTGTGCATGCGACCTAAAATCCAATCGCGACGCTCCATTGAGCGGGCAGGATTAGCCAGTGGGTTAAAGCGCGAAGGGGCTTTTGGAAGGCCAGCAATCATTGCCATCTGGGCAAGGCTGGTCTCGCGAATAGATTTCCCGTAATAAATTTGTGCGGCGGCCTCGATGCCGTAGGCGCGATTGCCCAAGTAAATTTTGTTCACATAAAGCTCAAGAATTTCGTCCTTACTGAGTTCCCGTTCAATTTGCAGTGCCAGCAGTATCTCATTGATTTTGCGGGAGAAACTTTTTTCACTGGTAAGGAAAAAGTTCTTTGCCACCTGCATGGTGATGGTGCTGCCGCCTGTTTGGATCTGTCCGCTTCGCAATATTTGCGTTGCAGCGCGCAGCAGGCTGGTAAGGTCAACGCCATGATGATTGGCAAAGTTGTCGTCTTCAGCGGCTAGCAAGGCGCTGATGAAATCCTTAGGGATGTCGGCAAAGGCGATGGGCGAGCGACGCATTTCACCGAATTCGGCAATTAGCTTGGCGTCGCTGCTGTAAACACGCAGAGGAATCTGCAGTTGAATGCTACGCAGAGATTCGACGGATGGAAGGCTAGGGTTAAGATAGAGGAAGGCCCCGCTGAAACTGAGTACCAGACCACAAAAAGCGGCGAGACAAGACCAGTAAAAAAAACGGAAAAGTCGAATCAAGATTTTCAGATTTCCAGATAAAAGAACGAGTTAAGCGGATCGGAAGGTTAAATGACAAAAACTGATCACATTATAAGCGGTTTTTTTGCCGGGTAGCCATTTGCGCTTCTGTCAAGACTGTTATTTAATGTGAAAAGACACAAATAGTCCGTAAGTCGCGGATGCAAATAGGAAATCGGCCGTGCTAGGGCTCTTCAATAAGAAAGCGAATACGCTACTCGGGATCGATATTAGTTCGACCTCGGTCAAGCTCATCGAATTGAGCCGCTCCGGAAGCCGCTACAAAGTAGAGGCTTACGCAGTCGAGCCGCTCCCGCCAAATGCTGTGGTCGAAAAAAACATCGCCGAGCTGGAAGGGGTGGGTCAGGCCCTTTCACGAGTGCTCGCGAAAGCCAAAAGCGGCGTTAAATTCGTCGCTGTGGCCGTAGCAGGTTCTGCGGTTATTACCAAGACCGTCGAGATGGAAGCTGGGCTTTCGGATGACGAGCTTGAGAATCAGCTTAAGGTTGAAGCTGACCAGTACATTCCTTACCCGTTGGAAGAAGTTGCGATTGACTTCGAGGTCCAGGGGCCATCTGCACGAAATGCGGATCGTGTTGACGTGCTTCTTGCCGCATGCCGCAAGGAAAACGTCGAGGTGCGCGAAGCGGCTTTGGCGCTCGCCGGACTGACCGCCAAGGTTGTCGATGTCGAGGCTTATGCGCTCGAGCGTGCCTACGGCTTGCTGATTGAACAGCTGGGCGGCGGGCGCGACGAGCTTACCGTTGCAGTTGTCGATATCGGCGCAACCATGACCACGCTGAGTGTTCTGCACAATGGGCGCACTATTTATACCCGTGAGCAGCTATTTGGCGGCAGGCAACTCACTGAAGAAATTCAGCGCCGCTATGGTCTTTCGGTCGAAGAAGCGGGTCTTGCCAAGAAGCAGGGTGGCCTACCTGACGACTATGACAGTGAAGTGCTGCAGCCTTTTAAAGAGGCAGTAGTACAGCAGGTTGCTCGCTCTCTGCAGTTCTTCTTTGCTGCTGGGCAATTCAATGATGTGGATTACATCCTGTTGGCTGGCGGCACCGCGTCAATCCCAGAGCTCGATCGCCTGATTCAGCAGAAGATAGGGACTCAGACACTGGTGGCTAATCCATTCGCTGAAATGGCATTAAGCAGCAAAGTTAATGCAGGAGCGCTCGCCAGTGATGCGCCAGCCTTAATGATCGCCTGCGGTCTGGCGATGAGGAGTTTCGACTAATGGCGCGGATTAACCTACTCCCCTGGCGTGAGCAGTTACGTGAAGAGCGTAAGCAGCGCTTTTTGGTAACACTTGCTGGGGTTTTCGTTGTTGCTGCTGGTGCTGTGTTTCTAGGTGACCAGTACTTCAGTGGTGCTATTGAGCAGCAAAATGCGCGTAATGAGTTCGTTCGTAAGGAAATCGCTGTTCTGGATGCTCGGATCAAGGAAATAAGCGAGCTTAAAACCCGTCGCCAGCAGCTTCTCGAGCGTATGAAGATTATTCAGGACCTGCAGGGTAATCGACCGATTATCGGCCGCGTCTTCGATCAGTTGGTTCGAACGTTGCCTGATGGCGTGCATTTTACTGGCGTGAAAATGACGGCGAAAAATATCGCAATTGTCGGTGCTGCTGAATCTAACAATCGCGTATCAAACCTAATGCGCAACTTGGATGCATCTGAGTGGCTGACTGCGCCTAACCTTACAGAGGTTAAGTCTGTGACAGCGGGTGCAGTGGATCAGGCTAATGTCTTCCAACTCAGTGTGCAGCAGACTCGACCTGGGGCTGATGCAGAGGAGGCTAAGCAATGAGCTTGAATGACTCGCTGGAGAGCTTGCGCAAGATCGATTTAAGTGATCTTGATTTCAACAATGTTGGGTCCTGGCCTGCAGTAGTAAAAACTATTGCCGGTTTTATCGTGTTTTCAGTTGTTTTGGCTTTAGGTTACAACTTTCATTTGAAAGATTTACAGGCGCAATTAGAAATACAGCAGGTTCAAGAGGCATCTCTAAAGGAGCAGTTTGCTAGTAAGGCTTTTCAGGCAGCAAACCTGGATGCGTATAAAGAGCAAATGCAAGAAATGGAAGTATCATTCGGTGCTTTGCTGAAACAATTGCCTAGCGACACTGAAGTTCCTAGTTTGCTCGAGGATATCACCCGTACGGGTTTGGGCAGCGGCCTGGAGTTCGAAGAAATAAGGCTTTTGCCGGAGGCTGCGCAACAGTTTTACATAGAACTACCAATCCAGATAAAGGTTGTTGGCACGTACCATGATCTTGCAACCTTCGTAAGTGGTGTGTCGAGCTTACCAAGAATTGTAACTTTACATGATTTTGATCTTGTCCCTGCAGAGGTCGGTGGTGTGGCTACGCTAAGAATGAGCATATTGGCGAAAACCTATCGATATAATGATAAAGGGGAGCTGAAATGAAAATTAATATCCCTCTCATTATAATTTCCTGCAGCCTTTTAGTTGCTTGCGGCGGCCGAGATTTTTCTGATCTCCAGGCGTATATGGATGAGGTTCGTTCGCGCCCCAAAGGATCGATTGAGCCGTTGCCAACGTTCCAGTCCTACGAGAGCTTTACTTACACTGCAGCATCAATGCGTAACCCCTTCCAACCACCCGTTAAAATAGACCTAACGAGCCGTCAAAAAGGTTCTTCCGACGTAAAGCCGGATGAGTCCAGGGTCAAGCAGTTTTTAGAAGACTTCAATATCGAGACGTTCCAAATGGTTGGCACGTTATCAAATGATGGTGGTGTTTTCGCTCTGATTAGTGGCGCAAGTGGTGTGCATCGCGTGCGGGTAGGTGATTACCTAGGTCGCAATCATGGGAAAGTTCTTGCTATTGATGAAGCAAAAATTGATGTGGCTGAAATTGTCCCGGATGGTGAAGGCGGTTGGTTAGAGCGCCCGCGCAGTTTATCTCTTAAGGAGCGCTCTTAAACAGAGTGGAACGAATATGAAGAAAAATAATTTGTCTGCCTCGCGGAGTCTTTTAATGAATAGCTATTTCTTGAGTTTCAGTCTTTCTCTGATGGCTATTTTTTCTTCATCGCATATTCTGGCTGCAAATTTGCAAGGGCTTGATGTTGCATCGTTACCAGGGGATCGGGTAGAGCTTAAACTTACTTTTGATGAAGCGATCTTAGCGCCGAAAGGATACACAATCGAACAGCCTGCGCGCATTGCTCTGGATTTACCCGGTGTTGCGAATAAATTGGGAGTTAAGAATAAAGAGTTAGGGGTGGGTAACGCACGCAGTGTCACCGTTGTTGAGGCTAAAGATCGTACACGGTTAATTATTAATCTAACTAATTTAGCGCCATACAGTACTCGAGTTGAGGGTAGTACGCTTTTTGTTGTGGTGGGAGAGGGCGCGGCAGCTTCAGCTGGTCCAGCAATGGCTAGCCCCCCTGTCGTTACAAGTGCAAAAGCCTTTGTGCCTAAAGAGCGCGCCATCAAAAAGATTGACTTTCAGCGAGGTGAGCAGGGAGAAGGCAATGTGGTTATCACATTGTCTG
>JAGGNC010000281.1 GCA_017886405.1 Pseudomonas sp. | reverse complement strand
GACGAATACTGCGAAGCCAATGGCCAGGGCGAAAGCAGCAAAGTGCCCAAGGGTGCCAGCTTGCATCAACCGGACAGTTTCAGTTGCCAAAGTGCAGTGGCCTCTCGCAGCAGCGAGATGAAGACTGTGATCGTCGGCCCAGAAGGTCAGCTGTACCTGACCGATGGTCACCACACGTTTAGTACGCTTTGGCAGCTGCCGGATGGCGGCGCAAAGCTGCAGATGTGGGTAAAGATCACCGACAACTTCAGCGACAGCAGCGATTTAACAAGCTTCTGGCAGCGTATGCAGGCCGCGCGCAAGGTCTGGCTCAAGGATGGTCTGGGCCAGGTGATCAGCCCTGAGCAGATTCCGGCGCAGCTAGGCCTGGCCAGCTTGGGCGATGACCCCTATCGCGCGCTGGTGTATTTCACCCGCGAGGTGGCCTATGACAAACCGCGTTCGGGCGAAGTGGCCCCAGAATTTCTTGAGTTTTACTGGGGCAACTGGCTTCGCGGCCAGCTCAAGCTGAGCGATTACGACCTGCGCGATAAAGGCGACTACCGCGATGCAATTGGCGCAGCGGCCAAGCTGATGGTGGCGCTGGAGGCTGACAGCCCAGTGGGTGATAGTGGCTTCAAGGCGGCTGAGTTGGGCGGCTATTCCTCCGTCGACCGCAAGGAAATGGGCAAGATGGCCAGCAAGAAGCTGGCGTATATGCTTGCCTACAAGGCTACGCGCAAGTAGCGTCCTTGCCAGAGTTGTTGCCGATTGCGGTGGTAAGCGTCAGCAGCGTCTGGCTTGGCGTTATAGTGCAGCTTCGCCCGACTTGCCGAGCCAATGATCTTGCCGAACCACTTGAATTCCATCCATGAAGTTGCCGCCAGTCAGTGGGATGACCTGCTGACGGAGGCGCAGCCATTCTTACGTCACGCTTTTCTCGCCACCCTGGAAGACAGCGGCAGCATCGGCGGGCGCACGGGATGGCAGCCTAGCCATGCGGTTTTGTTCGGTGAGCAAGGCCAACTGTTGGCGGCCATGCCCAGTTACGTAAAAAGTCATTCCTACGGCGAGTACGTGTTCGACCATGGCTGGGCGGATGCCTGCCACCGCGCCGGTATCGACTATTACCCCAAGTTGCTGGGGGCTATTCCCTTTTCTCCGGTCACCGGTCAGCGCCTGCTCGGTACGCCATCGGCCGCTGGGCAATTGCTCGATGAAATAACCAGCAGCCTGGCGCAGCAAGGGCTGTCGAGCCTGCATATCAACTTCACCACCGAGACCGAGAATGCGTTGCTGCAGGGTCGCGAAGGCTGGTTGCCGCGCCTGGGGTGCCAGTTCCACTGGCGCAACCGCGGCTACCGGGATTTTCAGGATTTTCTCGACGCGCTCAGTTCGCGCAAACGCAAGCAGATGCGCAAAGAGCGTGAGCAAGTGGCGGCGCAGGGGATTGAGTTTGAGTGGCGTGAGGGCCATCAGCTCAGCGAGCTAGAGTGGGATTTCGTCTACCTGTGTTACGCCAACACCTACCGCGTGCGCGGCCAATCACCCTACCTAACGCGCGACTTCTTTAGCCTGCTGGCTCAGCGCATGCCCGCGATGATTCGCGTGGTGCTGGCGCATCAGCGCGGTAGACCGGTGGCGATGGCCTTCAGTCTGATGGGCGGCGATAGCCTCTATGGACGCTACTGGGGTTGTCTAGCTGAGTTCGATCGGCTGCATTTTGAGACCTGTTTCTACCAAGGCATGGACTACGCCATCGCCAGTGGGCTGCAGCGCTTCGATGCTGGCGCTCAGGGCGAACACAAACTGATTCGCGGCTTCGAGCCGGTCATCACCCATTCCTGGCACTACCTCTGCCACCCTGGTTTGCGCGCCGCTGTGGCGAATTTCCTCGTTGAAGAACAGCTCGGCGTTCGCCGCTATGCCGAACAGGCCTGTGAGCTGCTGCCGTATCGCTCGGCTGGGTAGGGGCTACCCAGCCAGCGTCGAGGTTACAGGCGTTTGGCTGAGGTGATCAGTACCGGCTCGCGCGGTACGTTTTGGTGGCCGCCAGTGTTGCCGGTTGGCACCTGGGCAATCTTGTCGACCACGTCCATGCCGCGAATCACCTTGGCGAACACCGCATAACCGAAATCACGCGAGCCGTGATCGAGGAAAGCGTTGTCCTTGTGGTTGATAAAGAACTGGCTGGTGGCGGAGTCGCGGACCTGGGTCCGGGCCATGGCCAGGGTGCCGCGCACGTTGTGCAGGCCGTTGTCGGCCTCGTTCTTGATCTGCGCCTGGGTGTCTTTCTGCTGCATGCTGGCATCGAAACCGCCGCCTTGCACCATAAAGCCCGGTATCACGCGATGAAACTGGGTGCCGGCGTAGTAGCCGCTGTCCACGTAGGCGAGGAAGTTAGCGGTGCTGATTGGCGCTTTATCAGCTTCCAGCTCGATCTCGATTTCACCGAGGCTGGTGGTCAGCAGCACTTTCGGATTTTCCGCAGCCAAGAGGCTGCCGGCAAAGAGGATTGAGCAGGCGGCGAGGGTCAGACTTTTGAACATGCGTGGACGTCCTTATTGGGGGTTTACAGAAGTGGCGGCCTGTTCGACTTCAGCAAGGAAGACCAGCAGGCTGCTATTAAAGTGTTCGGGTTGGTCCATTGGGGTGGCGTGGCGCGAGTTCTCGATCACCAGCAGGCGCGCATTGGGCAGCTCGTCAACATACGCCTGCTTTTGCGCCACCGGGGTGTAATCGCGGTCGGCGCTGACCACCAGCGTCGGACAGCTGATACGCGCCAGGCGCTCGCGCACGCCCCAGCCAATGATCGCATCCAGGCTGGCAAGGTAAGCACGCTTGTCGTTTTGCGGCCAGCGCGCCAGGATTTTTTGCCGCAGTTCTTCCTGCTCTGGTTTGGGGAACAGCAGCTTGCCCAGGGCCTTGGCAATAGTGTCGAGGCTGAGCAGGCGCGACAGGCTCCAGCGTTTGGCAATCTCGATACAGTCGCGCAGGCTTTTGGCCTTGACCTCGGGGCCGCTGTTGACGATACACAGGCTCTTGAGCAATTCAGGGCGATCGACGCCCAGTTGAAAGCCGATCATGCCGCCCATGGATATGCCCACCAAATGCACCTGCGGCAGCTGTAAGTGCTCGATCAGTGCCGCGACATCCTCGGCAAAGTCCTGAATGCTATAGCGCTCGCGCGGTTTGTCTGAGCGGCCATGGCCACGGACATCAAGGGCGATCACCCGGTAATGACGGGACAGTTCGGGAATTTGATACTCCCAGTCGCGGGTGCTTGAGCCAAGGCCATGGACCAACATCACAGGGGCGCCGTGGCCGTATTCCTCGTAGTGCAGCTGACAGCCGTCGTTATCGAAAAATGACATTTACAGGTTCCTATTGTGCCGAGGGTAGGGGGTCAGCAACAGCTGCATTCAAAGGGGTCGCATCGAAGCGCTGGATCAGCTCTACAAGAATCTGCGTGGCCGGGCCCAAGGGTTTTTCTTTATTCGAGTAGAGGTAGAAAAGCGGGTTACGGCTGCCGCCTTGGTACAGAGGTAGAGGCTTGAGGGTTGCGGCCATGATCTCGCGTTCGATCAGGTGGCGCGGCAACCAGGCAAAGCCCAGGCCATTACTGACAAAGGCGGCGGCAGTGGCCAGACTGCCGACCGTCCAGCGTTGCTCTGCGCCGAGCCAGCCAACATCACGCGGCTGGTGGCGGCCAGAGTCGCGGATCACCACTTGCATTTGGGCTTCCAGATCCTGAAAGGTTAGTACCCGCTGGAGACGATGCAGTGGGTGCTCTGGATGAGCCACGGCGACAAATTCCACCCTGTTCAATTCGGCGCCAA
>JAGGNC010000122.1 GCA_017886405.1 Pseudomonas sp. | reverse complement strand
GCTGGCCTCTGGCTGAATGAGCACCTGCGCCGCCAGGGCTTTGCCACCGTGCTGGTGGAAAACGCCCGCCTTGGCGGCGGGCAGAGCGTGAAATCCCAGGGCATCATCCATGGCGGCGCCAAGTACGCGCTGCACGGCGCGCTGACCGGCGCCTCAGAAGCCATCGCCGATATGCCACGGCGTTGGCGTGAAGCCCTGGCCGGTAGCGGCGAGCTGGATCTCACCGGCGTACGGCTGCTCTCTGATGCCCATTACCTGTGGTCGCCCGGCAGCTTGGCCGGCAATATCACCAGCTTCTTCGCCAGTAAGGCGGTGCGCGGCCGCGTTGATCAGGTCAAGGGCGAGCAATTGCCGCCCGCGCTGCAGCACCCCAAATTCAAGGGTAAGGTCTACCGCCTGGCTGAACTGGTGCTGGATGTGCCGAGCCTGATCAGCCGCCTCAGCGAACTGGCCGGTGACAGCCTGCTGGCGGCTGAACGCATCGAGCCGCTGCGCGAAAATGACGAACTGGCCGGGCTGGTCGTCGATGGCCGCGAGATTCGCGCGCAGCGCATCGTCCTCAGCGCTGGGAGTGGCAATGCTGAACTTCTCAGCAGCCTCGGTCTGAGCCAGCCTGCACAGCAACTGCGCCCGCTGCATATGGTGCTGGTCAAAGGGCCGACCCTGAAACCGCTGTATGCCCACTGCCTGGGCGGCGGACCTAAACCGCGCGTAACCATCACCACCCACCCGGCACGGTCAATGGGTCTGGTACCTCGGTGGCGACCTTGCCGAAGCCGATGGCGTGGCACGTGATCAGGCCAGCCAGATCAACGCCGCGCAAAAAGAGCTGAGCGACTTGTTACCCTGGGTCGATCTCTCCGCCGCGCACTGGGCCACACTACGGGTCGACCGCGCCGAGCCCGCACAATCCGGCCTGGTGCGACCGGACAACGCCTTCCTGCATGAGCAGAACACACTGCTGGTGGGCTGGCC
Source organism: Pseudomonas sp. (assembly GCA_017886405.1). Taxonomy (GTDB): domain Bacteria; phylum Pseudomonadota; class Gammaproteobacteria; order Pseudomonadales; family Pseudomonadaceae; genus Aquipseudomonas. Next base: position 2,859 of record JAGGNC010000122.1, on the reverse strand, counting down.
GACCAAACTGGCCTTGGCACCGGACTTTGCCGACCGCGTGCTGGCAGCCTTGACGCGTGACGGCATTCAGCCGGCGCCGCACGCACCTCTGCCCGCCTTGCCGCGTCCGGCCGTTACGCCGCCATTCTGGGAGGAACTGTTCTGATGCATAGCCTGCACACGCTGCATCGTCCGCTGGGCGCAACCGGCCTGCTGGTTTCACCGCTGGGCCTGGGCACGGTCAAGCTGGGCCGCGATCAGGGGGTGAAGTACCCCAACGGTTTTACCATCCCCGATGACGCCGCCGTCCGCGAACTGCTGGCCCGGGCCCATGATCTGGGCATCAACCTGATCGACACCGCGCCAGCCTACGGCAGCAGTGAAACCCGCCTCGGCCCGCTGCTGCGCGGCCAGCGCCAGCACTGGGTGATTGTTAGCAAGGTCGGTGAAGAGTTCGACAACGGCCAGTCGCACTTTGATTTCAGCCCCGCGCACACGCGTTTCTCTGTGGAGCGCAGCCTCAAGCGCCTGGAAACCGATTTTATCGACCTGGTGCTGGTGCACTCCGACGGCAACGATGTGGCGATCCTGCGTGACAGCGGCGTTTACCAGACCCTCGCCGAGCTCAAACGCGAGGGCAAGATTCGCGGCTTTGGCCTGTCCGGCAAAACCGTCGAGGGCGGCCTGCTGGCGCTTGAGCAAGGCGACTGCGCGATGGTCACCTACAACCTCAATGAGCAGGCTGAGCTAGCCGTGCTGGACTACGCTGAGCTGCACGGCAAAGGCATCCTGATCAAGAAAGCCCTGGCCAGCGGCCACGCTTGCTTATCACAGGGCACTGATCCGGTGCGCGCCAGCTTCGAGCTGTTATTCAGCCATCCGGCAGCCACCAGCGCCATCATCGGCACCATCAACCCGCACCATCTGGCGCATAACGTCGCCACCGCAGCCGCGGTCATTCAGAATCTTGCCTGACCGCTCTCGGCCGAATATCTGTGCCAAGCTCTCAGCCCTTACCTACCGCAAGGAGTTGCCATGCCACGCACCCTGATGCGCAAAGACCCCGGCACCTTCAAAACCCTGCAGCTATTAGTCGAAGCCAGCCCTGAAGGCCTGAGTTATCAGAGCCTGGGCATGCCGCTGAACTTTGCGCAGATGCTGAACAAGCGCAAACCTATCACCGTGGCTGACAACCAGCGCTTTACCGTGGAACTGGCCAACCTGGGGGTTTCCGTGCGCCTGACCCTCACCTGGCAGGGCCGGGAATACTGGGTGCTGGTGCGCCAGCGCCGTGCCGATCGCGGCGATGTGGTACTCAAGCTGATCTCCGGCTACGTGCCGGCCCATCAACTCAACCTACCGCTGCTTACCGCGATTCAGGAAGTGGCCGAAGAGTGCCTGCTGGAAACCCCGGAAGGCTGGCTGAGCGGGCGCTTTGGTGAAACCTGGCTGCCGACGCCCTACCAGAGCAGCCTGCGCTACCGGGAAACCACTCACTTCAAGCTCAGCTCCTTGTCCGGCGCAGCGCGTCCGGTGCAGTGCGGCAACCTCAAGCTGCTTGAGCGCCCTCGCGCTTATGTGCACCTGCCGACCGCTTCGCTGCAGCTGGTCTACGACCTAAGCCTGGAACTGCCTAAGGCGACCAATACGCTCAGCCTGCTGCATGTCGATGAACAGCTGGAGGATGGCCAGCTGATCGCCCGCCTCAACCGCGCCCGCCCGGACCTGTTTCTGATCCCGCTGGATCAGGGCCGCCCGACCGCTGAGCTGCTGACGCTGAGGCAAGGCCAGCTGTCGCCCGCCAGTACGCGCGGCCTGTGGTTGGCGGAAAGCTTTGCCGCACAGGACGGCTGGCTGGTGCGCGATGAGCGCATCCGCTGGAAAGACTGGCTGGCGCAACAAAACCCAGCCCCAGAAAAAACCCCACGGTCGCAGGGCTAGAAACCTCAACGCCAACCCACGGGGGCTGAGCAGGCAACGCTGCGGGCAGCATTTGGCTGGCGGCGGGCTATACAGCCCGTCGCCGTAGCGTCTTAATAGCTGCGGATTTTCTCGACAATGGCGGTGGTCGAGCTGTTCTCCACCAGGCCCAACACGCGCACTTCGCCGCCATAACTGCGTACGATTTCGCCACCCACTACGCCGTCGATGCCGTAGTCGCCGCCCTTCACCAGCACGTCGGGCTTGACCGCGCGAATCAAGTTCTCCGGAGTGTCTTCACTGAAGCTCACCACCCAATCCACCGCGCCGAGGCCCGCGAGCACGGCCATGCGCCGATCCACCGCGTTGATCGGCCGGCCCGGTCCCTTCAAACGGCTGACCGAGGCGTCGTCATTGACCGCTAACACCAGGCGGTCACCCTGGGCGCGAGCCTGCTCCAGGTAAGCCACGTGGCCGGCGTGGAGAATGTCGAAACAGCCGTTGGTGAAGACGATCTTCTCACCATGGGCGCGGGCGTCCTCGATGGCCAGTAACAGCTGATCCGGGCTCAGTACGCCGCGCTCGGACCCGGCTTCACGTTGGATCGCGCGGCGCAGCTCTGGCGCACTGATCGCAGCAGTACCCAACTTACCGACCACGATACCGGCGGCCAGGTTGGCCAACGCCACGGCCTGCGGCAATTCCTCGCCCGCGGCAAGGGACGCCGCCAGGGTGGAAATCACCGTATCACCGGCACCGGTGACATCAAACACTTCACGCGCACGCGCGGGCAAATGCAACGCTGGGTGCTGTGGACGCAGCAGGGTCATACCGTGCTCCCCTCGGGTGACCAGTAACGCGCCAAGCTCCAGTTCGGCCATCAATGTTGCGCCTTTGGCCACCAACTCGGCTTCATCGTGGCAAGGGCCGACGATGGCCTCGAACTCGTTAAGGTTCGGC
>JAGGNC010000008.1 GCA_017886405.1 Pseudomonas sp. | reverse complement strand
TGCCTGCCAGCTCGGTGATCAGTGAATTGACTTGCATGCTGGCCTTCTCCATGTCAGTTACGGCGCGCAAGACCTTGCTCCACTCCTTCGTCTGAGCCGCATGCAAGGCGTCATGAGCGCTATCGTGCACCGCTCGGTGCGGGTGTTCCAGTTGCTGAAAGCTACGCTGCACGCCATAGCGGGACTTAAGCCTCGCTGTCCTGGTACCACTGCCCCAAGCAGCAGGTGGTGTGGGTGCTCAGCTGGGTATTGCTGTCTTGCATAAACAAGCGTTGGTAAACCGTCAGCTTGAACAGCAGATGATCGAGTTTGACCGCTTCGCAGAATGAGCCGAGCGCAATGTCTTCGATCAACTGCGTCATGGGCTCGCCCAACACCACCATCTCATCTAGCGTCTGCGCCGACCGTGAAACATCACCAGACAAGCGCGCGGCCTCATTCGAGAGGCTGCGGATAGAGCAGCTCGCGCTGTCAGTTTCCTGGTTGATGCTGCCCACCAGCGCACTGATCTCATGAGTGGCCTGGCTGGTACGATGCGCCAGCGCACGAACCTCATCGGCAACCACGGCAAAGCCGCGGCCTTGCTCACCGGCGCGGGCCGCCTCAATGGCCGCATTTAGTGCCAGCAAGTTAGTTTGGTCGGAGATGGCTTTGATCAACTCGACGATACGGCTGATTTCACTGACGCGTTGCTGCAGCAAACCGACGCTTTGCACACTGCTTACGCCCTGCACTGCCATACCGCTCAACGAATCGGAGAAGCCGCCAAGCAGGGCTGAAGTCTGCTGGAAGATGCCGCTGTTTTGCTCCAGCTTGGTCACTTCACGGCTCAGCTGCTCAGCCTGCGCCACGACGCCATCGCGGGTCTGCGAAAGCGAATCTTCAAACTGTGAGAGTTTGCCGTGCAAAGCATGCTAATAACGTGTGACCCCATTAAGGTCGCTGCGCTCCTGCTGGCCCTGTTAGTTCTGGCTACGCAAGGCATCCAGTTCACGCTGCATAGCTAGCTTTTCCTGGTTAAGACGACTGCCTTCCTGCTCCAGACTTTCAAAACGCAAACGCCACTTACTGTCGAACATGATGCTTATTACTCGGAGAGGTTATCCGGTGCAACGGCTGCACAGCCTATGTCGGCGGCCTTGTATAAAGGTTGAGTCGTATCACTGGCGACCGCGCTGCCTGCCGCGTTGGCAGCCTCGCTAGCAGCTGCACTGGCCGCCCACTAGCCGCCGCGTACTAAGTGCATCTGCATGTCATCTTGGGCGCTATCGGCCAATTGCGTCAGCGGCTGTGGATGGCCAATGCAGTAACCTTGGGCATAGTCCAACCCCAGTGCTCGCACGCAATCCAGCGTCGCTTGGCTTTCGACAAACTCAGCCACGGTACTCAAGCCCAGCTGGCTGGCAATCTGCTGCATAGAACCGACCATGGCTTGGTTGATCGGATCGGCCTCGATGCCGCGAATAAAGCTGCCGTCGATCTTGACGATATCCAGCGGCAGATGGCGCAGGTAGGCATAGGAAGCGAAACCGCTGCCAAAATCATCCAGCGTCACTTTCAAGCCCAGGCTGCGCAGCTTTTTTATCCACTGCGCTGAGACGCCCAATTCGCCAAGGGCAACCATCTCAGTGACCTCAATGCACAGCTTGTGCGCCGGCAGCTTATGTCGCAGTAATTCGCTGCGGAGCATTTCGTGAAAGTGCGCGTTAAGCAGCGAACTCGCGGTCAGATTGAAATTCACCTGAGCCAGTTGCTGCACATGCCGCGGGTTATCCGCCAACCACTGCAGCAGGCGCATCACTACCCAACGGTCGATCGCGCCGAGAAAACCATAGCGCTCAGCGGCGCCAAGGAACTGGCCGGGGCTGACCCACTCACCGCTGTGCGGGTCGTGATAGCGCAGCAACACTTCATAGCGCAGGCCCTCGCTTTGCCCGTGTAACGCCAGCACTGGCTGGTAGAACAGCTCGAAATGCCCGTGCTCGATGGCGTCGCGCAAGCGGGTGATCCATTGCAGTTGGCGTTGATGTTCGAGCAGCATGCCATCATCCGGGTTGAACTGCTGCACCTGATTGCCCCCCAGCTGTTTGGCTAGCTGGCTGGCGCTGTCTGCCCAGCTCAGCGCGGTTTCCCAGTCGCTGACATCGTCGCCCAATTCCAGCAGGCCAATGCTGGCCTGCACCCTGAACGGCCGGCCCTGCCAACTAAAGACAAACTGCTCGACACAGTGGCGCAGAGTTTCAGCATGCACCAGCGCCGCTTCGGTGTTGGTGCCCCGCAGCAGCACGGAAAATTCATCACCGCCGATCCGAGCCAGCTTGGCCTGGACCGGCAGATGGTGTTGCAAGTGATTGGCAAGCTGGCGAAGCAGCTGATCGCCAGCGACGTGCCCGCAGAGATCGTTGACCTGTTTAAACTGGTCAAGATCAATACTCAGTAAATGGCTGAAGCCCAGCTGGCTCTCGCCTTTTAAGGTTTCACGCAACAAGCGCTCCAGCTCACGGCGGTTCAGCAGCCCGGTCAGCGAGTCATGGGCGGCCAGGTATTGCAGGCGCTCCTCCAATGCACGGCGCTCACTGAGGTCCACGACAATGCCTTCGATACAATCCTGATTTGGGCGCAGATGCATGGACAAGTACACCCAGCGCAGCTGCCCGTCGAGGCCATACATCTGACATTCCTGGCTGAAGGCCGCCTGATTGCGATGCAACTGCGCCACATGCTCAGCCCATTGTGCCGCGCCGAGCAGTTGCGGCATGGTCAGCTCGTTAACGTTCGGTCCAAGGCCCAACAAGGCTGTAAAGCTTGGGTTGGCTTCAATGAGCGTACCGCTGCCGGTGCAGCGGAAAATCCCCTCACCGCTGCTGCTAAATAACGCTCGGTATTGTTCAAGGTTGCCCAGTGCCTGAGCCTTGCTGTGCAGCAAGGCGCGACGGACACGCTCCAGCTGTTTATCGAGGATTCCACCAAACAGCAGCATGCTCAGCACTGGCAGGTAGGTGTACATATAATTAAAGCTCGACGGCAGTGCGATCACCCCAGTAACACCCAGGGGTACTAACAGCATCAATAGCAGCGCCGAACTCCAGCACAGCAAGTAACCGACGGCATAAGGCCGGCGCTGACGCACGCCAAGCATCAGCAGCAACAGCTGGAATATTCCAGTCAGTAAGATCAACACATTCAGGGTTTGGTAGGCGCGGTAGTGGCCGTAACTGACGATGGTCCAGCCGCACACCAGCACGGTTACCACGAACAATGCACTGCGCAGCAGGCGCAGGCGGCCCAGTTCCAACTTGAGTGCACTGATCAGAAATAAGCTGCTGAAAATCAGCATACCGAGGTTGGCGAGGTTCATCAGTTGAGTCGACAGCCAGTTCCAGTGCAGGTCCAGCAGGCTGATTACGCCATAGCGGCCGGCGGTGTAAAGCGCCATGCTCGCTGCCGTTAGGCAAAACCATAACAGCGGCGTTTCACGCAGGGTGTTAAACCTCACCCAAAAAAACAGGGCCAAGCTGAGCAAGGCCCCCAGCAGCAGACCGCTGTGGATCCACTGTTCAGCCAGCAATAAGGGGCTTTGCTCAGCCGCCACCAGCTGCATCGGCATGCTCACTGCCGAGCCGCTTTGCACGCGAAGTAACAGGGTGTGGGGGCCTTCAACAAGGCGCGGCAGGTTGAGCAAAACGTGCGGCGACGGTTCACCACGCTGCAAAAGCCGCCGATGATCACCGCTATAGAGAGACGCGATCAGCCGCTCGCGGTCATACAACCAGACCTCAATATCGTCGAGCAGCGGTCGGTCGATGATTAAGTCGAGATTCGCGGCACCAGGCGCATCCAGGCGAAACGCTAACCACCAAGCACTGTCCGAATAGCCCATGTGCG
>JAGGNC010000066.1 GCA_017886405.1 Pseudomonas sp. | reverse complement strand
AAGAACATGATCACCGGTGCTGCGCAGATGGACGGCGCGATCCTGGTTTGTTCGGCTGCTGATGGTCCGATGCCGCAGACTCGTGAGCACATCCTGTTGTCTCGTCAGGTAGGTGTTCCGTACATCGTCGTGTTCCTGAACAAGGCTGACATGGTTGATGACGCTGAGCTGTTAGAGCTGGTTGAAATGGAAGTGCGTGACCTGCTCAGCATGTACGAGTTCCCTGGTGACGACACGCCCATCATCATTGGCTCGGCGCTGATGGCGCTGAACGGTCAAGACGACAACGAAATGGGCACCACTGCCGTTCGTAAGCTCGTTGAGACGCTGGATACCTACATTCCAGATCCGGTGCGTGCGATCGACAAGCCGTTCCTGATGCCAATCGAAGACGTATTCTCGATCTCCGGTCGTGGCACCGTGGTAACTGGCCGTATCGAGCGCGGCATCATCAAAATCCAGGAAGAGCTGGAAATTGTTGGTCTGCGTGACACCGTCAAGACCACTTGTACCGGTGTTGAGATGTTCCGCAAGCTGCTCGACGAAGGTCGTGCTGGTGAGAACTGCGGCGTTCTGCTGCGCGGCACCAAGCGTGACGACGTAGAGCGTGGCCAGGTTCTGGTTAAGCCGGGTTCGGTTAAGCCGCACACCACCTTCACTGCAGAAGTGTACGTGTTGAGCAAAGAAGAAGGCGGTCGTCACACGCCGTTCTTCAAAGGCTACCGTCCTCAGTTCTACTTCCGTACAACTGACGTGACTGGTAACTGCGAACTGCCGGAAGGCGTTGAGATGGTGATGCCAGGTGACAACATTCAGATGACTGTCACGCTGATCAAAACCATCGCAATGGAAGAAGGTTTGCGTTTCGCCATTCGTGAAGGCGGTCGTACCGTCGGCGCTGGCGTCGTAGCCAAGATCATCGCGTAATTGATTGATCTGTTTTGATCGGGCCGGCATAATGGCCGGCCAGGTTCAGTTTTTAGGTCAGTAGCTCAATTGGCAGAGCGACGGTCTCCAAAACCGTAGGTTGGGGGTTCGATTCCCTCCTGACCTGCCATTTTCCTAGAATTTGGCGCGTCTTTTTTTACAGGATATTAGTAGATGAATGTTAAGGCTGAAGCCAAAGACTCACGCTTTGATCTGCTTAAGTGGCTCTTAGTAGCTGCTCTGGTAATCGCAGGTGTGGTTGGTAATCAGTATTTCTCTGCTGAGCCTATCCTGTATCGCGTTCTGGCATTGCTGGTTGTAGCGGCGCTGGCTGGCTTGATTGCTCTGCAGACATCCAAGGGTAAGGCTTTTTGGGTGTTGGCTAAAGAAGCGCGCGTTGAAATTCGTAAGGTCGTTTGGCCAACTCGTCAGGAAACCACGCAGACAACTTTAATTGTTGTGGCTGTTGTTTTGGTTATGGCGATGCTGTTGTGGGGCTTAGACTCCCTGCTTGGTTGGCTTGTTTCGTTGATTGTCGGCTAAGGGTGTCCCGTGTCTAAGCGTTGGTACGTTGTGCATGCTTACTCGGGTTACGAGAAGCATGTTATGCGCTCGTTGAACGAGCGTGTGAAGCTCGCTGGTATGGAAGATGTTTTTGGCGAAATTATGGTCCCTACCGAAGAAGTGGTAGAGATGCGTAATGGCCAAAAGCGCAAAAGTGAGCGTAAGTTTTTCCCCGGCTACGTTCTGGTCCAGATGGAAATGAACGAGGCGTCTTGGCACTTGATCAAGAATACGCCGCGTGTCATGGGCTTTATTGGTGGTACTGCAGACAAGCCTGCAGCGATTACTGAAAAAGAGGCCGAGGCAATTCTGCGGCGTGTCGCTGATAGCGGTGACAAGCCAAAGCCTAAAACCTTGTTTGAGCCAGGCGAGATGGTGCGCGTGACCGATGGTCCGTTCGCAGATTTCAGTGGTGTTGTCGAAGAAGTCAATTATGAGAAAAGCCGTATCCAGGTTGCAGTGACTATTTTTGGTCGCTCTACGCCGGTCGAGCTGGAGTTCAGTCAAGTCGAAAAGGCATAGCTGACATACGCATCCCCCACCTCGCAGCCTTGGCTGCGGGGTTTTGTCGTCACTGGGATAAATAGGTAATAACTGGGGAGCCGTAAGGCGTTAGAACCCAATATTGGAGTAGCTCATGGCTAAGAAAATCACGGCTTATATCAAGCTGCAAGTTAAGGCTGCACAAGCCAACCCGTCGCCACCTGTCGGCCCAGCTCTGGGCCAGCACGGCGTGAATATCATGGAATTCTGCAAAGCGTTCAACGCCCGTACTCAGGGTATGGAACCTGGCTTGCCGACTCCAGTGATCATCACAGTTTATAGCGACCGTAGCTTCACCTTTGAAACCAAAAGCACCCCCGCTTCGGTTCTGCTGAAGAAAGCTGCTGGCCTGACCAGCGGTTCGGCTCGTCCGAACACCGTTAAGGTTGGCACTGTGACTCGTGCACAGCTGGAAGAGATCGCCAACACTAAGCAGGCTGATCTGACTGCCGCTGATATGGATGCGGCCGTGCGTACAATCGCCGGCTCCGCTCGTAGCATGGGCCTCAACGTGGAGGGTGTGTAATGGCTAAGTTGACCAAGCGTCAAAAAGCAATCGCTGAGAAAATCGTAGCTGGCAAGGCTTACAGTTTTGTTGACGCTGCAGCCCTACTGGCTGAGCTGTCGCTAGTTAAGTTCTCTGAGTCTGTTGATATTGCAGTCAATCTAGGCGTTGATCCGCGTAAATCTGACCAGGTCGTACGTGGCGCTACCGTTCTGCCGAACGGCTCAGGCAAAAGCGTTCGCGTTGCCGTGTTCACCCAAGGCCCGGCTGCTGAAGCTGCTCTGGCTGCCGGCGCTGATCGCGTAGGCATGGATGATCTGGCTGCTGAAATGAAAGGCGGCGACCTGAACTATGACGTAGTAATTGCCTCCCCGGATGCAATGCGCGTTGTCGGTCAGTTGGGCCAAGTGCTCGGTCCGCGTGGCCTGATGCCTAACCCGAAAGTCGGTACCGTTACCCCGGACGTGGCTACTGCTGTGAAAAATGCCAAGGCTGGTCAAGTACGTTTCCGTACTGACAAGAATGGCATCATTCACGGTTCCGTCGGCAAGGTTGGTTTTGACGCCGAGAAGCTGAAGCAAAACGTTGAAGCACTGATTTCTGACCTCAAGCGTCTGAAGCCGTCGACTTCAAAAGGCATCTACGTCAAGCGTATAACCCTAAGCACTACCATGGGTCCAGGTCTGATCATCGATCAAGGCTCGCTCGACGCGTAATACATATCTAAGCGGCGCAGCTAATTGCGGCGCTTCGAAAATTTGGGGTCCCTGCCTGGCGGGGGCTATCCAAGACCGTAGGTGGCGTAAGCCTTAAACCCGGAGAGCGATCTCCAGCAGCCTACGCAGATGGTGCTCCCGATTCTTACCGAATCAGACACCAAAACGAAATCCCCCTTCGGAGGGATGAAACGGTAACAAGCAGGAGTTAAACCCGTGGCAATTAAGCTCGAAGACAAGAAGGCCATCGTCGCTGAAGTCAACGAGGCTGCCAAAGGCGCCCTTTCCGCTGTTGTGGCTGATGCCCGCGGTGTGACTGTAAGCGCTATGACCGCACTCCGTAAAGAGGCCCGCGAAGCCGGTGTGTACGTACGCGTTGTACGTAATACCCTGCTAAAGCGCGCTGTTGAGGGCACTGATTATGTTGTCCTTAACGACGTGTTCAAAGGCCCGACCCTGATTGCATTCTCTAATGAACATCCGGGCGCTGCTGCTCGCATTTTCAAAGAGTTTGCCAAGGGTCAGGGTAAGTTCGAGATCAAGGCAGCTGCGTTTGAGGGCAAGTTCCTCGCAGCAAACCAGATCGACGTGTTGGCTTCGCTGCCGACTCGCGACGAAGCTATTGCGAAGCTGA
>JAGGNC010000256.1 GCA_017886405.1 Pseudomonas sp. | reverse complement strand
CGCCGGAGCCGGATTGCTGCGCAGCAGTTCATCACGCCAGCTCTTGAACTCCAGTTCGGCGTACAGCTCAAGCAGCGCCGGCAGATCCTTTTCGCCAGGATGCAGCGACTCAATCTCGATATTCAGCGGCACATCCAATTTGATGGTCGCCAAGGCGTAGGACAGGTACGCCATATCGCGATGCTCGGTCAGCTTGGCCGGCAACGTCTTGGCCCCGCGAATGGGCAGTTCCGGTACCTTGTCGAGGTTGGCGTAGAGCACATCGAGGCCACCACCAATACCGACCAGCAAACCCAATGCAGTCTTCTCACCCACGCCAGGCACACCTGGGATGTTATCGACCTTGTCACCCATCAGCGCCAGGTAGTCGATGATCAGCTCAGGACCAACACCAAATTTGGCTTTCACGCCCTCGACGTCATACACGCTACCGGTCATGGTGTTAACCAGGGTCACGTGCGGGCACACCAGCTGCGCCATGTCCTTGTCGCCGGTGGAGATCACCACATCACGGCCTTCAGCGGCGCACTGGCGGGCCAGGGTGCCGATCACGTCATCCGCTTCGACGCCCTCGACACACAACAACGGATAGCCCATGGCTTTGACACTGGCGTGCAGCGGATCGACCTGCACCCGCAAGTCGTCCGGCATCGACGGCCGGTTGGCCTTGTAATCGGCATACATCTCGTCGCGAAAGGTCCCGCCCTTGGCGTCAAACACCACCGCAAATGGGCTTTGCGGATACTGCTTGCGCAGGCTCTTGAGCATGTTCAGCACGCCCTTCACCGCTCCAGTAGGCAACCCTTTGGAGGTGGTCAGCGGCGGCAAAGCATGGAAGGCTCGGTAAAGGTAAGAAGAACCGTCGACCAGGACTAAAGGAGCTTGATTCATGAGCAGGATCAACCTTTTAAGCGGGAGCGGCGTTAGAATGGCCGCACCATTGCAATCAAAGGGATAAGGTTACCATGCGCGCACTTAATCGCCTGTTACTGGCCAGCCTGCTGGCATTCACCACACTGGCCGTTCACGCCGAAGACCCAGTCTCAGCTGAGCCGGATGTAACCATTCGCCAGGACGGCGACCGCACCATCCAAGAATACCGGGTTAACGGTTTTCTCTATGCAGTAAAAGTCACCCCCAAAGGTGGCAAACCGTACTTCTTGGTACGCGCCGATGGCAGCGATGGCAACTTCGTCCGTTCGGATAGCCCGGATATGTTGATTCCGGCCTGGGAAATCTTCAGCTGGTAACTACTGATGTCTGTTTTTACGCCGCTTGAGCGCCACGAGCTTGAGGAATTTCTTGCCCCTTATGGCCTGGGTCGCTTGCGCGACTTTCAAGGCATTGCTGCTGGCAGCGAGAACAGCAATTTCTTCGTCAGCCTGGAGCAGGGCGAGTTTGTTCTGACCCTGATCGAGCGCGGCCCGAGTGCTGACCTGTCATTTTTTGTCGAATTGCTCGACGTGCTGCATACCGCCGGTTTACCGGTACCTTATGCCCTGCGTACGGCAAGCGGTGAGGCGTTACGCCGCCTGGCGGAAAAACCGGCGTTGCTACAGCCGCGCTTGGCCGGCAAGCATGTGCACGAGGCCAACCCGCATCACTGCCAGGAAGTCGGCGCACTGTTGGCGCGCATCCACCTGGCAACGCGGGCGCAACCGCTGCCACGTAAAAGTGACCGCGGGCTGGACTGGATGCTTGCCGAGGGTCCAAGCCTGGCCTTGCAGCTGCCCGACGAGCAACTGCCGTTGTTGCGTGATGCCCTGGCGGAAATCCATGACCTCAAGCCGCGCATCCTGACGTTACCGCAGGCCAACCTGCACGCCGACCTGTTCCGCGACAACGTGCTGTTTGATGGCAACCATTTGGCCGGCGTGATCGACTTCTATAACGCCTGTTCGGGGCCGATGCTCTATGACCTGGCGATCACCGTGAATGACTGGTGCTCGCAGGAGGACGGCAGCCTCGATGGCAAGCGCGCACAGGCGTTGCTCGGTGCTTATGCAGCGCTGCGACCCTTTACTGCGGCAGAAGCCGAGCTGTGGCCGGCGATGTTGCGCATTGCCTGCGTGCGTTTCTGGCTATCACGCCTGATTGCCGCCGAGTCCTTCGCCGGCCAGGAGGTGCTCATCCATGATCCGAATGATTTTCAGCGCCGCCTGGCCCAGCGCCAAAACGTCGAACTGACGCTACCGTTCGCCTTCTAACCTCCAGGCGCTGACTACAGCGCCTCGATACACGCCGCCAGCCCGCCCGCCAGATTTTGCAGCAAGGCTTCGTAGCCGCCCGCATTCACGGGTAAGGCACCGCCCATGGCGTCCAACTCGGCCAGGGTTACCGGCAAGCCAGCTGTCAGGGTTTTCGCTAGGCGCGGTACTAACGGCGGCTCGCTAAATACGCAGGTTGGCCCAGCCTGCTTTAACCGCTCGCGCATGGCGGCGACGTGCTTGGCGCCTGGCTGTACTTCACCGAGCACGTTGAATACCCCGGCATGCTTAAGCCCATATGCGGCCTCAAAGTAATCGTAGGCTTCGTGAAAAACGAAGTATGGCTTGCCGGCCAGTCCACTCAAGCGGGTTTTCAGACGTTGGTCCAGTAGCCCAAGACGCTGGCCGAAGGCCTCAGCATTGGCCTGATAGCGCGCGGCATTAGCCGGATCGGCCTGCGCCAGGTCGACAGCCATCTTGTCGGCAATCACACGGGCGTTTGCCGGTAATAACCACAGGTGCGCATCCAGGCTACCGGGGCGATGGTCATGATCATGCTGATCGTCCTTGGGTGCGTGCTCATCATGGCCCGCACCATGCTCTGCATGTTCCTCATCGTGGCTGTCACCGAAGTGACGAAGGCTCATCCCCGGCAGATCCTGCACCTGCACGCTGGCTTTGGTGCGGCCACTCAGCACCCGTGGCAGGAAGCTCTCCAGGTCAGGACCAATCCAGTACAACAGATCCGCATCGCGCACACTGCGTACATCGGAGGGGCGCAGCGCGTAATGATGCGGTGAAGCGCCCGGCGGCAACAGCACATCAGGCTGACCGACGCCGTCTTGCACAGCAGCCGCAATCAGTTGCAGCGGTTTGATGCTGGTCAGCACGCGCAGCTGGGTTTGAGACTGGGCCTGGGCGGCGAAACTCACTGAAGAAATGATGAACAGCAGACTTAACATCGGAAAAAGACGCGACATGGGCAGCACTCAAGCAAGAAGGAACAGGTAATATAGTAACGTCTCTCAGCTTATTCGTCGTTGCCCATGACCCAAGCACCCCTGGCCTCACGCCCACACGATCACTCTCACTGCGTCAGCCATGCTCTGGCCGAGGCCGAAAGCATCTGCCTGCGCCAGGGCCTGCGGCTGACCGTCTTGCGCAAACGGGTGCTGGAACTGGTTTGGCACAGCCACAAGCCTCTAGGGGCCTATGACATCCTTGGCGTGCTGAGTGAGGAAGACGGCCGCCGCGCCGCCCCACCGACGGTGTACCGCGCATTGGATTTCCTGCTAGCAAACGGCCTGGTTCACCGCATCGCTTCGCTCAACGCCTTTGTCGGCTGTAGCCATCCAGAGCACGCTCATCAGGGCCAGTTTCTGATCTGTCGTGGCTGCCATGCAGCCATTGAGCTGGAGCACGCGACGATCAGCAACGCCATCATCAACAGTGCAGCCGGTGTCGGTTTCGTCGTGGAAAGCCAAACGGTAGAAGTGGTCGGCTTGTGCGCCGGCTGCCGGGAGCAGCCATGAGCGATGCCCTCATTCGCCTCGAAGGCGTCGGCGTGACCTTCGCCGGGCAGAACGCGCTGCAGGATGTGCAGCTCAGCGTAAAGCCCGGCGAGATCGTCACCCTGATTGGCCCCAACGGGGCCGGTAAAACCACCTTAGTGCGCGCTGTGCTCGGGTTGCTCAAGCCCAACAGCGGCAGCGTCTGGCGCAAAGCCAAATTACGCATCGGTTATATGCCGCAAAAGCTGCATGTGGATGCCACGTTGCCGCTCTCGGTGCTGCGTTTTTTAAGCCTGGTGCCGGGGGTTGATCGCCCGCGCGCTCAAGCGGCGTTGGCCGAGGTCGGCGCTGGACAGGTGATCGATAGCCCGCTGCAAAGCATTTCCGGCGGGGAGCTGCAGCGCGTAATGCTGGCCCGCGCCCTCCTGCGCGAGCCGGAGCTGCTGGTGTTGGATGAGCCGGTGCAGGGCGTCGATGTCGCCGGCCAGGCTGAGTTGTACCGGCTGATCACGCAACTACGCGATCGTTATGGTTGCGGGGTGCTGATGGTCTCCCACGACTTGCACCTGGTCATGAGCACCACCGACCAGGTGGTCTGCCTGAACCGCCATGTCTGCTGTTCCGGCCGCCCGGAACAGGTCAGCTTCGACCCAGCCTTTGTCGAGCTATTCGGCCAGGATGCCAAGACCCTGGCGATCTACACACACCGCCATGACCACGAACACGACCTGCACGGCGCCGTGGTCAGCGAACACGCCTCCGGCCTGAGCATTAAAGGCCCGGTAAAACCCCATATCCACGGAGATGGCTGCAAGCATGGCTGATTTTCTCCTCAACGCCCTGCTCGCCGGCCTGGCCCTGGCGCTGGTCGCCGGACCGCTCGGCTCCTTCGTGGTGTGGCGGCGCATGGCCTATTTTGGCGACACCCTGTCCCATTCCGCCCTGCTCGGCGTCGCCCTCGGGTTGATGCTGGATGTCAGCCCGATGCTGGCGGTGACGGTCGGCTGCGTGCTGCTCGCGGTATTGCTGGTCACCCTGCAGAGCCGCCAACCGCTGGCCTCGGACACCCTGCTTGGCATCCTGGCTCACAGCACCTTGTCGCTAGGCCTGGTGGTGCTGAGCTTTATGCGGGATGTGCGTATTGACCTGATGGGCTATCTATTCGGCGACCTGCTCGCCGTCAGCCCCACTGACCTGGCCTGGATCGTCGGTGGCAGTGCGCTGGTGCTGGTGCTGCTGGCACTGCTGTGGCGACCGCTGCTGGCCATCACCGTGCATGAGGAGCTGGCCAAGGTCGAAGGCTTGCCGGTAGCGGCGATTCGCCTAAGCCTGATGTTGTTGATTGCCGTGGTGATCGCCGTGGCAATGAAAATTGTCGGCGTGCTGCTGATCACCTCCTTGCTGATCATTCCCGCAGCCGCGGCCCAGCGTCATGCCCGCACCCCGGAACAGATGGCGCTTGGCGCCAGTCTGCTGGGCATTGTTGCAGTGTGTGGCGGCTTGAGCCTGTCGTGGTATCAGGACACCCCGGCCGGTCCGTCGATCGTGGTCACGGCCGCCAGCCTGTTTTTGCTTTCTTTCGCCCTGCCACGGCGCACAGCCTGATTGGTTGCTGACTTCATCGAACGAAGAACGCGTGGGCTTGCCCGGCTGCTTGCATGTGCAGTGGCTACAATAGGGCTGAGCAGGCTGGCTGCTAATGCAATGTGGCTATAGCCATAGGCCCATAAAGATTATTTCGGCCTAAACAGTGCCGGGTAGACTAGCCGCCGTTTAGGCCTACCCGGCAACTCTGAAACCAAAAAATTTAACGCGTGATCAATAGGCTGGAAGAACCTTCTGGCGGACGTATCGAGATCGACGCTGAAGATGTGACCGCACTGGACGCCAAAGGCCTGAGGCGCTTGCGCCAGCGTGTCGGGATGATCTTCCAGCACTTCAACTTGTTGTCCTCCAAAACCGTGGCCGATAACGTCGCCCTACCGCTAAAGCTGGCGGGCGAGTTATCGCGCAGCGCCATCGACGCCCGCGTCAGCGAGTTGTTGGCGCGCGTGGGCCTTGAGGAGCACACCAATAAATACCCGGCGCAGCTCTCCGGCGGACAAAAACAACGCGTCGGTATTGCCCGCGCCTTGGCTACCGAACCGAAAATTCTGCTCTGCGACGAGGCCACTAGCGCCCTTGACCCGCAAACCACCGCCTCGGTGCTGCAACTGCTGGCCGAGATCAACCGCGAACTTAACCTGACCATCGTGCTGATCACCCACGAGATGGACGTGATCCGCCGCGTATGCGATCGCGTGGCCGTAATGGATGCGGGCGTTATCGTCGAGTCCGGCCCGGTGGCCGAGGTCTTCCTGCATCCGCAACACACCACCACCAAACGCTTCGTACTGGAAGCCGCACAGGTGGATGAACAGCGTGATGATTTTGCTCATGTTGCAGGGTGCATTCTGCGCCTGACCTTCCAGGGCGACGCCACCTATGCGCCGCGGCTAGGCACCGTGGCGCGCGAAACCGGGGTGGACTTCAGCATCCTAGCCGGACGTATTGACCGCATCTAAGAAACCCCCTACGGCCAATTAACCCTGGCCCTGACTGGCGGTGACTTGGACGCCGCGCTGGCACGCTTTACTGGCGCCGACGTGCATATGAAGGTGCTGCGCTGATGGAAGCCTTACTCACTCGCCTGCTGCCGAATGTCGACTGGACAGAAATCGGCTACGCCAGCCTCGACACCCTGAGTATGCTCGGCGGTTCCATGCTGCTCACCGTGCTACTCGGCTTGCCGCTGGGCGTGCTGTTATTTCTTACCAGCCCACGGTAGATGCTTGAGCAGAAGGCCCTGTATGGGGTGCTGTCGCTGCTGGTGAACATCCTGCGCTCGGTGCCGTTTGTGATCCTGCTGATCGTGATGATTCCGTTCACCGTGATCGTCACCGACACCTCGCTCGGCGTTGCGGGGGCCATCCCGCCGCTGGTGGTGGGTGCCACGCCATTCTTTGCGCGCCTGGTGGAAACCGCACTGCGTGAAGTGGATCGCAGCATTATCGACGCCACCCAGGCCATGGGCGCAACGACCCGGCAGATCGTGATCAACGCCCTGCTCCCCGAGGCCATGCCCGCGATTATCGCGGCCACCACCGTGACTGCCATTACCCTAGTGTCTTATACCGCCATGAGCGGTCTGATCGGCGGTGGCGGCCTGGGTGACCTCGCGGTGCGTTATGGCTATCAGCGCTAGCAGCCGGATGTCATGGCGGTGACGGTGATCCTCCTGCTGGTGCTGGTACAACTTCTACAAACCGGCGGCGACAAGCTGGTGGTGCACTTTTCTCGCAAATAGACAGCCCGCTATTCAGTTACCCAGTCGCGGCTACAGGCTAATCCCACAAGGAACTTTATGATAAAAAAAACTGATCGTTGCCGTTGCAGCCCTGGCTGCACTCTCTAATGCTGCCGCAGCTTTGGCCGCCCAGGCCGAAAGCCTGAGCGTCGCCGCTACCGCCGTACCCCACGCGGAAATCCTCGAATTCGTGAAGCCGGCCCTGGCCAAAGAAGGCGTTGAGCTGAATATCAAAGTGTTCACCGACTACGTGCAGCCCAACGTGCTGGTCGTCGAAAAGCGTCTGGACGCGAATTTCTTCCAGCACCAGCCGTACCTCGATGAGTTCAACAAGAGCCGTGGCACTGAGCTGGTTAGCGTTGTCGGCGTGCATGTCGAGCCCTTCGGTGCTTACTCCAGCCAGCACAAGAGCCTGGCGGACCTGCCGCAAGCGGCCAATGTGGTCATCCCCAACGACGCGACTAACGGTGGCCGTGCCCTGCTGCTGCAAAAAGTAGGGATCATTACCCTCAAGCCAGAAGCGGGCATCCTCGCTACGCCGAAAGACATCGTCGAAAACCCGAAGGCCATTAAGGTGCGTGAGCTGGAAGCCGCTACGCTGCCGCGGGTGTTGACCCAGGTTGACCTGGCACTGATCAACACCAACTACGCGCTAGAAGCCAAGCTGAACCCGACCAAGGATGCCCTGGCCATCGAAGGCAGCGACTCGCCGTACGTCAACATCCTCGGCGACAACATAAAGCTCAGTAACGGCAGCAATGACGGCAAGGAATGGGAACGCGACACCGACATCGCCTAGGCCTTCCAGGACGAAGCCCTCAAGGGCCTGGGCGTGAAATGGCGCAACGGCACCTACCGCTCAAACCTCGCAAAATCCACCAAAGAGCTGGACGAAAATCGACTGATTATCAGCTACACAACAGCGATCTGGTAACTAGGCAATAGAAAAAGGGCAGGCTGCCTAGACAGCCTGCCCTTTTTTGCCTTGAATTGGTTGATTGAAAGAGCTGTAGCTTTGGCAAACTGGCAGGTAAGCCCAGAAATAAGCAGCCACGAACACTCTTCAAAAATCAAGCAACGGTGGATATACCAATGAAGCAATACGGCGCTGAGTTTTTCGGAACGTTCTGGTTGGTACTTGGTGGATGTGGCAGTGCTGTTCTAGCCGCAACTTTTCCCGATTACGGTATCGGCTTTCTCGGCGTTGCCCTGGCATTCGGCCTGACCGTTCTAACCATGGCGTTTGCAATAGGACATATTTCGGGATGCCACCTGAACCCGGCCGTTTCCATTGGCCTATGGCTGGGCGGTCGGTTCCCTGCAGGCCAGTTGCTGCCTTATATAGTCTCCCAGGTTCTCGGGGGCATCGCCGCAGGTGGCGTGCTCTACCTTATTGCAACGGGAAAACCGGGCTTCGATGTCGCCGCAGGCTTTGCGTCAAATGGCTATGGTGAACATTCACCCGGTGGCTACTCAATGATGTCTGCGTTTATTACAGAGATCGTGATGACCATGATGTTTCTGCTGATTATCCTCGGCGCAACCGACAAACGAGCACCACAGGGATTCGCCCCGATTGCCATCGGCCTGGGCCTGACCTTGATTCACCTGATCAGCATCCCAGTGACCAACACATCGGTAAACCCTGCTCGCAGTACAGGTGTGGCTTTGTATGTTGGCGATTGGGCCACTGCCCAATTGTGGCTTTTCTGGCTCGCACCGATTGTCGGCGCTGCACTTGGCGCAATGGTTTACCGCGTGATTGGTACCGACACGGCAAGTGAGTAAGGCTAACCACTCGCCCTTTCGCGGCGTGCGCAAGGTGCAACTGACTCACTCTGCGCGCGCCAACCAGTTCAAGTTTGCAGGCTTTCACGACAGAGGAAACCTGCAAGTCCCGAAGGGCAGAAGCAAACACTCGTCGATGCAGGCATCAGCGTATTGCTCACACCCCGCGAATCTACCTTGAAAATCCATCGCGCATGACGCCGCGCCTTTGCTAAGGAGAGTGTCATGGAACATGCGCCTACTTGGCTGATCAACAGCTTTATCTATCTGAGTGCCGCGGTGATCGCGGTGCCCTTGAGTCAGGCCCTCGGCCTGGGCTCTATAATCGGCTACCTGGTCGCCGTTATAGCCATTGGCCCGTGGGGACTGGGGCTGGTCACCAATGTCACCGACATCCTGCACTTTGCCGAGTTCGGCGTTGTGCTGATGCTGTTTCTGGTCGGCCTGGAACTGGAGCCAAAACGCCTGTGGAGCCTGCGCCGACCGATCTTCGGCTGGGGTTTGGCGCAGGTCATCGGCTGCGCGGTTGCGCTGTTTGGCGTAGCGCTGGCATTTGGCTATGACTGGCGGATTGCTCTGGTTGCAGGGCTTGGCCTGTCGCTCTCAAGTACCGCAATAGCTTTGCAAGTGCTCGGCGAACGCAACCTGCTGCCAACCAGCAGTGGCCAGGTCGCCCGCGCCGGCAACAAAGACAGCGCCGCCATGCAGACGCTGGCCAAGGCGCTGAACAGCGCCGAAGTCAAAGCCTTTATCGCTGAGAAGTATCAGGGGGCTGTGGTGCCGGCGTTCTAAGCGCCGGCGTCATCTGCCAAACCCCGCTCTGTGCGGAGTTTGTCGTTTATGGGCAGGCGGCCTAGGCAGTTTTGGCTGGGATGAGCTGCGCACGCTTGTGGCGTAGAGCCGAGCGTGCATATCAACTGCACAATGGGTGCACCACAACCACCACGTTTTCAGTTCACTGAGCATCGACGCCTCGCTGATCAGTTTTATCTGCGCTTACGCGCAAGAATATTCGCTTTTAATCAGGATCATTGTTGCCGAGAATCAGCAGACCGCACGTGTAAGGAACTTCAGCATGGCCCTCGCCCCATTCCACCTGGCTATTCCCGTTTATGACCTGAATTGCGCTCGGCATTTCTATGCTGAAGTGTTTGGCTGTGCCGAAGGCCGTAGCAGCGAGCACTGGGTGGACTTCGACTTCTTCGGCCATCAACTGGTGATCCACCAGGCACCGAAGATGGCCTATCAGGAGGCCGCCAATAGCAACCCGGTGGATGGCCACGACGTGCCGGTACCCCATTTCGGCGTAGTGCTGGGTTGGGATGATTGGCAAATTCTGGCGGCGCGACTCAAGGCTAAAGGCACCCCCTTTGTTATCGAGCCCTATATTCGCTTTGCTGGACAGCCCGGCGAACAGGCCACGCTGTTTCTTCTCGACCCGTGCGGCAACGCACTGGAGTTTAAGGCGTTCAAAGATATCGGCCAGCTATTTGCCAAATAACCATCTGATGGGTTGAGCCCATCCTACGCAGTCGGACGTAGTCTGGGGTGGCAACCCATCACCTCAATTCACCCTGTTAAGCAGGCCGGGTAATTGCGCGGCCAGCTTGGTGTTGTTGATTGGCGCCCGGATAAAACCGCGCTGTTTGCCGTCCGGACCGATCAGCACCAGGTTGCCGCTGTGGTCGACGGTGTAGTTTTCCTTGCTGGTGTCGGCCGGGATATAGGGAATGCTCACGGCATTGGCAAGTTTCTGCAGGGTCGCTTCCTCACCTGTCAGGCCGATAAAGCCGGCATCGAAGTAGTCCAGATACTTCTTCAACTGCTCCGGCGTATCGCGGTGAGGGTCAACCGTCACTAGCACGATACGCAGCTTGCTCAGGGTTTCCGGCGGCAACTGGCCTTGCAGTTGGCGCAACTGGGCGAGAGTAGCCGGGCAGATATCTGGGCAGAAGGTGTAACCGAAAAACAGCAGGCTCCATTGCTCTTTGAGCTGGTCGACCGCGACGGCCTGGCCATCCTGATTGGTCAGGCTCAACTCCGGCAGGCTGCGGCTTTGCGGCAGCAAGATGATCCCGGCATCGAGCAACACGGTGGGGTCACCCTGGTCTTTGCTGGTCAGCACCTTGTTGACGGTCAGCCCCAGCACCAGGGCAACGATGGCAACGAGAACAAAAACGGTGGTGTGGGTTCGGGTCATGAGTCCAACGATTACAGGTTTAACAGCAGAGTCTGGTCATTTAGAAGCGTCGCGAGCGACGGTTATGCAAGGCGCTACGTTAGTAACAGCCTCCGGCTGGTCAAGCAGCCGAGGAAGCGCAGTGTACGAGTTGTACATGAGCATAACTCGCTTTGCTCGCCCATCAGGTCGCGCTAAAGCGCGTTAGCCGCAAGCGGCTTTCCAAGGCTGATTTCAACGCGGCAGAACCGAGCGCAGTAGCTTCTACATGATCAGATAGTGATCGACCAGCAGGGCGATAAAAAGCGCGAAAAGATACCAGATGCTGTATTTGAACGTGTTGATCGCCGCATGGGGTTTGCTGTCACGGTACAGAACCACGGCCCAGTGCAGGAAGCGTCCACCCAAGACCACCGCGCAGACTAAATAGAGCAGACCACTCATGTGGATGGCATAGGGCAGCAGGGTCACGGCAAACATCATCAAGGTGTAAAGCAGGATATGCACCTTGGTGTAATGCTCGCCATGGGTGACCGGCAGCATCGGAATATTGGCTTTGGCGTACTCCTCCTTGCGGTGGATCGCCAGGGCCCAGAAATGCGGGGGCGTCCAGGCGAAGATGATCAACACCAGCAACAGCGGCTCAGCGCTGATATGCCCGGTAACCGCCACCCAACCCAGCAGCGGCGGCGCGGCACCAGCCAGTCCGCCGATCACGATGTTCTGCGGTGTGGCGCGTTTGAGAAAGCCGGTATAAATCACCGCATAGCCGAGCAAGGATGCCAGGGTCAGCCAGGCTGCCAGCTCGTTGGTAAAGGTCAGCAGCAGTGCCATCCCAATCACGGCCAGCAGCAGAGCAAAGCCTAAGGCAGCACTGGGCGAGATGCGACCCGAGGTTACGGGACGCTTGAGGGTGCGGGCCATGATCGAATCGATGCGCCGATCCACCACATGGTTGACCGCCGCCGCCGCACCGGCGCACAGGCCGATACCCAAGTTGCCGAAAATCAGCACCTGCCAGGCCACACCCGCGCGGGTGGCCAGAAACATGCCGACCAGTGAGGTGATCAGCATCAGCACCACCACCCGCGGCTTGGTCAGCTCCAGGTAGTCGCGCCAGCTCGCGTGGTCTTGGTGTTCGCGCGCTAGAGTAGCCATACGGTCTCTCCTCGATTGTTTTTGTTATTTGCTCGGCAACACAGCAAAGCCAGCGTGCACGTGTGCTGCCGGTGATACCAGGGATGCCGCGCTACGTAGCTGATAATTGATCAGAACCAGGCTTAACAACAGGGCTGCACCGCCCAGGTTATGCGCCACAGCCACCAGTAGCGGCAGATGAAACACTACATTGCTGATGCCTAGGCTGATCTGTACACCCAGTGCCAGCACCAGCAAACCGGCGAGCCGCGACAAGCCGTGGCGTTTAAGTTGCCAGGCTAGCAGCATCAGCACGAGGGTCACGAGTACTGCGCCTAAGCGATGGGTCATATGAATGGCGGTGCGTGCATCGCTGTCCGAGTTGGCCACCCAAATGTTAGGGGCCGATATGTTGCGTCAGGTGGAACCTTGGAGAAATCCATCGCCACCACTCGCCATGACAGGTCGGCAAATCGACACAGGCCACCGCGGCGTAATTACTGCTGACCCAACCACCGAGGGCGATCTGCCCGATCACCAGCAGCAAGCCCAACGCCGCCAGGCTGCGCAGCCGTGCGGGAAGTTTTGGCAACGTGGCGGCGCTACCCGCCAGGCGTAACGTCAGCAGAAATAGCAGGCTGAGGGTGGCAAAGCCGCCGAGCAGATGCGCGGTGACCACCTGCGGCCAAAGCTTGAGGGTTACCGTCCACATACCGAAGGCTGCCTGCAGGGTCACCAAACCCAGCAATAGCAGCGGCAGTTTAAGTGGCTGCACGTGCTCATTACGACGGCGCACCGCCTGCACTGCCAGGCCGAGAATCACCAGACCAAGCGCTCCTGCAAAATAGCGATGGATCATTTCGTACCAGCCCTTAGCGACCTCCACCGGCGCCTCAGGAAAGCGAACTTCGGCCAGTGTTTGCTTGTGCTCGCTCATCGGTACGCCGATAAAGCCGTAGCAACCAGGCCAATCCGGGCAGCCCAAACCGGCATGGGTCAAGCGGGTATAGGCGCCCAGTAGCACCACAACCACAGCGAGTAGGGTGGCGAACAGCGCGAGGCGGTAACCGGGTTTGCTCATCTTCAGTCCTTAACAACTGGCCGCATTAACCAATTTGCGAGATTTTTAGCAGGTGCCGCAGGTCATTAAGAATCGCCTTGCCCTTACTGGTGGCGTCATAACGCAGCACCAAGTTGCCACGCGGATCGACAATCCATAGCTGCGCGCCTTGCACCTTGGCGGCGGTTTTAATATAGGCATCAAGCTGCAGCTGATAGCGTGTCAATTGCGGGTATTCGCGATGCAGCTGCGCGTCATAGTCGTCCATCAGCGGCTGAGCAGTGGCCAGGCCATGAGCGGCACGGCTAACGTCACGGTTGAGACCGATATGCACCTGACGGGCCAGATACACCAGCTCCTTGCAGGCGTCATCGCAGATATCCGGTACGGTGACCAGCAGTTGCCAGCGCTGCTCGTCGGCACCGACTACGCCGAGTTCAACGCGGGTCTGCCCGGTGCCGATCAGTTCGCCGTGGTAACTGCGGGTTTCTGGTACCCAGAAGCGCCACTGGTACATGGCACTGGCGAGGATCATCGGGCCGATGACCACAACTAGAATCAGGATTAGCTGCAGCCGCCCTCGGCGACGTTGGCTGGGCGACACTTCAGGCAGGGCGATGGCTGGGTTCATTGCGAGTCTCCCGCGCATTAGATAGACCTAAATAGATAAAAAGACTGAACAAGGCCGCCGCCAGGGCGAACCACTGCACGGCATAACCGAGATGTTTGTCTGGGCTCATGGCGATAACCGGCCAGTCGCTCTGGAATGAAGCCGGTCCCGGCTCAAGGCGTACCTCATAGCTCAGTCCGCCTCGCCCCAGCTGCTGCCACAGGTCATCAGGCTTGACCACGCTGACCAGTCGCGGCCAGCCCGAAATCGGTTGTGCTCCTTGCAACTGAAAAGGCTCACCCAGGGGTACATACACCGAAGCCTGCAGGCGCAGCGGGGTGTCAGGGGTGGCAAATGTGGGTGCAATACGACGGTCCGGCCAGGGCAACCAGCCACGATTGAGCAGCAGCCAGAGGCCACTGGCCTGGTCATAGAATGGTTGCAGCACCTCCACCCCAACCTTGCCGTCGCGGGTGCGGTTGTCCAGCAGAAGGTCATGGCGCGCGTCGAAAAAGCCCTGGAGCTGCACACGCTTGTAGGCCAGGTCAGGGTACTGCTCGAGCTCATCAATACTGACCGGTGCCGCGCGTTGCTGGGCCTGATGAGCAGCCATCAACTCACGCTTTTCCTCGGCCCGCGCCAACTGCCAAAAGCCCAGGGCGATTAGGCATGGCAGCAACAGCAGCACCAGCACACTGGGCAGCAGACCAGGACGAAAGGCGATCATATCGACTGTCCTGATTCACTGAACAAGCTGGCTATACTGCAGCTGTACCGCATTTCCCTTCCCCGAAATTACGCATGGGAGTCACACATGCTCAAGGCCGCGATCGTCCTGTTATTACTGGCTACTCTGGTCAGCCTATTCAGTGGTCTGTTCTTTTTGGTCAAGGATGAAGGCCGAACCTCCCGGGTGGTCAACGCGCTAACGGTGCGCGTATCACTCACCGCCTTGACCGTTGCCCTTATTGCTTGGGGCTTCTACAGCGGCCAACTGGTTTCACATGTCACTTGGTAAGCACGTCACAGCACATAAACGAAGACGAACAAACCAATCCATACCACATCAACAAAGTGCCAATACCAGGCCGCCGCCTCGAAGCCGAAATGCTTGTCAGGGCTAAAATGGCCGCGGATAACCCGAACCAGTATGACCCCCAGCATCAACGTACCCAGGGTTACGTGGGCACCGTGAAAGCCGGTGAGCATAAAGAAGGTGGCGCCATAGATTCCCGAGCCCAGCGTCAGGCCTAGCTCGGTATAGGCATGGATGTATTCCTCAACCTGCAACACCAGAAAAGCGATACCGAGAATCACTGTCAGCGCCAGCCATAGGGTCAGCGGTTTGCGGTGGTTCTTGCGCAGCGCGTGGTGAGCGAAGGTCAGGGTGATGCTGGAGGTGACCAGCAAGATGGTGTTGATCAGTGGCAGGCCCCACGCGCTGATGGTGCCGCTCGGTGCCGGAAATAGTTTCGGGTCTGGGGTATTGAGCAGCGGCCAGCTGTACTCGAAGCCCGGC
>JAGGNC010000148.1 GCA_017886405.1 Pseudomonas sp. | reverse complement strand
CCGGGTTCGCCACATTGCTGGATGGCGCTATGACCCAGGCGCATGTAGCGCGGGATCGACAGTCGTGCGCGAGGTTCTGCCAGGCGGGCAGCATCCAGACCGTAGCTGCCCAGCAGCGGCTGTGGATCCTGGCCGCAGCCGCGCATGGCCTCGACCATGCTGTCGACAAAGCCGACCGACAAATCGCCGAGTTTGACCCGCGTGTGTTTCATTATCTGCAAGCTATCCAGTCTGCGCCCAAGCAATGCTATACGTGAGGTGTCAGAGTAGGCAGGTGCTTGGGTTTTGCCAAGCTCCACTGTTCTTTATAGTCAGTGAGTTGTAATTTTAAGTCATTGAGGCGTTCAGCTCGGCTGATTATCGTCTAGGCCATAGTGACCGTGACCCGCCAGAGGTTGCGGCATCCGTGTAATACCCCTGTTTGCTGTGGAGATTTTCATGACTGCTCACTACCCGCACCTGCTGGCCCCGCTCGACCTAGGTTTCACTACCTTGAAAAACCGTACCCTGATGGGGTCGATGCACACTGGGCTTGAAGAAACGTCGAATGGCTTTGAGCGCATGGCGGTCTATTTCGCCGAGCGCGCCCGTGGCGGCGTAGGGTTGATGGTCACTGGCGGTATTGGCCCTAACGATGAGGGTGGTGTGTATTCAGGCGCAGCCAAACTGACGACCCCAGAGGAAGCTGAAAAGCACAAGATCGTCACCCGTGCTGTGCATGAGGCGGACGGCAAGATCTGCATGCAAATCCTCCATGCCGGCCGTTATGCCTACAGCCCGAAATCCGTAGCGCCGAGCGCCATCCAGGCGCCGATCAACCCGTTCAAGCCGAAAGAGCTGGACGAAGAAGGCATCGAGAAGCAGATCCAGGACTTCATCAACTGCTCGTTATTGGCGCAGCAGGCCGAGTACGACGGCGTCGAAATCATGGGGTCGGAAGGCTACTTCATTAACCAGTTCCTCGCTGCCCACACCAACCATCGCACCGACCGCTGGGGCGGTAGTTACGAGAACCGCATGCGCCTGCCAGTAGAAATCGTCCGACGCGTGCGTGAAGCAGTGGGTCCGAATTTCATTATCATCTATCGCCTGTCGATGCTCGATCTGGTTGAGGGTGGCAGCAGCTGGGATGAGATCGTCCTGTTGGCTAAAGCTATCGAAAAAGCCGGGGCGACCTTGATCAATACGGGTATCGGTTGGCATGAAGCGCGTATCCCGACCATTGCAACCAAGGTGCCGCGCGCTGCCTTCACTAAAGTCACCGCTAAGTTGCGTGGTGAAGTCAGCATTCCGCTGATCACCACCAACCGCATCAATACGCCGGAAATCGCCGAGCAGGTGCTGGCCGAGGGCGACGCTGACATGGTGTCGATGGCCCGTCCTTTCCTGGCCGATCCGGATTTCGTCAACAAGGCTGCAGAAGGTCGCAGCGATGAGATCAATACCTGCATCGGCTGCAACCAGGCCTGCCTGGACCACACCTTCGGCGGCAAGTTGACCAGCTGCCTGGTCAACCCGCGTGCCTGCCACGAGACCGAGCTCAATTACATCCCGACCACCGCGGTGAAGAAAATTGCGGTGGTCGGCGCCGGTCCGGCCGGTTTGTCCGCCGCCACCGTCGCCGCGGAGCGGGGCCACAGCGTGACCCTGTTCGACTCGGCTAGCGAAATTGGCGGTCAGTTCAACGTGGCCAAGCGTGTGCCAGGCAAAGAAGAGTTCTTTGAAACCCTGCGCTACTTCAAGCGCAAGATTGAGACCACCGGCGTTAATCTGCAGTTGAATACCCGTGTGTCAGCTGAAGAGCTGGCCAAGGGGGGCTATGACGAAATTATCCTAGCCACAGGCATCGTGCCGCGTACACCGCCTATCCCAGGTATTGAGCATGCCAAGGTTATTAGTTATCTAGATGCCATTTTGCTGCGCAAGCCGGTCGGGCAGAAGGTCGCAGTGATTGGCGCAGGTGGTATTGGTTTCGACGTTTCCGAGTTCATCACTCATCAGGGCGAGGCGACCAGCCTAAATCGTGAGGCGTTCTGGAAGGAGTGGGGCATTGATGGCTCGCTGGAGGCGCGCGGTGGTGTGGCTGGCATCCAAGCGCATCCGCACCCGTCGCCGCGTGAAGTGTTCCTGCTGCAACGCAAGAAAACCAAGGTCGGTGATGGCTTGGGCAAAACCACGGGCTGGATTCACCGCACCGGCTTGAAGAACAAGAACGTGCAGATGCTCAATTCAGTCGAATACCTGAAAATCGACGATGCCGGCCTGCATATCAGTATCGCCGGTGGCGAGGAGCAGCTGCTAGCGGTTGATACGGTCATCGTCTGCGCCGGCCAAGACCCGTTGCGCGAGCTGCAGGAAGGCCTTGAGCTTGCCGGGCAGAATGTGCACCTGATCGGCGGTGCGGATGTGGCGGGTGAGTTGGACGCCAAACGGGCGATCAACCAAGGTTCGCGCCTCGCCGCTGAACTCTGAGTACGCAACGCCCCGCCTAGTGCGGGGCGTTTTGTATGTGGCCCAGAATAACAAGGAGAACGCCGTGTCCAGTGCTGCCCATCTTCAATCAGCCGCAGCTGCAACGCTTGCGCAGTGGCATGAACTGATGCAAAACAACAACCTCAGCAAGCTGCCAGAGCTGTTACACCCGCAGGCAGTGTTTCGCTCGCCCATGGCCTTTAAGCCCTATGCAGGCGCGCCAGTGGTTTCGCTGATTCTGAATACCGTCAGCAAAGTCTTTGTCGATTTTGTCTACCACCGCGAGCTGGTCAGCGCTGATGGACTTAACGTGGTGCTGGAATTCAGTGCCAAGGTGGGCGCGCGCGAGCTCAAGGGTATCGACATGATCCGCTTCGACGAGGCCGGCAAGATCGTCGAATTTGAGGTAATGGTTCGCCCCATGAGTGGCTTGCAGGCCTTGGGCGAGGAAATGGCAAGGCGCCTGGCACCTTTCCTGGCAGCAGCGAAAGCCTGAGGCGTTGCACCAAATACGTCACACTTTCGCCCTGTAGGCCCGATTTAGCGGCCTATTGGCAATGTGACTGCCAACCCAGTCACATTGCATGGCTCGGTTTTTCCCCTAGACTGGCCCGAACAAGGGTATAGCGGCTGGTACGCAGGTCTTGCGTGTTTCGTCAGAATGTTGGCGATATTGCTATTGGTGCCAATTTTTGCGCACTATATGCAAGGTCTGTCACGTGCTGTGCGGAGCGTCCCGTTTCGGCCTAGAGGAAAACCGATGAGCATGCAGAACAAGCCGCAGATGGTTGAGGCCGTAATGTTCTTCAGTGAGCGCGGCGGCATCTGCAAGCAAATGTTTTTCCCCGAGTTCGAAGCGTTGCTCGACGGCGTGGTGAATATGCCGGAGTTCGCCGACCAACAGATGCGTGTGGCTTATACGCTGATCAACCCGCGCCTGCTGATCAAAGCGGTGGTGTTTTTCTATCTTGATTTCGATGAAAAAGGCGCGCCAGATTCTGGCTGGAATATTCCTTTGCAGCATCTGGCGGAGCGCGCCGGTCGTGGCCCTGACCTAGGTGCCGGGCCTATTCGTCTAGCGTGTCGTAGCCAGTGTCCGGTGTCCTGGCACCAGATGCACCTTTGGGACCCTAGCTTGACTCCAGATAATAACGATCTGGTGTTGCTGCGTGATGTGGTAAAGCGCAACAGCTTGGGTCTGCTGGTGGAGGATGAAAGTACTCAGTTAGTCGCGTTAGAGCGACTGCAAATGGCTTCTGAAGACAAATGGTACGCGCCCGATTTGGCTCAGCAAGAATCGGCAAAAGCCAATGAAAAGCTTGACCAGGAAGAACGCCTAAAAACCGCGCAGCTGATCAAGCAGCAGCGTCTGCGCATCAGCAGCCTGACGCAACAGCACGAAGAAGAGCTGGCCAAGTTCAAGTTGGCCCGCGACGAGCAAAGCAAGAACCT
>JAGGNC010000124.1 GCA_017886405.1 Pseudomonas sp. | reverse complement strand
AAACGGTCCTGAAAGCTGTCGGCCTGGGCTACGGTTTGTTGCAGTAGTTGGCGCAGTTCCGGTTCGGGTGCCTGACGCACACTGGCATACGCTGAGGTGCACAGCACGATGCCGAGTAAGGCGTAGGTCAGGCGCTGTAGCATGCGGCTGTTAGTCGCTGCCTGGGTCGGCGACCAGACGTCCAGCGTCCCTGGTCAAGGCTAACAGGAAGATTTTCTGCAGCTCGGGGTCGTTGCGAGTCAGTTCGACCAGGCTCTGCTCCAGCTCGCTGGCTTCTTCTTCGAGGCCCAGTTCAGAGAGGCGTTTGACGCGGTGCACCCACTGCACGACATCATCGCCTTCAAGGTCGTTGTAAATCAGCGTATGGGCTTCTTGTAGTTTGCCGCGCAAGGTACGACTGACCAATAGCGAGGCGTCTGCGCGGGCCGAACCCTGATCATCTTCCACGGTCAGGAGCAGGGTGCTCATACGTGCCACATCCTGTTCGGCAAACGGGCTGTCGAGCAGGTTCAGGCGCAGGATGCCGTTGCGATCGGTCAGCAGTTCATGGTTTTGCTCATCGGCTTTCACCCGCACCGGACGCTCGGCCCAGGGCAGGCTGGAGTACTCCATACGGGCGTCCTGACGGTGTTCCTCAAGGCTCGCAAGGTTCTGTTGTGAGCGGCCGTTGGATTCGACGTTCATCGCCGGGTTGAGCCCGGCAAAGCCGTAACTGATCCAGTCTTTGGTCATGCTGTCGGGCAAGCTGCCAAGCAGTGCCACGTTCAGCACGTTGGCGCCGATGCCGCCGACTACCGCCAATGCTCCGAGCGGCACTTCATATAACTCGCGCCACGGCTGGTAAGGGGTATAGCGGTCATAGCGGCGCGTTACGTCAAATGCCGATACTTCGAAGGTTTTTTGTTCATGCACGCGCACACGGCGTTGTGGCAACTCCAGCACGCGTGGCTCACCGACATCGATTTGCAGGCTGTGATCGAGCAATTTTCGCTCGACGCGCTCCTCATGCTCGCTGCGTTGCGGCAACTGATTGGCGCAACCGCTGAGAAACAAGGCACCACACAACAGGGTGCCTATGAGGCTTATGGTGTTTCGCTTGAACATGATGGCTCTTGCTAAAAGGGCTGAGGTCAGTGGCTGATATGGGCCTGGATAAAGCTGAGGATGTCGGCCACAGGCACGGCCTGGGCTTCGGTTTCCTTGCGACTCTTGTATTCCAAGTTGCCATCGGCCAAACCGCGATCACTGACCACGATGCGGTGCGGGATGCCGACCAGTTCCATATCCGCAAACTTGATGCCTGGGCTGGTTTTCTTGTCGCGGTCGTCTAGCAGCACTTCATAGCCGGCAGCAGTGAGCTCTGCATACAGGTTGTCGGTGGCTTCGCGCACCGCGTCAGTTTCGTAGCGCAGCGGTACCAGGGCGATCTGGAACGGCGCCAGGGCGTCATTCCAAAGAATGCCGCGCTCATCGTTGTTCTGTTCGATGGCGGCTGCCACCACGCGGGTAACGCCGATGCCATAGCAGCCCATCGTCAGAATCACGGGTTTACCGTTCTCACCCAGCACTTGGCAGTTCAGCGCCTCGCTGTATTTGGTGCCGAGCTGGAAGATGTGCCCCACTTCAATGCCGCGTTTGATTTCCAGGGTGCCTTTGCCGTCCGGGCTTGGGTCACCAGCCAGCACGTTACGCAGGTCAGCAATTTCTGGCAGCGGCAGGTCGCGCTCCCAGTTAACGCCGAAGTAGTGCTTGTCGTCGATGTTGGCGCCGATGGCGAAGTCACTCATCAAGGCGACTGAGCGGTCGACGATGCACGGTAGCGGCAAGTTCAGCGGGCCGAGGGAGCCAGCACCGGCACCGATGACGGCACGCAGTTCGGCTTCGGTGGCCATGGTCAAAGGGCCGGCGACCTGTTCCAGGTTGGCGGCTTTGATTTCGTTCAGTTCGTGGTCGCCACGAATGATCAGGGCGATCAGGCTGCCCGGCTTGGCGCCGTGCACCACCAGGGTCTTGATGGTCTTCTCGATGGCCAGGTTGTAGCCTTGAACCAGATCGTTGATGGTCTTGGTATTCGGGGTGTCGACCACGCGCAGTTCTTCAGTTGCAGCGCCGCGCTGTGTTTCTCGCGGAATGGCTTCAGCCTTCTCGATATTCGCGGCGTAGTCAGAGCTGTCGCTGAACGCAATATCGTCCTCACCGGAGTCGGCCAGGACGTGGAATTCGTGGGAGCCGGTGCCGCCGATGGAGCCGGTATCGGCCTGCACCGGGCGAAAGTTCAAGCCAAGGCGGGTAAACACATTGCAGTAGGCCTGGTGCATACGGTCGTAGGTTTGCTGCAAGGAGGCCTGGTCGACGTGGAAGGAGTAGGCGTCCTTCATGATGAACTCGCGGCCGCGCATCACACCGAAGCGCGGCCGAGTTTCGTCACGGAACTTGGTCTGGATTTGATACAGGTTGATCGGCAGCTGCTTGTAGCTGTTCAGCTCGTTGCGCGCCAGATCGGTGATCACTTCTTCATGGGTCGGCCCGGCGCAGAAATCGCGACCGTGGCGGTCCTTCATGCGCAGCAGTTCCGGGCCGTACTGTTCCCAGCGCCCGGACTCTTGCCACAGTTCGGCCGGTTGAATGCCGGGCATTAGTACTTCTAAGCCACCAGCGGCATTCATCTCTTCGCGCACGACTTTTTCGACCTTGCGCAACACGCGCAGGCCCATGGGCAGCCAGGTATACAGGCCGGATGCCAGCTTGCGGATCATGCCGGCACGCAGCATCAGCTGATGGCTAATCACCACGGCATCGGATGGGTTTTCTTTCAGAGTCGAGAGCAGGAACTGGCTGGTACGCATATTGGGCTGTTCTGTCGGTTGCAAGAGGTTTTCAATGGGCCGCATTGTACGGTGCCTGTACAGATGCGTACAGGATGCCGGTACGTGCCGATTTGAGAGGGAGTGTGTCAATGCTGACAGCAGAGCAGGTGCAAGCGCTGATTCGCGCAGGCTTACCGATGGCTGAAGATATTAACCTGTGTATTGATCGGCTTGACGCTGATGGCGCGTTGGCGCGGGTGCCGTTCCATCGCAAGCTGGTTCGTCCAGGCGGCACGCTGTCTGGGCCGACCATCATGGCGTTGGCGGATGCGGCCATGTATGCGCTGGTGCTGGGCAAGCTGGGGCGGGTGGAAATGGCCGTGACGTCGAATTTGAATATCAACTTTCTGCTCAAGCCAAAGCCGGTAGATCTGTTGGCCGAGGCGCGGATTTTGCGGTTAAGTCGGCGGCAGGCGGTGTGCGAGGTGTCGCTGTATTCGCTGGGGCATGAGGATGAGTTGGTGGCGCATGTGACCGGGACCTATGCCTTGCCACTTTGACTTTTCCGCGGACAAGAAAAAGCCCGACCTAAGTCGGGCTTTCTTTACCAGCTAAGCAATCTGAATTACAGAACGCTCAGTGGGTATTCAACGATCAGACGCACATCGTTGACGTCAGCGCCATACGAACTATTTGCACGATAGAAGGCATTACGTATGCGGAAGGACAAATCCTTCGCAGCGCCTTCTTGGATTACGTACTTGGCTTCGATGTCAAGTTCGTGCTCTTTAGCATTGCTGTCAATAAGCAAACCAGCAGCATTACGGGCATTGATATCTGTACCAGTAATGTAGCGAGTCATAAAGCTTAAGCCTGGCACACCGTAGGATGTCATGTCGACATCATAACGAGCTTGCCAAGACTTTTCGTCTTCGCCAATGAAGTCCGAGTACTGGACCGAGTTGCCTAGGAAAACAGTGCCGCCACCGTCAATACCGTAGTTATAACCGGTATCACCCGAGGAGCGCTGGTGAGCCACTGTAAACGTGTGTGCGCCTAAGGAGTAAGCAGCTGCCAAGCTCCAAATTTTGTTGTCAGCAGTGCCAGAAAGCTTACGGCCCTGA
>JAGGNC010000087.1 GCA_017886405.1 Pseudomonas sp. | reverse complement strand
GCGCTGGAGCGATGCCTTCTACAGTGGCAACAGCCAGGTAGCCGCCGTGGGGTTGAACCCGGCGCTGTTCTTGTTTGACACCCTCAAGCTTGAGCCCAGCGCCTTTGATGAAGCCGCCACGCGCGAGCACTACGAGGTGGTAGCCGATTACCTGAGCGTGACTCAGCGCGACCGTGAAGCGCTGAACTTCTTCCGTGAGCAAGCGCCGCAAGCGCACCGCATCACGGCTGAGCGGCCACCCAATATTGTCTTCGTCATGCTTGAGTCTCTCGGCACCAGCGCTGTGGGTGCCTACGGCAATCCGCTTAACCCAACGCCCAACTTGGATCGCTTAGCCAAGGAGAGCTGGTTCTTCCGTCACTTCTATGTACCCGTCACTGGCACCGCCAAAACGGTGTGGGCGAGCATCACCGGCATTCCGGATGTGTCACGTCAGGAAACCGCCACGCGTAACCCGCTGATCGCCCGTCAGCACACCCTGATCAACAACCTAGAGGGTTACGAGAAGTTCTACATGATCGGCGGTAACGCCGGCTGGGCCAATATCAACGGCCTGATCCGCCAGAGCATCGACGACGTGCAGCTGTTTGAAGAGCGCCATTGGCAATCGCCGCAGGTGGACGTATGGGGCATCTCCGACCTCGATTTCTTCAAGGAGAGCAGCCGCATCCTTGGTGCGCTGCCCAAAGACCAACCCTTCTTCGCCTACCTGCAAACCTCGGGTAACCACCGGCCATTCACTATTCCCAAGGATAACGATGGCTTCAAACCGCTCGACCTGTCGCTGGAGCAAGTGCAGCAAGCGGGTTCGCGCAGCGTTGAGCAGTTTAATGCGGCGCGTTTGCTCGACTTCAACATTGGCCGCCTGATGGACTTGGCCAAGGAGCAGGGCTTCTACGACAACACGATTTTCGTGCTCTTCGGCGACCACAACACCCGCATCAGCCAGATCCCGCACATGGCCCCGGCCTTTGAGCAGTTGGGCCTGGAAAGCAACAATGTGCCGCTGTTGATCCACGCGCCCAAGTGGTTGGCCCCGCGTGAATTTGACGAGGCTGTAGGGCTGGCGGACTTGCTGCCAACCATGGCGGGCTTGCTCGGCGTTTCCTTTAGCAGCGGCGCGCTGGGGCGCGATATTCAACTGCCGGCCCCCGAAGGCGAGCGCGTGGTGCCGCTGGTGCTGCAGGAAGGCAGCTTCCCGATTATCGGCGCGGTCACCCAGGACTTCCTTCTGCAGATGCGCCACGACGGCAGTTCGCCCACCCTGCACGACCTGCATTCGCCCACGCCGCGCGACAATGTTGCCGATGCCCACCCGCAGGAATTTCAGCGTCTGCATGCATTGAGTCGCGGCCTGCACGAAGCCTCGCGGCTGCAGATGTACCGCAACGTGCGCGCGGAGCAATGAAGGTGATGTGGGCCGCGCTGTAGCGGCGGCATGAGCACCCGATAGGGTGGATGACGCCGTTTTCATCCACCGTGATTCAGCTGGTTTTGCGGACGAATAACGCTTTATTCCCCTTCGCGCGAAAGCGGCTCGGCGGCACGCCGCTCCAGCGCTGAAAGGCGTGGCGAAAGCTCGCTGTTTCACTGAAGCCCAGGTGTTCGGCAATCCGGCAGATTGGCCAGTCTTGCTCACCCAGCAGGGTTTTTGCGCGCTCAAAGCGCAACTCATCGAGCAATTCTTGATAGTGCGTGCCGAGTTCCTGCAAATGCCGGCGCAAGGTGCGTGATGAGCAGTGCATCTGCTGCGCTAACGGCTCCAGGCCGGGGGGTGCCGTGAGCTGCGCGGCCAGTAATTGGCGGACCCGCTGCAGCCAGGCTTGGCGGGTATTGAATTCACTGTTCTGCTTGCGGCAGCGCTCCAGCATCTCGCGGTGGGTCACCGCATCGGCCAGCGGCAAGGGGTGTTGCAACCAGCTGGCGGGAAAGGCGAAGGCGTTGCGCGTAGCCGCGAACTGCAGCGGGCAGGCAAAACTCAACGCATAGCGCGCGCTGTAAGCGGGCTCCTCATAGCAGAACTGCGCCGCGTTCAAGGGCAGGGGCCGGCCGAGCAGGTCGTCGCTGATCAGCTTGAGCGAGGCCAGGCACATTTCTAGGTTGAACACTTCCAGCGCCGGGCTGTGCTGGTAGTCGCTGGCGCTGACCCAGGCCAATTCGCCTTCAATCTGCAAATCCAGTTTGAAGTAGGTGCCGAGCAGGGCGGGGTATTGCAGCAGCAACCGCCAGGCGTCACCAAAGGTGGCACTCGACAGGGCGGCGTAACCGATCATGCCATAGGCCGACACATGCATGCGCCGGCCCAACTCCAGGCCCAGATCACTGCGCAATTTCAGGGCATTGGCGCACACCTGCAATTCCTGCGTGCGGGTGATGCGCGTGTCCGCGCAGGCCAGATCAGCCGCAGTGATGCCGCTGCCGGCCAGCAAGGGCTCGGTCAGCTCCGGCTGTGCGGCAAAGATTTGCAGAATCAGCGAAACCACATGCAGGGTGGTCAGGTGGGCGTGCAACATCAGAGCAACCGCAACAATTTAGACGATCCAATCGCAGCAAGAACTATGCCGCGCGACAGTGGCGATGCTAGGCGGCTTGTCGTGGTTATCTGCCGGCTTAAGGCGCAATGCCCGAAGCGACTGCCCTTATTCTGTGCTTTCGCCTCTTTCAGGGCAGTGCGTGCAGGCTCTGTCAGCCCGGAGCCTGCACCTGCCCAGGCCGGTTAGAAGCGCAGCACGGTGCGCCCTTCGATCTGGCCGTTGCGCATCTGCTCAAAAATGCCGTTGATGTTGTCCAGCGTGTCGCTGTGCACCGTGGCGTTGACCTTGCCCTCTGCGGCGAACGCCAGCGCTTCTTGCAAGTCGGCGCGGGTGCCGACGATGGAGCCGGTGATGCTGATGGCCTTGAGCACCCCATCGAAAATCGGCGTAGGAAAATCACCCGGTGGTAGGCCGATCAGGGCTACGGTTGCGTGTCGCCGAGCCATGCCGATGGCCTGGCCAAACGCGGCGTTGGACGCCGCCGTAACCAGCACGCCGTGCGCGCCGCCGATGTCGCGCTGGATCACCTCAACCGGGTTTTCCTGGCGTGCGTTGATGGTCAGGCTGGCCCCGAGCGTGCGCGCCAACGCCAGCTTGGCATCGTCCACATCCACGGCTGCACCATGCAGACCCATGGCCCGCGCATATTGCACGGCTCCGTGGCCAAGCCCGCCGATGCCGGAAATCACCACCCACTGGCCCGGCCTTGCGCCGGTGACTTTCAGCCCTTTGTAGACGGTGACGCCTGCGCAGAGAATGGGCGCAATTTCCAGGAAGCCGATGTTTATGGGCAAAATGCCGACGTAGTTAGGGTCGGCGATGACGTACTCGGCGTAGCCGCCATTGATCGAATAGCCGGTATTTTGCTGGGTTTCACAGAGTGTTTCCCAGCCAGTCAGGCAGTGCTCACAGCAACCGCAGGCGCTGTATAGCCAAGGCACGCCGACCCGGTCACCTTCTTTTACGCGGGTCACACCGCTGCCCACGGCGGCCACATAACCCACGCCTTCGTGGCCGGGGATAAACGACAGGCTGGGCTTGACCGGCCAATCGCCTTCAGTCGCGTGCAGGTCGGTGTGACACACCCCACAGGCTTCGATCTTCAGCAGAATCTGTCCCGGACCTGGCAGGGGCGTGCGGACTTCCTCGATGCGCAGGGGCTCGCCAAAGGCGTGCACCACCGCCGCTTGCATGGTTGTGTTCATGGGCAACGCCTGTTTGATGAACGGGGTAAACCAGTGTGCGTGTCCCGGTTGACGAAATATTGTTGCAGGGTAATGGTTACGAGGTTTGTCAGGCCGCGCCGGGCCTGAGTGACAAACGGTTAGCGCAGCTGCCCGCCTGCCTGGGCTTTACGGTATACTGCGCGGCCTTTGGCCGGTCGCACCGGCTGGAAATCGCACACAAGCC
>JAGGNC010000225.1 GCA_017886405.1 Pseudomonas sp. | reverse complement strand
GAGTGAGACGATGCAAGGCTTGATTGATGAAGTAGCGCAACACGTACTGCGCATACTGCGCAGTTGACGCACGGCAATACGCAGATCATGCAAAGCCTCTGCGTCGGTGTCCGCCAGCAGCCGTTCACGACAGGCGAACAGGCGAACCTGGCTACGCACTACGTGCTGCTGTACTTCATCAATCAAGCCTTGCATCGTCTCACTCCGTTGAAATCTCTTCCAAGCTTATGCGCTTATTGATTCGCCGCAAGGGGCCAATGGTCGCTAAGGCTGGGCACGGGTAAAGCGCCACGGTAATGCCCGCCTTAGCGCCTTCAGCTGCTGGCGTAATTGCCCGGCTGAAAGCGCTTGCCCGGCATAGCGCTGGGCCTCGAATAGCGCCGCGAAGTCGGTAATCGCCTGCGCTTGGGCCGGC
Source organism: Pseudomonas sp. (assembly GCA_017886405.1). Classification (GTDB taxonomy): domain Bacteria; phylum Pseudomonadota; class Gammaproteobacteria; order Pseudomonadales; family Pseudomonadaceae; genus Aquipseudomonas. Next base: position 15,080 of record JAGGNC010000225.1, on the reverse strand, counting down.
AGCTGCCGAGCTGCCCTTGCGGCATAGTCACGCGGCCCTTCGCCGGGTTGACGTGGCACACCATGACGCGCCAGCAGCATCTCAAAACGCCGGAACAGGCGTTGTTGCACGTCGCGCTCACGCTGCCAGGGTTTGAACAGCCAGAGCGAGAGCAAGCCGAGCAGCAGGCCGCCGCCACCGACCAGGCCGATCACCAGCGATTGGGCATCCACCCGACCCAACCAGCGCTGCAGAAATTCCAACTGTTGCTGGCTCTGGTAACCCAGCACCCAGCGCTGCCAGCCGTAGTTGATAGTGTCCCAAGCCAAGCGCAAATCATTCAGCCAACTGAGGTTGCGGTAGCGCAGCGGCGAAAAAGGCGAGTCCTCCAGAAAACTCTGCTCACCGGCCAGGGCCTCTTCCAGTCCCATGTCGATCCGTTCGGGCGCCACTTGGAAGGTCGGGTCGACGCTGACCCAACCCCGCCCCGCCTGCCAGTATTCGACCCAGGCATGGGCATCGAACTGGCGCACCTGCACATAGTTGCCGGCCGGGTTGAACTCGCCGCCCTGATAACCGGCCACCACCCGTGCCGGGATGCCCGCGGCGCGCAGAACATAGGTCATGGCCCCAGCGTAGTGGGCGCAGAAGCCGCTGCGCGTCTCAAACAGGAAATCATCAATATTGTTCACCCCCAGCGTTGGCGGGCGCAGAGTGTAGGCAAAGGGCTCACGGTTGAAATGACTGAGCAGCGCCTGCACCAGCTGCTCAGGCTGGGGATGGTCGCGTTTAAGCTGTTCTGCCCAGGCGCGGCTGCGTGGCTCACCTTGTTCTGGCAGTTGCAGGGCGCGGCGCAGGGTTTGCGGAGCAGGCTGCAGTTCGCGCAGCGCCTGCGGCCAAGAGGTGGCCTGATAGATCAGCGAGCGGTCTACCGGCTGGCGACGCTGCAGACGGAAATCGCTCATTAGTCGAGTCTGTTCCAGCGTGGTTTCGGCCACATCCAGGGCAAACAGCCAGCGCTGCGCACTGGGTTGCATGACGATGCTGTAGCTCAGCGCCTCACCTTGCTTCTGCCACTGCGCACCGGGGGCAAACTCGGCGTATTCGGATTGCGACCAGCGCCGCCCATCGAAGCGGTCCAGGGTCAGCGCGCGCCAATACAACTCATTGCGTGGCGGCGTAGCCCCATCAAAGCTGGCGCGAAACGCCAAGGCCGCTGAACGGCTTAGCTCGGCAATATCCGCCGGAGCCATGCTGTCTGACAAGCCGGTGGTGGTTTTGTCATTCGGCGTGGGCAACGACCACAGTGGCCCCATGCGCGGGAAGAACACAAACAGCAGCAACATCACCGGCAGCGCCTGCAGCAGCAGGCTGCCGGCCAGACGTGCAGTTGGCCAAGGCTGGTTAGCCAGGCTACTTTGCTGCAGGCCAATCAAGGCCGCGAGCAAGGCAGTCACCGGCAACAGGCTGTAGAACGCCGTCAGCATGCTGTCATCGAACAGGTAGGCGGTGACCACCACGAAGAAGCCGAGAAAGATCAGCACCAGCGCATCACGCCGCGTGCGCATCTCCAGCAATTTAAGGATAAAGGCTGCGATCAGCAGCACCACTCCGGCATCTAGACCGATCAGGCTGCCGCGGGAAAGAAACACCCCCAACGCCGCCGCCAGCATCAAACCGCCCTTGGCCCAGGCATTCGGGTAGCGCGCACGCATGCGGAAGATCTGAATGCGCCAAGCTGCACTGCCCAGCCACAGGCCGATGATCCACAGCGGCAAATGCGTCAGATGGGGCATGATCACCAACACTTGCGCCACCAGCAGCCAAGTCAAGCTGATCCGCGGAATCACTGCAATACGGCTCATGGCACCCGCCCGAACAGCGCCAAGGCGCGCAGGCAGGCATCGCGGTGCAGCTCGCCGCTATCAACACCCAGCACTTGCCCCGGCAGGCTCAGGGCAAACGGCTGCTGACGCTCGCACAGGTGCAGCACCCAGTGACAGAGCAGCGACAGACGGGTTTCAACATCACCGGCCAGGGCCTCGAAATCCAGCTGCACATCACGCCCGGTGATTGAGGCAAAGTCCTTGACCAGCAAACCCTGGCCGCGGGAATAGGCTTTCCAGTGCAGGCGGCGCTTGGAGTCACCCGGCTGGTAAGTCTTTAACCCCTGATAATCGTCCACGCCCTGGCCATGGGGACGGCTGCCTTCCTCGTCCTGGTCCTCACTGAAACCTGCGGACAGCGGCAACTCACCCGGCAAGGGCTGCGGATAAACCAGCACCTGCTGATCCAGATCGACCCAGCTCCAGGCCACCAGAATGCCCAGGGGGAAACGGCTCTCGACCCGCAGCCGACCGGGTCGCAGCCAGCCGCGCTGCAATGCCGGCTGGTTTAACTGGCACTCGATAACGCCTTCGGCCGGTACATCTAACGTTTGCAACTCAACCGGTGGCCAACCCAGACTGACCGCCTGATGGGCGCGCTGGCTGCTTTCGAGACGGACGCGAAAACCGCCGGGTTCTCCAACAAACACCGCTGGCGCGCTGCCAGCCTTGAGGATCAATCCAGCCAAGTTGCGGTAGGTGTGCAAAATGGCGACAACATATACTGAGGCAAGCAGGAAGGTCAGGCCGTAGGCCAAGCTGTTTTGGTAGTTGATCGCCGCCAGCAGCATCAACAGCAACGCCACCATAAAGGCTGCGCCGACACGGCTAGGGATGATAAAGATCCGCCGTTGGGTAAGCCGCACACTGCTCGCTGCTGGAATGCGCCGGGCCAACCAGCGGTTCCAACGCGGCCTGAGCGAAGCAATCAAAGCGCCGGCACCTCCCGCAGTAACCATTGCACCAGGCTACCCGCGCCATGCCCGGCGGGGTCCGCGCGCTCACGCAGGCGATGACCGACCACCGAGGGCAGGACGGCCTGCACGTCTTCCGGAATCACATAATCACGACCCGCCAAGAAGGCCCAAGCCCGCGCCGCCGCCAGCAGCGCCAAGCTGGCGCGTGGCGACAAGCCCCAGGCGAACTGCGGTTGGGTGCGGGTGGCATCGACCAGACGCAGCACATAATCAACCAAGGCATCGCTGGCGCGCACCTTCGGCACTTCGGCCTGAATCAGCGCCAACTCAGCGTGATCCAGCAGCGCTGGCAAAGTGGGCAGCAAGGAACGCCGCGAATCACCGAGCAGCAGCGCTTTTTCCGCCGCCTTACCGGGGTAGCCCAGCGTCAGGCGCATTAGAAAGCGGTCCAGCTGCGATTCGGGCAAAGCGAAAGTGCCGCCCTGGCTCACTGGGTTCTGCGTGGCAATCACAAAGAAGGGTTCGGGCAAAGGCCGGGTAGCGCCCTCAATAGTGACCTGGCCCTCTTCCATGGCTTCGAGCAACGCACTCTGGCTTTTCGGCGTGGCGCGGTTGATCTCATCAGCCAGCACCAGCTCGGCGAAGATCGGCCCCGGATGAAAGACGAACTGCCCAGTGTCCTTATCGAACACCGAGGTGCCGAGAATATCGCCGGGTAATAAGTCGGAGGTGAACTGGATGCGCTGAAAACTTAAGCCCAGCACCTTGGCCAGGGCGTGGCTGAGGGTGGTTTTGCCCATGCCGGGCAAGTCTTCAATCAACAGATGGCCCTGGGCCAACAGGCACGTCAAGGCCAGACGCACCTGTGGCTCCTTGCCTAAGAGCACGTGATTGACCGTCTGCAGCACAGTTTCCAGTTTGCCGCGCATAAACCACTCCTTTAAGACTAACTGGCCATGCTACTGCGCGGCGCTATCACGGCATAGCGCCTGGAAACCTTTACTGACGAACTTGTCAGCCATTCAATTGATCCAGGCCAACATGCCGACGCCTGACGCTGACTAAGCTTAGATTGCCAACAGCAATGGAGAGCATCATGCAGCCATCATCTGGCAATCACTGGCACGGACTAACCGCGCAACAAAGCCTGGAACAACTCGACAGCAGTACACAGGGCCTGAATGCCGATGATGCTGCGCAGCGCCTGCTTAAATACGGCCCCAATGTGCTGCCACAGCAGCAAGCCAGCGGCCCACTGAAACGCTTTGCCCTGCAATTTCACAATGTACTGATCTACGTCTTGCTGGGTGCCTGCGGGCTGACGCTGGTGCTGGGCGAGTGGCTCGACAGTGCGGTGATCTTTGCTGTGGTAGTGATCAATGCGCTGGTGGGCTTTGTCCAAGAAGGCAAAGCCCAGCACGCCATGCTGGCCATTCAACACATGCTTAGTCTGGAAAGCCGGGTGCGGCGCAACGGTCAGGTGCTCAGCATTGCCGCCGAACAGTTGGTGCCTGGCGACTGGGTGTTGCTGGAGGCGGGTGACCGGGTACCTGCCGATCTGCGCCTGGTGGAAACCCGCGACTTGCGCCTGGATGAGGCCGCGTTGACCGGTGAATCGCTGCCGGTGAATAAGCATCCAGAGGCCGTCGATGCCGCGGCCAGCCTGGCCGATCGTCGTTGCATGGCTTATTCCGGCACCCTGGTCAGTGCCGGCAGCGCCGCCGGCATGGTGGTGGCCACCGCGCGGCAAACTGAGCTGGGCAAGATCAGCCACATGCTGGAAAACGTGGTCAGCCTGAAAACGCCGTTATTGGTCGATATGGCCACATTTTCCCGCCACCTCACTCTGGGTATTCTCGCCCTAGCCCTGATCACCTTCGTCTTCGGCGTACTGCTGCGTGATTACAGCGGCGAGGCCATGCTGCTGGCTGCCGTTAGCCTGGCAGTGGCGGCCATACCGGAAGGTCTGCCTGCCGTATTGACGATCATCCTTGCCCTTGGCGTGCAGCGCATGGCCAAGCGCCGCGCGATTATTCGTCACCTGCCGGCAGTGGAAAGTCTGGGCGCGGTCACGGTGATCTGCTCGGACAAAACCGGCACCCTGACGCGCAACGAAATGACCGTGCAGCAGGTGTTTACCGCCGCTCACCATTACCGCGTCGAGGGCGTTGGCTATGCCCCCCAGGGCAGCATTCACTGCGATGACGGCCAGCTATGCCAACTGGACGCCGCCGATGACCTGCGCGAACTGGCCCGTGCCGGTCTGCTGGCCAATAACGCCAGCCTGCGCAGCAGCGAGAATGGCTGGAGCATCACCGGCGACCCCACCGAGGCCGCCCTGTTAACTCTGGCCGGCAAAGCCGGGCTGGCGTTGCAGCATGAGGCACGCAACCTACCGCAGGTCGATACCATTCCCTTCAGCTCAGAACAGCGCTGCACCGCCAGCCTGCATCATGACCACGCCAGTCATGGGCTGATCTATATGATCGGCGCGCCTGAACGCCTGCTCGCCGCCTGTAACCGCCAATGGCGCGACGGCCATCCCGAACCGCTCGACCTGAGGCACTGGCATCAAGCGCTGGACAGCGGCGCTCGCCAAGGGTTGCGTATGCTCGGCATGGCTATTCGACCGCTTAACGCGCCGCAGCAAACGCTCGACTATCAGGACCTTAATGGCGATTACGTGCTGCTCGGCCTGGTCGGCATGCTTGATCCACCCCGCCAGGAAGCCATTGCGGCAATTGCCGAATGTCACCGCGCCGGGATTGCGGTGAAGATGATCACCGGCGACCACGCCGGCACCGCCAGCGCCATTGCGCAACGCCTTGGCCTGGGTGGCGGCAAACCCTTGACCGGTGCCGACCTCGACACCCTCAGCGATCCACAACTGGATCAATTACTGCCGACCATCAGTGTGTTTGCTCGGACCAGCCCAGCGCACAAACTGCGTTTAGTCGAGCGCCTACAAGCCTGTGGCGCACGGGTGGCCATGACCGGCGACGGGGTCAACGATGCACCCGCACTGAAACGTGCAGACATCGGCATTGCCATGGGCATCAAAGGCACCGAGGCGGCCAAGCAAGCCGCGCAAATGGTGCTGGCCGATGACAATTTCGCCACCATCGCCCATGCGATTGAGGAAGGGCGCACGGTCTATGACAATCTTAAAAAAACCATTCTGTTCATCCTGCCAACCAGTGGCGGGGAAGCCTTGATCCTGCTCACCGCCATCGTGCTAGGGCTGACATTACCGATAACCCCGTTGCAGATTCTCTGGATCAACATGATCACTGCCGTGACCCTGTCACTGGCCCTGGCGTTTGAACCGGCAGAAGCCAACCTGATGCGCCGTCCGCCGCGCGACCCTAAGGTCAATTTACTCAGCCTACACCTGCTTTGGCGGGTGGTATTTATCGGTTTATTGATGACCCTGGCCAGCCTGGGTCTGTTTCTCTTTACCCAAACGCTCGGCTGGAGCCTGGCTAGCAGCCGCACCTTGGCGGTCAACAGCCTGGTCGCTTGCGAGGTTGGCTATCTGTTCAGCAGCCGCCGCCTTCAAGGGCCGGCTAACTTCACCCTACGCAGCAACCCGATGGTATGGAGCATGGTGAGCCTGTTGCTCAGCCTGCAACTGCTGCTGACCTATTGGCCCGTCATGCAGCAAGTCTTTGCCACCGCCGCCATGCCCGCTTTCGCCTGGGGCTGGTGCCTGCTGGTAGCGCTGGCGGTATGCGCCTGTGTTGAAGCAGAAAAGTGGCTGTTGCGTAAGCTGCAACGCAGCTAGGGTGCTGCCATGCAAAGCACTGCACTGTTCGGCTGTAGCTGAGGCCAACGAGGTGAACAACTAAGTCGTCCAAGCCACCTTAAGTTGCTTCGGCGAAAGTCGCCGGTAGATGAGGTATCGATGGACGGCCCAGCACCTTGGTCGCACAGCAAGGTGCTTAGCGTCGCGCCCGCAAGCAGGCCGCAGGGCTTTACAAGCGAAAGCGTCCGGCCATGCCCTGCAACTCGCGCCCCAGTTCTGCCAGTTGGGTGCTGGAACTGGCGGATTCGTCCATGGCCAGGGCGGATTGATCGGCAATATCGCGAATCGAGGTGACGCTGCGACTGATCTCCTCCGCCACCGCACTTTGCTGTTCGGCTGCGGCGGCAATCTGCTGGTTCATCTCGAAAATTTGGCTCACTGCAGCTGCAATTTCCGCTAATGCGCCTTGGGTCTGATTGGCGTCCTGCACCGCCAGCGTAACCAGAGCGCCACTCTGGCGCATGCTCTCAACCGAACGGCTGGTGCCTTCACGCAGTGTGGCGATCAAGCCTTCAATTTCCGCGGTTGACTGCTGGGTACGCTTGGCCAAAGCGCGCACTTCATCGGCTACCACGGCAAAACCACGACCCTGCTCGCCCGCCCGCGCGGCTTCAATGGCCGCATTGAGCGCCAGCAGGTTAGTTTGTTCGGCCACGCTCTTGATCACATCCAGCACCGAGTCGATGCGCTGGGTATCTTGGCTGAGGCGCTCGATGCTCTGGGTGGTGTTCTGCATCGCGCTGTCCAGTTCGTTGATCCGCCCCAGAGTCTGCTGCACCACGGCCACGCCGCTGTTGACGCGTCGGTCCGCCTGCTCGGTAGAAGAGGCCGCTGCCTCAGCGTTACGCGCCACTTCATGCACAGTGGCGGTCATTTCACTCATGGCAGTGGCGACCTGATCGGTTTCCACTTTCTGCTCGTTAACGCCAAGGCGTGTTTGCTCGGTGCTGGCCGACAGCGACTGCGCGGACGCGGAAATCTGCATCACCCCACCCTGCAAGCGCCCGACCATCTCACGTAGGTTGTTGGACATGCCTTGCATGGCCACTTGCAGTTGGCCGATCTCATCGCCACGCTGCACCTCAATCTGCACACTGAGATCGCCGTCGGCGATGCGCCGCGCCTGCTCGATAACTTGTTTGAGCGGGCGCACAATCAGCAGAGTGATGATCAGCGTCGCCAGCAAACCAATCAGCAGCGCCAGCGCCGTGGCCAGGACGATCAACCACGAGCTGGCCTGCAACTGATCCTGCAGGCTGGATTTCTGCAGCACATAGGCTTGATCGACCAGCGCCAGAATGCGCTCGGCCTGTTGCACCAAGTTCTGGTATTCAAGTTTATGTTGTTGCAACAACCCGGTGTATTCGGTGAGCCGTTCATTAAAAGAATTGACGTTACCGACCACCTCGGCCAATACCGCCGCATAACCGGGATCATTCATGGCGTCACGCAACTCGGCGGCCAAAGCCTGCGCATCGGTGGCTTCCTGAATTGTCGCGGGGATGGCTTCGCCAGTGCTACGGCTCTGTTCCAGTAATACGCGGGCTTGGTCCAAGGCGCGCAATAAAAGCTGATGCACCTGGCTGATTTGCCCAGCCTGCATGACGGACTCAGCGCCCTGCTGGCCCTGGCTGCTCTTGAGCAAGTCAACTCCGTCTTCGGCCAGGCCATCCTTAAGCAGGTCAAGACTATTGGATGCGCCCACTACCAGCCAGGTAGCGGCCTCCAGTGACAGATGCATATTGTCGCTATGCTCGACATAGCGATCGAAGGCCGTGAGATAGGCCGTCATGGCTTCAGGCACTTGATCCAGCCCGATCCGCTCGTCCGCTGGCAAATGGGCTTGTAATGCAGCGCTGGCCTCGAGGATCTGCTGCGCCTGCTCATGCAGCCGGGTGGCGTGCTGTTTATCACCGCTTAGGGCAAAATCCTGCTCACTGCGGCGAATCTGTATAACCCGGTTATTGATCGCGCTCATGCGCTCAAGCAAGGTCGAGCGCGAACTGACATCCTGAAGCGCAAGAAACCCAGTGGCCGCAACCAGCGCCGTAAGGGCCAAAACAATGCCAAACCCCAATGCCAACTTGGTGGCTGTGCTCAAACTGGCAATTCGCTGCTGCACAATAGTCCACATAGCTCACCTGCCCACATGAGTGCAAGGCAGCACGTTGCTGCCTGCTTTCCGACTGGCAACATAGCATAGCCATCCCGGCGGCTAGCCTTGAGGACGGCGCTTGCTGCTAACAGCTAGATGGAGGTCGCTTTTACCCTGACGGGCACACCACACCTGGGCAGCCCCGCAAGTATCAACCAGGGCGGCGCATCTCAAAGGTATCTTGGGATCGGCTATAGGCCATGCCACCCAGACGTCCAACCAGATCGAGCTTGTGCGGATCGATTCGCCCCTGCTCATTGAGCACCCGCTCATCGATATGCGCCAGCAACACCTCGGCAAAAATTAAGTGGCAGTTCGGCGCGGCCGGTGGATAGGCTTGAATCTGCACTACGCGGCATTCAAAGGCCACCGCCGCGCCTGCGACCCGAGGCGGTGCAATCCGCTGCGAGGGCATGCTGGCGATGCCGCACTGCTCGAACTCACTGATGCCATAAGGCAGCACGGCTGAACTGGCGTTCATTGCTTCGGCCTGTTCGAAAGCCACCAGCTGGAGCACCAGCTCACCGTTGGCTTGCACATTCAACAGGGTGTCCTTCAGGCTGCCATCGGCGCGGTGATTGACGTTGACCATTAGGGTTGGCGGATCATCGCTGATCACCGTAAAAAAGCTGAACGGCGCCAGGTTACTGACCCCGGTTGACGATTGACTGGAAACCCAGGCAATCGGTCGCGGGGTGATAGTGGAGGCCAGCCAGCGATAGCGCTCAAGCGGTTCAAGGGTACTGAAATCCAGTTGCATCAGCGCCCCGCTCGCGATTCACGGATATAGAAGCGCGCGCGTTCGGACTTCGCCGTACAACCCTTGTAACTCTCGAACTGCTGCTGAGTTTTCGCTGCAGTCAGCAGCGATAAAGCTTTGGAGTAACTCACGGTACCGGTAAAACCTTCTACCTTGGCTAGATCCAACTCACGCCAGGCGGAGTCCAACTGGCTCGCACAACTGTTGCGATAAGCCGTTTTACCGGCGCAACCACTGAGCACCAGCAACAACATGGGCAATACGATCCACAGTTTCATTGGTTAACTCCTGGAAGAAATACAGCATTGGTCTGCTTGATACGACGCTTGCACCGACTAAAAGTGCATTTCATCCCTTAGCACGTTGGCGCAGAAACTCCACCACAGCAGCTTGCTCACCGACGAACTCGATTCGCCCGGCCTTACTCTCGCGCTGGAACACATACATAGGGTCGTAGTACTCCACTAATAACGCTTCGATCCAGCCGCGATGAGTATCGACGATGCCGTCATTGGCCTGTTCCTGCAGAGCTTGAGTCATGATTGCCACTAGCCGTTGATACCGCTCACCGCCGAGGCGCTTCTGAATATTTGCAAGGCTAAGTTGCAAGCGTTCGGCAAAGACCTTAAAGCCCTCATCAACCCCCAGCAAGGCAATATACTCAGCGCTCAGGTCAATCACATAATCGTTGAGAATGCGCTCAACTCGACGGGTCAGCTGGTCTTCCAGCCACACCAGCGGGAAGGCCTGCATAGCCTGATACAACTCCACTGGAAGCGAGCACTTGCCGACAATGCGACCTTCATCTTCGAGGACAAACTGTTCTTGGCCCGCCGCACGCTTCTTAAGGATATCGATGGCTAAAGCGTTCTCGAAATCGATCTGCATGGGCTGAGCAGTCGCACGTTTGCCGAAGCTGGAACCGCGATGATTGGCATGGCCTTCCAGATCCAGGCTATTACTCAGCTGGTTGATGACCTCAGTCTTGCCGGTACCGGTCATGCCGCCAACCAGCACAAAATCACAGTGGTTAATGGCCTGCGCCGTGGTTTCCAGTAGAAAAGTGCGCAGCGCTTTATAGCCACCAATCACACGCGGGTATTCAATTCCGGCCTCGCTTTTCAGCCACTGCTGGACAGTCTGCGAACGTAAGCCACCCCGAAAACAGTACAAGTAGCCGTTTGGATTAGCCTTGGCGAAGGCGGCCCATGCTTCGACTCGTCGCGCCTTTATGTCACCGCTAACCAGTTGATGGCCCAATTCGATAGCGGCTTGCTGACCTTTTTGTTTGTAGCACGTGCCAACCCTCTGCCGCTCGACATCATCCATCAGGGGCAAATTGACCACCCCAGGGAATGCACCCTTGGCGAATTCCACCGGCGCGCGGGCATCCATCATCGGTGCATCAGCGAGAAACAAACTGCGGTAATCACTGCTGTTAGCGCGCATCAAAACACCTCAACGGCAAAACGCTGTCGCTCAAGTAACTGTCCAATCGGTTGCAGATTCAGGCCCAACTGGGCGGCCACCGCCAGAAACTCAGCCTCACCGTCTGGCGTGACCGCCACCAGTAAGCCGCCACTGGTCTGCGGATCACACAACAGATTTTTCTGTTGCTCGCTAAGCGGAGCAATCTTTTCACCATAACTGTCGAAATTGCGCAGGGTGCCGCCAGGCACGCATTCCAGCGCTAGGTAATAGTCGACACCCGGCAGACGTGGAACCTTGGCAAACTCAATACGCGCCGTCAGGCCGCTACCCTCAGCCATTTCCAGCAAATGCCCCAGCAGCCCAAAACCGGTGACGTCAGTCATTGCAGTCACCCCAGAGAGCTTGCCGAAGTGACTACCCGGCTTGTTCGGGGTGCACATCCAATCACGCGCCAGGCCGACATCTTCGGGCCGCAGCTTGGCCTTTTTCTCGGCGGTGGTGAGGATGCCAATACCCAGTGGCTTGGACAGATATAAGCGGCAACCCTCGGTAGCCGTGTCGTTACGTTTCATATGGCGCTTGTCGACCAGACCGGTGACGGCTAAGCCAAAAATCGGCTCGGGGGCATCGATAGAATGCCCACCGGCCAGAGGAATGCCCGCCTCATCACACGCGGCCCGACCACCCCGAATCACTTCACGGGCCACTTCGGGGGCTAAAACGTTGATGGGCCAGCCGAGGATGGCAATGGCCATCAGCGGATCACCCCCCATGGCGTAGATATCGCTGATGGCATTGGTCGCGGCAATCCGGCCGAAGTCATAGGGGTCGTCAACAATGGGCATAAAGAAGTCAGTGGTAGACACCACTCCACGCTCCTCGTCGATGGCGTACACCGCCGCATCATCGCGTGATGTGTTGCCAACCCAGAGTTTCGGATCCAGGTTCTGCGCGCCGCTGCCGGCCAGAATCACATCCAGTACCTTGGGGGATATCTTGCAGCCGCAACCAGCACCATGGCTGTACTGGGTCAAACGAATGGGCTCGCTCATAAATCGCTCTTCTGCCTCGACAAGCCAGGCAGTCTAACAAATCGTGCCTTGGCGGCGCGCCTTAGCGCGCGTATGTTCGCTGTATTAACCATCAGAGAGAACGACGGATGAGCAAGCGCATTGCGCTGGTACTGGGCTCCGGTGGCGCGCGCGGTTATGCGCACATTGGCGTGATCGAAGAGCTGGAAGCACGCGGCTATGAAATTGCCTGTATTGCTGGCTGCTCCATGGGCGCGGTGGTCGGTGGCATCTACGCCGCCGGTAAACTCAAGGAATACCGCGAGTGGACGCAGAGCCTGGATTATCTCGACGTGCTGCGCCTGCTCGATGTGAGTTTTCGCCTCGGCGCAATTCGCGGTGAAAAGGTCTTCGGCAGAATTCGTGAAATGGTCGGTGAGATCAATATCGAAGAACTGCCAATTCCCTTTACGGCGGTGGCCACCGACCTCACCAACCAGCAGGAAATCTGGTTTCAGGAAGGTTGTCTGCACCAGGCTATGCGCGCTTCGGCAGCAATTCCCAGCCTGTTCACCCCGGTGATCCAAGGCAACCGTATGTTAGTAGACGGCAGCCTGCTCAACCCGTTGCCCATCGTCCCGGTTGTGTCCAGCCATTGCGATCTGATTGTCGCGGTCAATCTCAACTCGGCGCATCAGCAGCACTACGAACTGCCGGTAATCGAGCGCCCGCCAGCGCTCAAGGGGCGCTTCGATCTGTTGATGAGTTCACTTGGCTCGCGCCTGCCTTCGTTTAAGCGCAAACAAGGGGAAGACGACGAACTGCTTATGCTGGAAGACCATAGCAACCTGCTGCAGCCCGAGGCTATAAACCCCTGGCAGCAGAACGCCCGAGCTAGCCAGCCCGCCGCACCGAAATCCGCCAGTGGCTCGCGGGTAGCTGAACTGAGTGGCCCTGGATCATTGCTGGAGCTGATCAACCAGAGCTTCGAAGTGATGCAGACCTCGTTGGCGCAGTACAAAATTGCCGGCTACCCGCCGGATATCCTGATCAACGTACCCAAGCGCGTGTGCCGCTTCTTCGAGTTTTACAAGGCCCCAGAGCTGATCATGCTCGGCCGGCAGATTGCCAGCGATACCCTGGATAAATACGAACGCGGCGAGCGCTAATAAAAGGCCTGCAGAGTGCAGGCCAGCTCATTGGTGTGTCGCCAGTGCCTTTACGGGGCGCTCCCTGCGTGCTCGTCGCCTCTGTGCAAGACCTTATCGGCAGGCTCATTGGCGCTTGCTAGAATGCTCCCAACGGGACTGCCAACCCAGTCACTCAGCAGGCTGTAGGCCACCGCCAACAGGGTGGGACCGAGGAACAGCCCCATAAAGCCGAACGCCAGGATGCCGCCGAATACCCCGAGCAACACCACCACCAACGGCAGGTTGCCACCGCGACTTATCAGGTAAGGCTTGAGGATGTTGTCGACACCGCTGATCACGAAGAAGCCCCAGATCAGCAGAAAGACCCCCATGCCGACCTCGCCCTGCCAAAATAACCACGCCACGGCCGGCCCCCAGATCAGTGGCGGTACCATGATCAGGCTGCAACCGAAGGTCAGCGCCCCCAGCAACAAAGCGGCTGGCACACCGGCAATGGTGAAGCCGATCCAGGCCAGAACGGCCTGCGCCACAGCAGTCCCGATCACCCCGTTCACCACCCGTTGCACAGTACCCGCAACCAGCTCTAGGTAATGCTCGGCGCGATCACCAATTAAACGCTGTAACAGGCTTTGCGCAAACGCGGCCAGGCGTGGTCCGTCACGGTAGAAAAAGAACACCAGGATCAGGCTCAGCGCCAACTCCAGCATGCCGCCACCGATCTGCGCACTGCGCGCCAGCAGCCAGTTGCCAACCTGCCCTAGGTACGGTCGCACCGTGTCGAAAAAAGCGGCGCCCTGCTGATCGATGGTTTGCCAGAAGCCAGCCAGACGGTCACCTACCAGCGGTACGCCCGCCAACCAGGTAGGCGCAGGTGGTAAGCCTTCGACTTGGAAGCCCTTGACCAGCAAAGTTGCATCCTTGATGTGATCCGCTAGGTTGAAGCCGAGCATCACCAGCGGTACCGCAACCACCACGGTCCAAACCAACGTGAGTAGACCTGCGGCCAGCGCCTGGCGACCGCCGAGCACGCGCGTCAGCACGCGCATCACCGGCCAGCTGGCAAAGGACAACACCGCCGCCCAGAACAGCGCAGACCAAAAAGGCGCCAACACCCACAAGCTGGCGCCCAACAGCACAAGAAGCAGTATTTGCACCAGCAAACGATCGTTATTGGCCATCCTGCCAACTCCCTGCACAATGAAAAAGGCTCTACCCAAAGGGCAGAGCCGGAAAAATTAACGCGACAAGATTACCGCCAGTAGCGTGTTAGCGCAGCAGCTTGAGTTGCACGCCGGTGAAGTCCGTGTCATCCACCTCAATACGATTGGAACGTACACGCTGCTCAATCAACGCCTTGCGCCATTCGACAGCCTGTGCGCCGCTGATGCTGACCCGCAAGGTGCTGTCGAGCCTGAGACTACGTGCAAGTAATTCAACCCAGGCAACGCTGGGTTCGACTTGTTTAGGCAGGCGCAGTTCACCGGTGCTCTTGAGTATCCGCAAAAGCGTCGCTGGCGTGGGCAATATCTCGTCCAGTGGCGCATTGGCTGCAAACATTTCAGCATGCAAATAGGCGCGCTTGTTGCCACGAGTGATGCTGTACAACGCCAGCAAGGTATCTTGGCGCGGCGCGGCTAAGCGCAACAATGCATAGGTTTGCTCGTCATCAGCGCCCGTCAGCGTGGCATTATCAAATACCGCGTTGGCCCACAGGCTGCTCGAGCCACAGTCACGACCCACGCACCAGAACAGCAGCTCAGCATCCTGGGCTTGCAGCGCGGTACGGGCGTTGGCGAACACCTCATTGGCCGAATGGGTGCCCGGCAACTCATACGTCACGGCGGTCAATTGGCCCCGAGCGGCCACTTCACCCTCGTAGCGCAAGGTGCCACTGATGCGCCGGATTGATCCTTGCGGGTAGATGCGTTCCTGATCGGCAACATCCTTAAAGCTGACAATCTTGCTCCCAGCAAACCGCGGCAGCAC
>JAGGNC010000111.1 GCA_017886405.1 Pseudomonas sp. | reverse complement strand
GCGAAAGGTCGCTATGGTTGCACATAGACTCGGCCTGCGGCCAGCCTGTGAGCGTCTTGTCAGTCGCGCACAGGCTGGCGCGACTCAGCGGTTCAGGCGCTGATCGGTGAGTTCATCCACCACGCTGGGGTCGGCCAGGGTTGAGGTGTCGCCCATGTTTTCCAGCTCGTTGCAGGCGATCTTGCGCAGGATGCGCCGCATGATCTTGCCTGAGCGGGTTTTCGGCAGGCCGGGCGCCCACTGGATTAGCTCGGGTTTGGCGAAGCTGCCGATCTCTTTACCAACTAGCGCGAGCAGCTCCTGCTTCAGGGCATCGCTGACCTCCACGCCGTTCATGGGCGTGACGAAGGCGTAGATACCCTGTCCCTTGATGTCATGCGGGTAGCCGACCACGGCGGCTTCGGCGACGGCGTCGTGCAGCACCAAGGCGCTTTCCACCTCGGCGGTGCCGATACGGTGACCGGAGACGTTGATCACATCATCCACGCGGCCGGTGATCCAGTAGTAACCGTCCTCGTCACGTCGCGCGCCGTCGCCGCTGAAGTAATAACCAGGATAAGGCTTTAGGTAGGTGTCGATCATCCGCTGATGATCGCCGTAGACGCTGCGGATCTGACTCGGCCAGCTTTCCTTGATCGCCAGTACGCCAGAGCCTGGGCCGTCGATTTCCTTGCCTTGCTCATCGAGCAACACTGGTTGGACGCCGAAGAACGGTCGGGTCGCCGAGCCTGGCTTGAGGTCGGTCGCGCCGGGCAGTGGGGTGATCAGGATCGCGCCGGTTTCGGTCTGCCACCAGGTGTCGACAATCGGGCAGCGGCGCTCGCCGACCACGTTGTAATACCACTCCCAGGCTTCCGGATTGATCGGCTCGCCAACGCTGCCGAGCAGGCGCAGGCTGCTGCGCGAAGTGGCCTTGACCGGCCCTTCACCTTCACGCATCAGCGCCCGCAGGGCTGTTGGGGCGGTGTAGAAAATATTCACCTGATGCTTGTCGATGACCTGCCAGAAACGCGACGCATCCGGGTAGTTCGGTACGCCTTCGAACACTAGGCTGGTGGCACCATTGGCCAGAGGGCCGTAGACGATGTAGCTGTGCCCGGTGACCCAGCCGACATCGGCGGTGCACCAGTAAATATCGCCTTCGTGGTAGTCGAACACGTACTTATGGGTCATGGCTGCCATCAGCAGGTAGCCGCCGGTGCTGTGCAACACGCCTTTGGGTTTACCGGTGGAGCCTGAGGTGTAAAGGATAAACAGCGGATCCTCGGCATCCATCGGTTCCGGCGGGCAATCGCTGGCCGCCTCGCTTAGGGCCTGGTGGTACCAGATGTCACGGCCTTCGACCCAGTCGATCTCGCCTTGGGTGCGCTCGACCACCACCACGGTGCTGACCTTCGGGCAGTTCTGCAGGGCTTTGTCGACATTGGTCTTGAGTGCCACGTACTTGCCGCCGCGCACGCCTTCATCGGCGGTAATCACCGTATGGCAGTCGCAGTCCAGAATACGATCGCGCAGGGCGTCGGGCGAGAAGCCGCCAAATACCACCGAATGCACCGCGCCGATGCGCGTGCAGGCGAGCATGGCGTAAGTGGCTTCGGGGATCATCGGCATGTAGATGCACACCCGGTCGCCCTTTTTCACGCCACGGCTTTTCAGCACGTTGGCCAGGCGACTGACGTTGTGGTGCAGCTTTTTGTAGGTGATGTGCGCCGACTCGCTGGGATTGTCGCCTTCCCAGATCAGCGCGATTTGCTCGCCACGCGTGGCCAGGTGACGGTCGATGCAGTTGTAGCTGACATTCAACTGGCCGCCCTTGAACCAGGAGCCCTCGCCGCTGAGCAGGTCGCCCTGCTGCACACTGTCCCAAGGCTTGGACCAGTCGAGGAACTGCTTGGCCTGCTCGGCCCAGAACGTCTCGGGCTGCTCGACTGATTGCTGGTAGAGACGCAGGTACTCGTCGTTGTCCAGATGGGCGTGTTGGCGCACGGCATCGGCAACCGGGTGGTGGGTAATGTCGAACATGACGGATCCTTGTTGTGTGTTCGCGATAACAACAAGGGTGCACCCAAGCGGGTGCTTGCTTCAAGTGCTAGCCCGGTGCATCCATGCCGGGCTTTGGCTGATGTGCTGGCTCAGCCGCGATGGCGCTCGCGGAAATGCTGAATCAGGCCTTCGGTCGAGGCGTCGCTGGCTGGCGTATCAAGTTGCCCAGTCAGGCGCTGGTAAACCCCTTGGCCCATTTCCTTGCCCAGCTCCACGCCCCACTGATCGAAAGCGTTGGTACCCCAGATAGCGCTTTGCACAAACACCTTGTGCTCATACAGCGCCACCAGAGCGCCGAGATTGAAGGGGGCGATGCGGTTGAGTACCAAAATATTGCTCGGTCGGTTGCCGGCAATCACCTTGTGCGGTGCCAGCCGCTGAACTTCATCTTCATCCAAGCCTTTGCCGCGCAGTTCGGCTTCAGCTTCAGCGTGGGTCTTGCCTTGCATCAGGGCTTGGCTCTGCGACAGGCAGTTGGCGAACAACCACTGGTGATGATCGGCCAGCGGGCTGAAGCTGTTGACCGGGACGATAAAGTCTGCGGGAATCAGCTCGGTGCCTTGGTGCAGCAACTGGTGGTAGGCATGTTGACCATTACAGCCCACGCCACCCCAAATCACTGGGCCGGTGCTGAAATCCACCGGGCTGCCGTCTTGGCGCACCGACTTGCCGTTGGACTCCATATCCAGTTGTTGCAGGTGCTTGGTGAAGTTTCGCAGGTAGTGGTCGTAGGGCAGGATTACCTGGCTTTTCGCCCCCCAGAAATTGCCATACCAGATGCCCAGCAGGGCCATCAGCACCGGCATGTTCTCTGCCAGTGGGGCCTGAGTGAAGTGCTTGTCCATGGCATAGGCGCCGGCCAGCAGCTCCTTAAAGTTGGAGATGCCAATGGCCAGCGCGATGGGCAGGCCAATGGCTGACCACAGCGAGTATCGGCCGCCGACCCAGTCCCACATCGGGAAAATATTTTCCGCTTTGATGCCGAACTCGATGGCCGCGGCCTGGTTGCTGGTTACCGCAATAAAGTGCTTGTGCAACTCGACTTCCGGGCCGCCCAGCGCTAGGTACCAGTCGCGCGCCGCCAACGCGTTTTTCAGGGTTTCCAAGGTGCTAAATGATTTCGACGAGACGATAAACAGCGTCGTTTCGGCGTCCAAACGCGCGGTCAGTTCACGGAACTCGCTGCCGTCGATATTGGCCAGGTAATGGCAGCGCACGCCGCGCTGGGTAAAAGGGCGCAGCGCTTCGGAAACCAGCTGTGGGCCGAGGAATGAGCCACCGATGCCGATATTCACCACGTCGGTGATCGGCTTATCGCTGTAACCCCGCCACAGGCCGCTATGAATACGACCGACCAGTTCGGTCATCTGATGCAATACGCGATGCACTTCGGGAATCAGGTCCACGCCATTGAGTTTCAAGGTCCGGCCAATCGGGCTGCGCAGCGCCGTGTGCAATGCAGCACGCCCTTCGGAGGCATTGACCTTTTCACCGTTGAATAACGCTTCAATGGACGCTGGCAGCTGGCACTCTTCGGCCAGTTGCATCAACAGTTGCAATGCCTTGTCGTCGATCAAATTCTTCGAGTAATCCAGCATTAGGCCGCAGCTGCTTAATGAGAAACGCTTAAATCGCTGCGGATCGCCGGCAAAGGCCTCGCGCATGCTGAAGACGCTCATCTGCTTGCGGTGCTCGCGCAGAGCCTGCCAGGCGGGCAGGTTGGTCACGTCATGCGGGTGCTGGAAGTAGGCCATTGGGGTGTGTTCCTTGTCCTTGGGTATGGCATAAATGTAAAAAGCCCGGATTGATCCGGGCCTTAAGTGTAACTGGCAGGTGCGGGGGGCAGGCAACCTGCGCCGCCTTTATTGCCTAGCCTGGCGTATTGAGGTCAACCACCAGGTTGTCGATCAACCGCGTATTGCCGATAAAGGCGGCGACCAGAATCACCAGCTGATGATCATCGGTCTGTGCCGGGCGCAGGCTGTTCGACTCGCGTATTTCCAGATAGTCAGGACGAAAGCCTGCGGCGCTATGCTGCTCTTGAGCGGCAGCAATCAGTTTGGCGTAGTCGCGCTCGCCTGCCTGAACAGCAGCGGCTATTTCCTTGAGTGTGCGATACAGCAACGGGGCTGCGGCACGCTGCTCAGGGGTCAGATAGCCGTTACGTGACGACAGTGCCAGGCCATCGTCGGCGCGCACGGTCTGCTCGCCGATGATCTGGATCGGCATGTTCAGATCACGCACCAGGGTGCGGATCACCGCCAGTTGCTGATAATCCTTCTGGCCAAAAATGGCTAGGTCCGGCTGCACCATGTTGAACAGCTTGCTCACCGCCGTGGCCACGCCTTCGAAATGCCCAGGGCGGCTGGCCCCGCATAGGCCTTCGGAAACACCGGCAACTCTGACCCGGGTCTGACCGTCCAGACCGTTTGGGTACATCTCCTCGACATCAGGGGTAAAGAGCAGGTTGCACCCGGCTTCGAAGAGCTTTTCCTGGTCGGCGAGCAGAGTTCGCGGGTAGGTGTCTAGGTCTTCGCTGGGGCCGAACTGCAGTGGATTGACGAAAATGCTGGCGACCACGAAGTCAGTGCGTTGGGCAGCTTTCGCCACTAGTGCGGCATGACCTGCATGGAGGTTGCCCATGGTTGGCACCAGGCAGATCTGTTTGCCTTCGGCGCGGGCCTCGGCAACGGCGGCGCGTAAATCGCGCACGCTTTTAACTGTTTTCATGCGGAAAATCCGTGCTCGGCTGCTGGGAAACTGTGATCTTTAACCGCTTTGACGTAGGCGCTGATGGCCTGTTGAATGCTGCTCTGGCCGGCCATAAAGTTCTTCACGAACTTCGGTGAGCGGCCGCCCAAGGACAAGCCGAGCACGTCGTGAAGCACCAGTACCTGGCCGTCGGTTGCGGAGCCTGCACCGATGCCGATGACCGGTATCTTCACTGCCTGGCTGATTTCTGCGGCCAGTTCACTGGGTACGCATTCAAGCAGCAGCATGGCCGCACCGGCCTGTTCCAGCGTCATGGCGTCGGCACGCATTTGCCGAGCCTGAGCCTCTTGTCGGCCTTGTACTTTGTAGCCGCCGAGGATATTCACCGCTTGTGGTGTCAAGCCTAAGTGGGCGCACACCGGCACGCCGCGCTCGGCCAGTTGGCGAATCGGCTCTGCCAGCCAGGCGGCACCTTCCAGCTTGACCATATGCGCGCCGGCTTGCATCAGTGCGGCGCAGTTGTTCAGCGTCTGTTCAATCGTAGCGTAGGCCATGAAGGGCATGTCAGCGAGGATCAGCGCACCTTGGTTGCCATGTTTAACGCAGGCGGTGTGATACGCCATGTCGGCGATCGTCACGGGTAGCGTGCTGTCATGGCCTTGTAAGACCATGCCGAGGGAGTCGCCCACCAGCAGCACATCGACACCGGCCTGGCAGGCCGTCTGAGCGAATGTGGCGTCATAGCAGGTCAGCATGGCGATTTTCTCGCCGCTCTGCTTGAGGCTTTGCAGGGTGGTCAGGGTTACATCAGGCATGAAAACTGTCCTCACTCAGGCGTTCAGTCAGCAGTTGTGCTGCTTCAAGTTGGCCTGCATTGGCCGCAAATTGCACCGGTGCGGGGCAACGGGACGCCTATAGTCCTGATGGGGGGGCTCGAAGTCAATTGCAGGTGTTACCGGCTTGTTACTGGCGTTACGCCCAGACTGCCGGCCTGCGGTTGAGGTTAGCGCGCTAGGCGATGCGTGACCTGGTAGTCGAAGTGGCTCGGTATTCATTCAGGCGCAGCTTCTGCGAGACGCTGCAAGCCTTCAAAAGGGCAGGCACTTAGCAGTTCACTCAAGGTGCGGCCATCGGGCAGATGCAGTTCTGGGACGATTTCGGCCAGCGGGTAGAGCACAAATGCACGGGCATGCATGTGGTAATGCGGCACGGTCAGGCGGGCTATATCTACTTTCTGGTTGCCAAACAGCAGGATATCCAAGTCAAGGGTGCGTGGCCCCCAGCGCTCGGCCTTGCGGGTGCGGCCTTGTTCCAGCTCGATGGTTTGCAGCCTATCAAGGAGCGCCAGAGGGCTGAGCGCGGTGTCCAGTGCGGCCACGGCATTGACGTAGCGCGGTTGATCCGCAGGACCCAGCGGGTCACTGGCATAAAAGGACGATCGGGCGATCAAGTTGCTGTGTGGCAGCGCAGCCAGGGAGGCCAGTGCGCTGCGCAATTGGGCGAGCGGTGTGGCCAAGTTACTGCCCAGGCCGATATACACGCGCTCCATCATTCACCTGTGGTGGGGCTGGCTGCGTCACTGGCAGGGCCGCGTTTGCGTTTGTTGTTGCTGCGTTTGCGCTTGCGTGGCGCACCGGACGCATCATCCTTACTGCTGAGGTCGCTGATCATGTTGCGACGCTCGCTATCACTGACGTCCTGATAACGCGTCCACCAGTCGCCCAGACCGCCAGTTTCCTCGCCTGCACTTTCGCGCAGGAGGAGAAAGTCGTAACCGGCGCGGAAGCGTGAGCTTTCCAGCAGCGTGTCGGCACGTTTGCCGCTGCGACGTGGCAGGCGTTCCTGCATATCCCAGATTTCACGGATCGGCATAGTGAAGCGCTTGGGTACCGCGATGCGCTGGCACTGCTCACTAATCAGTTCGTGGGCCGCTTCCTGCATCGCTGGAATCGGTGGCATGCCACGATCCTGCAGTTTGACCACGCGGGCCGGCAGAGCAGGCCAGAGCAATGCCGCGAAAAGGAAAGCCGGGGTGACGCTCTTGCCCTGTTGGATGCGCAAGTCGGTGCTGTCGAGCGCATTGCGGATCAATTGGTCGGTGTAGTCCGGGTTGAGTTTCAGCGCTTCGGCGCTGGCCGGGAACAGTTGGCCGAACAGGCCGTAGTCGACCAGTAGCTCGTACGTGTAGACCGCATAACCGGCCAGGAACAGCTTGAGTACTTCATCGAACAGGCGCGCAGCGGGGACTCCGCCGAGCAGCGAGGCCAGTTTATAAATCGGCGCGGCGCTGTGTTTTTCGATGTCGAAATCCAGCTTGGCGGCGAATCGTACCGCGCGCAGCATGCGCACCGGGTCTTCTTGGTAACGCTGGGTCGGATCGCCGATCAGGCGGATCAGATGATTGCGGATGTCGTGCACGCCATTGGCGTAATCGAGAATGCGCTCGGTGACAGGGTCGTAATACAGCGCATTGATGGTGAAATCGCGGCGCTGGGCGTCGTCTTCCAGGCTGCCATAGACGTTATCGCGCAGGATCCGGCCGCTCTCGTTGCGCGAAGACAGGTTGTTGTTCTCTTCCTCATCGCCCTCGGGATGATTGGCGCGGAAGGTCGCCGTCTCGATGATTTCACGGCCGAAATGCACGTGCACCAGCTTGAAGCGACGACCGATTACCCGAGCATTGCGGAACTCAGCACGCACTTGCTCCGGGGTGGCGCTGGTGGCCACGTCGAAATCTTTGGGCTCGATATCGAGCAGCAAGTCACGCACGCACCCGCCAACCAAATAGGCCTGGTAGCCGGCTTGTTGCAGTCGCTCAACCACACTGGTGGCGTAGCGGCTGATTTCACCGCGCTCTATAGGATGCTGGCTGCTGCTCAGCACTTCGGGTGTGCTGAGCGCGTGGTTGCCGCGGCGGATGGGGGTACGAAAGGACTTGAACAGCTTTTTCAGCATGGGAGGCACTGTTTGACTAAATGACTGGCCAGAGTATATGCCGGCCGCAGGAATGATGCGGATTTTAGCAGCCTGTCGAATTTAATGCTGCTCTACTGCGGAAAAGCCGGACTTGTTCATCGTTCTCGGGTTTTCTCGATAAAGGGCAGGCCAATATCCGCAAAAGTCGGGAAAACCACCTCGGTCCTGCCGGACTCTCTCTCGCAACGAGCAATGAGATACGACAGCCTGAGGGCATTGATTCTGAGTT
Source organism: Pseudomonas sp. (assembly GCA_017886405.1). Taxonomy (GTDB): domain Bacteria; phylum Pseudomonadota; class Gammaproteobacteria; order Pseudomonadales; family Pseudomonadaceae; genus Aquipseudomonas. The sequence goes on along the minus strand of JAGGNC010000111.1, from coordinate 7,537 downwards.
TAATAAATTAAGCGGCGGGAGATTGTTGGGGCGGGGAGTTTAAAGCTACTGGGGGAGCCAAGGCTCCCCCCCAAAGTGCTGCGTATGTTTTTTTATTATTATGGCGGGCTTATTATTTTTATTGATTTACCCGTTCCATCCAGTCAATGACTTTTCGAAAACTTCCCAAGTCGGGAATTAAGAGAAACGGATTACTTTGGATGCTGACGCTACCATGATCACATTGTGATCCAACCAGTACCGGCGCTGCCTTGTGGCAGTTTTATTGTTCTCCGCCTAGTTTTGGGGCAAGCCCCAAAGGCAATTCATTTCCAAAAGAATCAGTTTATTGCGCCTCCGCCGTGTTGTTTTTATTGTGCTGGAGTCGATGTGTTTTATTTTTATTATGTAGGGGCATGCTTTTTATTTTTGTTGTGCAAGTAGTAAAGCAGAACCCGTGCCAGTTTTTATAAATCCTTATAAAACAATAGCTTGAGTGTTTTGTTGGGTAATGGTGGGGCATAAAAAAGCCGGGTTCTCGTTACCATAAGACCCGGCTTTGTTACTAATTGTTGAGTGGGGTAACAGGCTGTGGAATCTCTTGTACTTTCATCTGTAGCCATGGCGCAGCGCTCTAGCCTGCGGTTGCGCCTGATGATTTGCGGCGCGGAATGCCCAGTCGCTGGCGGCGTTCCCATAAGCATTTGCGGCTGATGCCGAGTTTGCGTGCCAGTTCGGTCTCGGTCATATGATCCTGATGCTCCAGAACGAAGTGCTGGAAGTAGTCTTCCAATGACAAGTCTTCGGTCGGTTCGCTGGGTTCGCGCCCCAGGCCGCTGCTGTGGGCGGGCAGACCGGTAAAGTCGTCCTCAAGGTCATCTAGCTCGATATCGATGCCCAACAGTTCGGCGGAAATGCTCTTGCCTTCGCAGAGAATCACCGCGCGCTCAATCGCATTCTCCAGTTCGCGTACGTTGCCCGGCCAGGGGTAATGGCGGATGGCCTGTTCGGCATCGGCGGCAAAGCTCAGGTCGAGACGGCCTTGGCGTGTGCTCTGGCGAATCAGGAAGGCGCGGGCGATTTCGATCACGTCGGCACCACGCTCTCGCAGCGGCGGAAGTTTCAGGGCGATCACATGCAGGCGGTAGTACAAGTCTTCGCGGAACTGACCAATCTTTGACAGGGCTTTTAGGTCGCGGTGAGTCGCGGCGATTACGCGTACATCGACCTTCTGCGACTGCACCGAGCCGACACGGCGGATTTCGCCTTCCTGCAGCACACGCAGCAAACGCGCTTGGGCTTCTAGGGGCAGTTCGCCGATTTCGTCGAGGAACAGCGAGCCGCCGTCGGCTGCTTCCACCAAGCCGGCACGACCCGCACTGGCACCCGTAAAGGCACCTTTCTCGTGGCCGAACAGTTCGGACTCAATCAGCGATTCCGGAATAGCTGCGCAGTTCACCGAAATCAGCGGGGCCTTAGCGCGGCGCGAGAGGTTGTGCAACGCGCGGGCTACCAGCTCTTTGCCGGTACCCGATTCGCCCTGAATCAGTACGTTGGAATCGGTGGGTGCCACCTTGCGGATCTTGCTGTACATCTCCTGCATGGCCGGGCAGGAGCCGATGATACCGATCTCGCCGTTGCTGTTGTCGACCACCTTGTCGGCGCCTGATTTTGCACCGACCGCTGCGGGGGATGGGGCGCTTTTGGCGTGCTGGTGATCACGCAGAATACGGGCCACGGCCTGAAGCATTTCGTCATGATCGAAGGGTTTAGCGATGTAATCCACCGCCCCCATTTTCATCGAGTCGACCGCCGAGCGCAGGCTGGCGTAGCTGGTCATGATCAGTACTGGGGCGCCCTGGCCGAGCTTGATCAGTTCGGTGCCCGGCGCGCCGGGTAGACGCAGATCACTGATGATCAGGTCGAAGCTGGGAATACTGAAGCGTTCTTGTGCTTCTTGTACCGAGCCAGCTTCGCTGACTTCGTATTGGTTGCGTTCCAGTAGGCGACGCAAGGCAGAGCGGATGATGGTTTCGTCTTCGACGATCAAAATATGAGGCATCAATTAGGTCTCTCGACGGTCTCGGGGCACGCCGCTGGGCTAAGGGCCTGGCAGGCATGCTCACTGTTAGCTGGTTTAAGTCGCTATGGACGTCGCCTCGACATGCCTCGGCAAGCTGACCCGGATGCGGGTGCCGCGTTGAAGCTGAGGGTCGGCCGGGCTGTCGATTCTTATCTGTCCATAATGCTCTTCCACGATCGAATAGACCAGTGCAAGGCCCAGCCCCGTCCCTTTGCCCGGGTCCTTGGTGGTGAAGAAAGGTTCGAATAAACGGTCGATGATGGCTTTGGGAATGCCGCTGCCTTCGTCCTCTACGATCAGGTCGACGGTGTGCTCGAACGCTTCACTTTTGACCCGGATCGCGCTGCCTGGTGGGGAGGCATCGCGCGCATTGGACAGCAGATTTATCAGCACTTGAGCCAGGCGCTGTGGGTCACCCACTACCCAGTGGTCGGAATCGCAGAGGTTGAAGAACTCTACCTCGACGCTGCGGCGGTTGAGGGCCAGCAGCGCGATGGCGTCCTGTGCGACTTGGGCCAGGCAAACCGGCTCTTCGCTATGCTGGTGACTGCCGGAATGGGCAAAGCTCATCAGCGATTGGACGATGCGTGATACGCGCTTGGTCTGCTCAATGATCTGTTCGCTGATCTCGGTCAGTTCGTCGTCGCCGTCGCGTTCTTCGCGAAGGTTCTGCGCCAAGCAAGCGATGCCGGTGATGGGGTTACCGATTTCGTGGGCCACCCCAGCGGCCAGGCGACCGATCGAAGCCAGGCGCTCGGAATGGATCAGCTTATCTTCAAGCATCTGGGTTTCGGTGAGGTCTTCAACCAGCAGCACTAGGCCGCTGTTGCCTGGGGCCAATGGCTTGTCAATGGCGGCTTTGTGCAGGTTGAGCCAGCGGGTCTGGCCGTCCAGGGCCAGGCTTTTTTTGTGCAAATGCTCGTCCGGTAGCTCGATAAAGTTCTGCAGCAGGCCGCGCCATGGCTCGCTCAGGGTGGACAGGCGTGAGCCGACGACACGCAGAGCTGAGATTTCGGTGAGTTCTTCCATGGCTTTGTTCCACATCAGGATCTCCTGATCCTTGGCCAGTGAGCAGACGCCCATGGGCAATTCCTGCAGGGTCTGGCGGTGGTAGCGGCGCAGGGTGTCGAGCTCAGCGGCGAGGCCGGTGAGGCGTGAGTGGTAGTCCTCCAGGCGATTCTCAATAAAGTGGATGTCTTCGCTGACGTAGGTGTCGCTGCCAGCTTTATAGGGCAGGAAGGTCTCGACGATATCCTGGGCCACGCTGGGGCCCATCAGCCCGGAGAGGTTGGCCTCGATGCGATCACGCAGACGACGCAAGGCATAGGGGCGGCCCTCATCGAACGGTAAGTGCAGATCGCGTAGCGCCTGTTCGATTTCATGCTGGGCGGTTTTCGCGCCCAAGGGCTTGGCCAGTTGTGTGGCAAACTCCTGCGGCGAGGTGGCCAGCAGTTCACGCCGTTGTGGGCGGCGCACGTTATCCACGGCGCAGGCTTCAGCGGCACTGTTTTCTTCAGGGCTGGCTTCGGTAAACAGTGACACCAGGGTGAACATCAGCACGTTCGCGGCCAGCGACGCGATGGCCGCCATGTGCCAGCTGCTGTCATCGAGGACATAGACGACGTTGAACCAGGGCAGGTAAAGCCCTTGCAGGTTGCCGAGCATCGGCAACAGCATGCTCACCACCCACACGCCGATACCCACCAGCAGCCCGGTTATAAAGCCTTTACAGTTGGCGGCCGGCCAATACAGCACCGCGAGCACACCTGGAAGGAACTGCAGGGTGGCGACGAAGGCGACGATACCGAGGTTGGCCAGGTCTTGTTCGGCCCCGAGTAATAGATAAAAACCGTAGCCCGCCATGATGACTAGCACGATCAAGGCGCGGCGGGTCCACTTCAGCCAGCGGTAGATATTGCCCTCTGACGGTGGTTGATAAAGCGGCAGCACCACATGGTTGAGCACCATGCCGGAGAGTGCCAAGGTGGTGACGATGATCAGTCCACTGGACGCCGACAGGCCGCCGACATAGGCAATCAATGCCAGGGTCGGGCTATTAACGGCTATGCCGACACCGAGGGTGAAGTATTCCGGGTTGGTTGCGGCACCAAGCTTTAGCCCAGCCCAAAGGATCAGTGGCACCGTCAGGCTCATCAGCAGCAGAAATAGCGGCAAGCCCCAGCTGGCGCTGACGATCGCGCGCGGGTTGAGGTTCTCGGTAAAGGTCATGTGATACATGTGCGGCATCACGATGGCCGAGGCGAAGAACACCAGCAGCAGCGTGCGCCAAGGGCCTTCCTGCAAGGGCGTATGCAGACTGGTCAGCGAGGCCTGGTTCTGCGTCAGCCAGGACTGCAAGTCTTGTGGGCCGTCAAACACGCCGTACAAGGCGTACAGACCAATGATGCTCACCGCCAGCAGTTTGACCACCGACTCGAAGGCGATGGCGAATACCAGGCCTTGATGCTTCTCACGTGTTGAGATGTGCCGCGCGCCGAAGAGAATCGTGAACACGATGATCAGCCCACAATAAGCCAGCGCCATGCGCTCCTGCACCGGCTCGCGGGTGAGGATGCCGATGGAGTCCGCCACTGCCTGGATCTGCAGCGCCAGCAAGGGCAGCACGCCAACCAGCATAAATACCGTGCTGATTGCGCCGGCCCACGTGCTGCGAAAGCGGAAGGCGAACAGGTCAGCCAGTGATGACAGCTGGTAGGTGCGGGTAATCTTCAGGATGGGGTAGAGCAGTACCGGTGCCAGCAGAAAGGCGCCAGACACGCCCAGGTAGCTGGCGAGAAAACCATAGCCATATTGGTAGGCCAAGCCCACCGTGCCATAGAAGGTCCAGGCACTGGCATAAACGCCGAGCGACAGGGTGTAGGTCAGTGGGTGACGAATCACCCAGCGTGGAATCAGGCCGTGTTCACTGATCCAGGCAACGCCGAACAGGATAAGTAGGTAGGCCGCGCTGATCAGGATCAGCTGGCTCAGGCTAAAGCTCGTCAGCATTACGTTGGCTCGGCGAGTAGAAAAAAAGCAGGCATTGGGGCGCGCCGCAGTGGCTCAGAGTTCATCAGCATCTTGCTGGCTCTGCAGGATGAAGGTCACCACGATCAGAATCAGCCAAAGCAGATAGGGCCGGTACCAGGCCCCGTTGGGCTCAATCCACCAGTCCATGATGGCTGGGGAAAATAGGTAGATCCCCACCACAAGAATCAGCACCAATCGATAGATATACATGCCGGATCTCTTCGCTTAATTGCCCGTGATGGTAACGGATGCGTGGCGCTCTGCGTAGGCGGGCTGTTGTTGGGAGGCTAGCGGCGGTCCTGGTGAGGATTTGGTTTGCGAATGGCTGGGCTCCATCGTTCAGCTTATGAAAGAACAACACTGCAGATTGCCATGCGCTTTGCCCCGTTTCCACGCGGGCCCAGGTCCTCCTGCTCGACGCCTGTGGCGAAGAGTCGATCCCGGTGGCTAAGCTAATTATGCAGAAAGACCCGCCCATTCAACTGGCCCTTGATGCGCCGCTTATCAAGGGTTACCACCGCGCTAATGAGTGCGCGACCTGTTTTCGTGCGCTGCGCAAAGTGTGGGGCATGCTTAGCTCTTTTGTGGTGCATGCTGGTGTGCGCGTGCAGCTGCAGGCCTTAGCAGGTCTGGCCTGAGGCGCTGGCATAAGTCTTGCGCCAAATGGCTTATCGCCCAGGCTCGCAGGAGGCACACGGTGTCGATTCATATCGCCTTGCATCATATCAGCCACTACCGTTACGACCGCGCCGTCAACCTTGGCCCGCAGGTTGTGCGCCTGCGACCGGCCCCCCATAGCCGCACCCGCGTGTTGTCCTATGCATTAAAGGTCGAGCCGGCTGAACATTTCATCAATTGGCAGCAGGATCCTCAGGGCAACTACCTGGCGCGCCTGGTGTTCCCCGAGAAAACCCGCGAGCTGAAGATCGAGGTCGATCTGGTCGCCGAAATGGCGGTGTTTAACCCCTTCGATTTTTTCCTCGAACCCTACGCCGAGAAAATCCCCTTCGCCTACACCGCAGGCGAGCAGCTTGAGCTGGCACCCTACCTGGTGAAACTGGCGGCGGGCGAGCTGTTCGACAAGTACCTGGCGAGCATCGAGCTAACGCCGCTGCCGAGCGTGGACTTCTTGGTGGCGCTGAATCAGCGCTTGTCGACTGACATCAGCTACCTAGTCCGTTTGGAACCTGGCGTGCAGACCCCGGAGCAAAGCCTGCACAAAGGCTCCGGCTCCTGCCGTGATTCGGCCTGGCTGCTGGTGCAGTTGTTCCGTCACTTGGGCTTGGCGGCGCGTTTTGTTTCCGGCTACCTGATTCAGCTCACCGCGGATCTGAAATCGCTCGATGGCCCGTCCGGTACCGCGGTGGATTTCACCGACCTGCACGCCTGGTGCGAGGTTTACCTGCCGGGTGCCGGTTGGATCGGCCTCGATCCCACCAGCGGTCTGTTCGCCGGTGAAGGCCACATCCCGCTGGCCTGCAGCCCAGAACCATCCTCGGCGGCGCCAATCAGCGGCGGCGTGGATGAGAGCGAGTGCGAATTCAGCCATGCAATGTGGGTAGAGCGCATCTGGGAAGCGCCGCGGGTCACCAAGCCGTATAGCGATACCCAGTGGCAAGCGATTGTCGACCTGGGGCAGAAGATTGATAAGGACCTGCAGGCTCAAGATGTGCGCCTGACCATGGGCGGTGAGCCGACCTTTGTTGCGCTGGATTACCCCGATGATCCGGAATGGAATACCGCCGCCCTAGGGCCGAACAAACGCCGCCTGGCTACCGACCTGTTCCACCGCCTGCGCGACCACTACGCCCCGCAGGCGTTGATGCACGTCGGCCAGGGTAAGTGGTACCCCGGTGAGCAGTTACCGCGCTGGTCACTCAATGCCTACTGGCGCCGTGATGGCGAGCCGCTGTGGCAAAACCCGGCGCTGTATGCCGATGAGCAACAAGACTATGGCGTTGATGCGGCCAAGGCCGCTGACTTTCTCAGCCTGCTTACCGAACGGCTGGGGGTGGACAGTCAATATTGCGTACCGGCGTATGAGGACCGCTTCTATTACCTGTGGCGCGAACGCAAACTGCCGGTCAACGTCACGCCGCAAGACGCGCGCTTGGCTGATCCGCTGGAGCGAGAGCGTTTACGCAAGGTCTTCGAGCAGGGGCTGGACACGGTGGTCGGCTATATTCTGCCCCTTGCCCGGCATGCCAAACAGCCGGGCTGGCAGAGTGGCAGCTGGTTCTTGCGCGACCAGCATTGCCGGCTGATTCAAGGCGATTCGGCGATGGGCTACCGCCTGCCGCTGGATTCGCAGCCTTGGGTTAGCGACGCCGATTACCCCTATGTAATGCCAGAAGATCCCACTCAGCGTTTCGCGCCACTGCCGACAGCCGCGCAGATGAAGCCGCAGTCGCGTGGCGTCTGGTCGGGCAGCCAGGCCGGCGGGGG
>JAGGNC010000049.1 GCA_017886405.1 Pseudomonas sp. | reverse complement strand
ATGCGCTGCCGCCAGCCGTTCGGCACCTAAGCGGCCATATAGGCGAGAAATTCCGGCAAAGCGTTGTTCATCCACAGGCATTCTTCTCTCTCGTAAACCACAGGCGGTAGGCATTATAGGTAGCCTGCGGGCTGCACCCAAGCACTGGTGACGCGGGTGCGGTCCAACCGATGAACAGCAGTGGCATATAGCCACGCGAAAAACCTGCAACTCCTGCTGTCGCCTCTTCAACATGCCCTAGCTATACAGCCCAATGGCGGCGTAGGATGCGCCACCCGACGCTCGTCGCTTTTTATTGTCTCTTCGCTGGACCTGCACACTATGCCTTCGCGTAAGTTTGGACTGAACCTGGTCATGTTCCTGGCAATTGCTGCCGTGTTTACCGGTATCTGGGCGCTGTACAACCGCCCGGTAACCGCTCCAGACTGGCCGGAACAGATCGCCGGTTTCTCCTTCTCGCCCTTCCGCGCCGGGCAGAACCCACAGCAGGACACCTACCCCAGCGATGCACAGATGCGTGCGGACCTGGAACTGCTGAGCACACAGACCGACAACATCCGCACCTACTCGGTCGACGGCCCACTGGGCAATATCCCCCTGCTGGCTGAAGAATTCGGCCTGCGCGTCACCCTGGGCATCTGGATTAGCCCAGACCTGGAACGCAATGAGCGGGAAATCGCCAAAGCCATCGAGATTGCCAACAACTCACGCAGCGTGGTGCGCGTGGTGGTCGGTAACGAAGCCCTGTTCCGCGCTGAAGTGACACCGGATAATCTGATTGCCTACATCGACCGCGTGCGTGCGGCAGTCAAGGTACCAGTGACCACTTCCGAGCAGTGGCACATCTGGCAGGACCACCCCGAACTGGCCGCGCACGTCGACTTGATCGCCGCCCACGTGCTGCCCTATTGGGAATTCGTGCCGATGGAGGACTCCACCGAGTTCGTCCTCGAACGCGCCAAAGACTTAAAAAAACTCTTTCCGAAAAAGCCCCTGTTGCTCTCGGAAGTGGGCTGGCCAAGTAACGGCCGCATGCGCGGCGGTGCAGATGCTTCCCAGGCCGACCAGGCTATCTACCTGCGCACCCTGGTCAATACGCTGAACGCCAAGGGCTACAACTACTTCGTCATCGAAGCCTTCGATCAACCATGGAAGGCCAGCGATGAAGGCGCGGTGGGAGCCTATTGGGGTGTATACAACCTTCAGCGCCAAGCCAAGTTCGCCTTCGAGGGCCCGGTGGTAGCGATTCCGCAATGGCGTCTGCTGGCCATTGGCTCGGTGGTGCTGGCGCTGCTCAGCCTGGCGTTAATGCTGATCGATGGCAGCGCCCTGCGCCAGCGCGGCCGCACCTTCCTGACGGTTGTCGCTTTCGCCGGCGGCTCCGCCCTGGTGTGGATCGGCTATGACTACAGCCAGCAATACAGCACCTGGTTCAGTATCTTGGTTGGCCTGCTGCTGGGCATCGGCGCCTTTGGTGTGTTTATCGTGCTGCTCACCGAGGCCCATGAACTGGCAGAAACTGCCTGGACGCATGCCCGCCGCCGCCCCTTCAAATCGGTGGTGTGCGACAGCGCCTACCGCCCCAAGGTGTCGATCCACGTGCCCTGTTACAACGAGCCGCCGGAGATGGTCAAACAGACGCTCGACGCCCTCGCCGCCCTGGATTACCCCGATTATGAAGTCATCATCATCGACAACAACACTAAAGATCCGGCGGTGTGGCAACCGGTGCAAGCTTACTGCGAGGTGTTGGGCCCACGCTTTCGCTTCTTTCACGTGGCACCGATTGCCGGCTTCAAGGGCGGCGCGCTGAACTACATCCTGCCGCACACCGCCGCGGACGCCGAAGTGGTGGCGGTGATCGACGCCGACTACTGCGTCGAAAGAAACTGGCTGAAGTACATGGTGCCGCACTTCAGTGATCCGCAGATCGCCGTGGTGCAGTCGCCGCAGGATTACCGCGACGGCAACGAAAACATCTTTAAGAAGCTCTGTTACGCCGAATACCAAGGCTTTTTCCATATCGGCATGGTGACCCGCAACGACCGCGACGCGATCATCCAGCACGGCACTATGACTATGATCCGCCGCAGCGTTATGGACGAACTAAAGTGGGCCGACTGGACCATCTGCGAAGACGCCGAGCTGGGCTTGCGGGTGTTCGAGAAGGGCTACTCCGCTGCCTACGCCCACCAGAGTTTTGGCCGCGGGCTGATGCCGGACACCTTTATTGACTACAAGAAACAGCGCTTTCGCTGGGCCTATGGCGCCATTCAGATCATCAAGGGTCACGGCCGCAGCCTGTTCCTCGGCAAAGGAACCAAGCTCAAAACTGGCCAGCGCTACCACTTTATTGCCGGCTGGCTGCCGTGGGTGGCGGATGGCCTGAATATCTTCTTCACCGCCGGTGCGCTGCTCTGGTCGGCAGCGATGATCATCGTGCCGCAGCGGGTCGACCCGCCGCTGATGATCTTCGCCATTCCGCCGCTGGCATTGTTCTTTTTCAAAATGGGCAAGATCCTGTTTCTTTACCGCAAGGCCATGGGGATTGATCTAGCTCGATCGCTCCAGGCGGCACTGGCGGGTCTGGCGCTGTCGCACACCATTGCCAAAGCGGTGCTCTACGCGACCTTTACCAAGACCATCCCGTTCTTTCGCACCCCGAAGATGGCCAGCCATCACGGCATCATGGTGGCACTGGCTGAAGCACGCGAAGAAGTCTTCATCATGCTGCTGCTGTGGGGTTCGGCCATCGGCATCAGTGTCGTGCAGGGCCTGCCCAGTGTCGATGTGAAGTTCTGGGTAGCCATGTTGGTGGTGCAGTCATTGCCCTACCTGGCGGCGCTGATCATGGCCCTGCTGTCGTCCTTGCCAACACCTCAGGCAAAGGCGCAGGAAGAGCTCACAGCCAGCTGATTACGCGCAGGCTTGAATGCTAGACGGCGGCCAATGGCCGCCGTTTTGCTTTAAGATGGCGACCTTTCCGCCTAACGCCGCCTTGGAGCCGCAATGACCGCCAACGCCTCGCCCCTCTCCCCGACGCTAGAGCTTGCCTGCGAGCTGATTCGGCGTCCGTCCGTGACCCCACTCGATGAGGGCTGTCAGGAACAAATGACGCGCCGCCTGGCCGCCTGCGGCTTCTTCATCGAGCCCATGCGGATCGAGGAAGTGGACAACTTCTGGGCCAGCCACGGTGAGCGAGAGGGTCCTGTGCTGTGCTTTGCCGGGCATACCGACGTGGTACCGACCGGCCCGGTGAAGAACTGGCAGCATCAGCCATTCGATGCCCTGATTGATGAGGAAGGCATGCTTTGCGGGCGTGGCGCGGCAGACATGAAAGGCAGCCTGGCGGCGATGATCATCGCCGTTGAGCGGTTCGTTGCCGAGTACCCAAACCACCTAGGTCGCATCGCCTTCCTGATCACCAGCGACGAAGAAGGCCCGGCCCACCACGGCACCAAAGCGGTGGTCGAGCGTTTACGTGCACGCAACGAGCGCATGGACTGGTGCATCGTTGGCGAACCGTCGAGCACCACCCTGGTCGGCGACGTGGTTAAAAACGGTCGCCGTGGCTCGCTCGGCTGCACCCTCACCGTGCACGGCAAGCAGGGGCACGTGGCCTACCCGCACCTGGCCAGCAACCCGATTCACTTGGCGGTGCCGGCGTTGGCCGAGCTGGCCGCCGAGCACTGGGACGAGGGCAATGCCTTCTTCCCGCCGACCAGCTTCCAAATCTCCAACCTGAATGCCGGCACCGGCGCGACCAATGTCATCCCTGGCGAGCTGAAAGCGATATTCAATTTCCGCTTCTCCACCGAATCCACCGTCGAAGGCTTACAACAGCGTGTCGACGCCATTCTCGGCAAGCACGGTTTGGACTATCACCTGGACTGGGCGCTGTCCGGCATGCCGTTTCTCACCGAACCCGGCGCGTTGCTCGACGCCGTGGCCGCCAGTATCAAAACGGTGACCGG
>JAGGNC010000084.1 GCA_017886405.1 Pseudomonas sp. | reverse complement strand
AACTGGCAGCCGCAAGGTGAGCCGGGGAGGAAAACCACCCAGAGGAGCATGACCATGGATTCACCGACTCGCTTTCTCCCACGTCGGCTAGCGTTGGGTGCTGCAGCACTTTCGCTGCTGGCGGCCAGTGTGTTCAGCCAGATGGCTGTGGCGGACGTTAACACCACCGGCCTGGCCATCACCGACACCGAGGTGACGGTTGGCCAGCTGCATTCGGCCACGGGCACCATGGCTATTTCCGAAACCGGCTCGATCCAGGCAGAGCGCCTGGCCATTGAGCAGATCAATGCCAGTGGCGGCATCCTCGGTCGGCAGATCAAGATCATTCAGGAAGACGGCGCTTCCGATTGGCCGACCTTCGCCGAAAAAGCCAAGAAGCTGCTGGTTGGCGACAAGGTAGCGGCCGTATTTGGTTGCTGGACCTCGGCCTCACGTAAGGCGGTACTGCCAATATTTGAGAAGGAAAACGGCCTGCTTTACTACCCGACTTTCTATGAAGGGTTGGAGCAGTCGAAGAATGTCATCTACACCGGCCAGGAAGCCACTCAGCAGATCTTGGCGGGTCTCGACTGGATCGCTAAAGAGAAGGAAGCCAAGACTTTCTACCTGATTGGTTCGGACTACATCTGGCCGCGTACCTCGATGAAGATCGCCCGTAAGCACATCGAGAATGTGCTCGGTGGCAAGGTTGTGGGTGAGGATTACTACCCGCTGGGCAACACCCAGTTCGGTTCGCTGATCAACAAGGTCAAGCTGAAAAAGCCTGACGTGGTCTTCACCGCTGTCGTGGGCGGTTCTAACGTGGCCTTCTACAAGCAGATGAAAGCAGCAGGCGTAACCAGCGCCAAGCAGACGTTGCTGACCCTGTCGGTGACCGAGGACGAACTGCTGGGCATTGGCGGCGAGAACATGGAGGGTTTCTACGCCTCCATGAAGTACTTCCAGAGCCTCGACAACCCCAACAACGCCGCGTTTGTTGAAGCCTTCAAAGCCAAGTACGGCAAGGATTCGGTCATCGGCGACGTAACCCAGGCGGCCTACCTCGGCCCATGGTTGTGGAAAGCCGCGGTTGAGAAAGCCGGCAGCTTCGACGTCGACAAGGTCACCGCCGCTTCCCCAGGTATCGAGATGACCACCGCGCCAGAAGGCTACGTCAAGGTTCATGAAAATCATCACCTGTGGAGCAAGACCCGCATTGGCCAGGTGCAGGCTGACGGCCAGTTCAAGGTGGTCTTCGAGTCCGACCTGATCGAGCCAAATCCTTTCCCTAAGGGCTACCAGTAACAGCGGTTTAGGCCGGATCCAACAGCAGGCGTACTGATCAGGGTACGCCTGCTAACTGGCAGGGGCGCCTTGAACGCGGACCCTGCCAGCCCGGCCTGACCTTTCTTTTTTATTCCAGCAGGAGACCATCATCATGGAATGGCTATCGGAGTTTGGTGCCATCGCGGCGATGCAGGGCTTTAACGGCTTGTCCGTTTTCTGCGTCCTGTTGCTGATGGCCTTGGGACTGGCAATCATTTTCGGGCAGATGGGTGTGATCAACATGGCCCACGGTGAATTCCTCACCATCGGTGCCTACACCACCTATGTGGTTTCGATTTTGACTGAGCAATACGCGCCGTTTTTTGGCCCGTACTATTTTTTTCTCGCGATCGTGCTGTCGTTTTTTATCGCCGGGGCGATTGGCTGGCTCGTCGAATGGGCAATGATCAGCAAGCTCTACCAGCGCCCGCTGGATACCTTGCTGGCCACCTGGGGCCTGTCGCTGGTGATGCAGCAGGCCTTCCGCTCGATCTTCGGCGCGCGTGAAGTCAGCGCCACCTTGCCGGATTGGCTGATGGGTTCGTGGAACCCCATCGAAGGCATCGATATTCCGCGCAATGGTCTGTTCGTTATGGGCCTGACGTTCCTCATGACCAGCATGATCTTCGTCATGCTCTACCGCTCGCGCTGGGGTTTGCAGGTGCGTGCCACGGTGCAGAACCGGGTGATGAGCCGCGCGGTGGGGATCAACACCAACAAGGTCGACCGCATGACCTTCGCCCTCGGTTGCGGTGTGGCTGGCGTGGCCGGTGCAGCATTCACCACCATCGGGTCGACTGGGCCAACGGCAGGTTCGCTGTACATCGTCGACACCTTCTTGGTGGTGGTATTCGGCGGCGCGTCCAGCTTGCTCGGCACCATCGCCTCGGCCTTCAGCATTGCCCAGGCGCAATCACTGATGGAGTTCTTTATGAGCGGTTCGATGGCCAAGGTGTTCACCCTGTCTGCGGTGATTCTGATTCTGATGATGCGCCCCCAGGGGCTGTTCTCCAACAAGGTGCGTAAATAAGGAGCCGTCTGATGAACCCGACACTCGATAAACTTCTCGGCGGCAAGCAGGGTGCGATTGGCATGCTGGTGCTGGCCGTGCTGATCCTGGTGGTGTTTCCACTGGCGCTGGATGACTTCCGCCTGAACATGGTGGGCAAGTACCTGACCTACGCGTTCGTCGCTGTTGGCCTGGTGCTCTGCTGGGGCTATGGCGGCATTCTCAGCCTTGGCCAAGGGGTGTTTTTCGGCCTGGGGGGATATTGCATGGCAATGTTCCTCAAGCTCGAAGCCAGCGACCCGGAAAGCACCAAGATTCAGTCCACCCCTGGTATTCCAGACTTTATGGATTGGAACCAGATCACCGAGTTGCCCATGCTGTGGCAACCGTTCCACAGCTTTGGTTTTACCTTGCTGGCAGTGATTGCAGTACCGGTAATCCTGGCATTGGTGATCGGTGTGGCGATGTTCAAGCGCCGCGTCGGCGACGTGTACTTCTCCATCGTCACCCAGGCCATTGCGCTGATTCTCACGGTGTTGATCATCGGCCAGCAGGGCTTGACCGGTGGGGTCAATGGCATCACTGACCTGAAGACCCTGATGGGTTGGGATATCCGCGACGACAGCTCAAAGCTGATCCTCTACTTCGTCAATGCCTTCCTGCTGTTCGGCTGCATCCTGATTGGCCGTTTCATCCTCGCCTCCAAGCTGGGTAGGCTGCTGATGGCCATGCGTGACAAGGAAGAGCGCGTGCGTTTTTCCGGCTACGACGTGGCCAGCTTCAAGATCTTTGTGTTCTGTGTGGCCGCCGCCTTCTCTGCGATTGGTGGGGCGATGTTCGCCTTGCAGGTGGGCTTTATGTCACCGAGTTTCGTTGGCATCGTGCCATCGATTGAAATGGTGATCTTCGCGGCGGTCGGCGGACGCATGTCGCTGCTGGGCGCGGTGTGGGGCGCGCTGCTGGTCAACTACGGCAAGACCTACTTTTCGGAAACCTTCCCCGAGCTGTGGCTGTATCTGATGGGCGGCCTGTTTATCGTCGTGGTCATGTATTTCCCTAACGGCATCGCCGGCCTGTGGCAAAGCCACGGACTCAAATGGCTGGGCAAGCTAAAGCGTAAACCAGCGCCAGAAGCCGCACCCACGGCGCCGCCTGAAAGCCCTGCTGCCAGCAGCCAACCGCGTAACCTGGAGACCACCCCATGAGCCAGCCAAGTGGATTTCAGATGCCCAAGCCGGTGCTGGCTATCGAGGGCCTGAGCGTATCGTTTGATGGGTTCAAGGCTGTCGATGACCTCAACCTGTATATCGATCGCAACGAAGTGCGTGTGGTGATCGGCCCGAATGGCGCCGGCAAGACCACCTTGCTGGATCTGATCTGCGGCAAGACCAAAGCCACCACCGGGAGCATTCAGTTCGAGAACCGCGAACTGACCAAGATGCGCGAGTTCGACATCGTCCGTGCCGGCGTTGGCCGCAAGTTCCAGAACCCCTCGATCTACGAAAACCTCACGGTGTTCGAGAACCTGGAAATGTCCTACCCCAAAGGGCGCAAGGTATGGGGGGCGCTGTTTTTCAAGCGCACCGCCGAAGTGATCGAGCGGGTAGAGCAGATCGCCGCCGAGATCATGCTCACCGACAATCTCTACCTGCAAGCTGACCTGTTGTCCCACGGGCAAAAGCAATGGCTGGAGATCGGCATGCTGCTGATGCAAGACCCGGCGCTGCTGATGCTCGACGAGCCGGTGGCCGGCATGAGTGTCAACGAGCGGGCGCAGACTGCCGAGCTGCTTAAGCGCATCAGTAAGGGCCGTTCAGTCCTGGTGATCGAGCACGACATGGAGTTTGTCAAAAGCATCGCGCACAAGGTCACCGTGCTGCACCAGGGTAGGATTCTGGCCGAAGGCAGTATGGATGCGGTGCAAAGCAACCCGAAAGTCATTGAGGTGTATCTGGGGCATTGAGCCCGGGTACCACGCCGTGCAGCCCCGTAGCCCGGATTGCATCCGGGCTACGTTCAGTAAGGAGTTCTCCATGTTCCAGATCAGCAACCTAGCCTCTGGCTACGGCCAGAGTCAGATCCTCCACGACCTCAGCCTGAATGTGCAAAAGCGCGAGATCGTCGCGGTAATGGGCCGTAACGGCATGGGTAAAACCACCCTGTTCAAGAGTCTGATGGGTGTGCTGCCGCAGTGGGGCGGGCAGATCAGCGTGGACGGTCGCGACATCTCCAAGCTGGAAACGTTTCAGCGGGTGGAAAGCGGCATCGCCTATGTGCCCCAAGGACGGATGATCTTCCCCAGCATGACGGTACTGGAAAACATCCAGACCGGCCTGCCAGCTTCGGCCAAGGGCAAGGTGCCGGATGATATTTATGCGCTGTTCCCGGTGCTGCAGGACATGCGCTCACGCAAGGGCGGCAACCTCTCCGGCGGCCAGCAACAGCAATTGGCCATCGCCCGTGCGTTGGCCACCAACCCCAAGGTGCTGCTGCTCGATGAGCCGACCGAGGGCATTCAGCCGTCGATCATCAAAGACATCGCCCGCACCCTGAAGGAGATTCGTAACCTGCGTGACCTGACCATCGTGGTCTCCGAGCAGGTGCTGTCCTTCACCCTAGAAATCGCCGACCGCTTCTTGGTGATTGAGAAGGGTAAGTTCGTGGTTGAAGAAACCCGTGACAAGGTCGATGAGGCAACTATCAGCCGTTACCTGTCCGTCTAAATCTGGCCCATAAAAAATCTGGGCTAGAGTCGAAGTTGCCGTTTTACGGCTGGCGTGTTCTCCATGCGCTGGCCGTTTTTTCGTTGCGCCGAAAAAAGTCCTGTAGCCCTTTATCTATGGGTGCTGCGCATACGTCATCCAACGTATTTCCCGATTGCCCTCGCCGTTCAAGACTAGCTCCTACCCCGGCGCTGTGGCGCCACGTTCCCCTCAATGGCCCCAGGAGCTTTGTCATGACCGAAACGCTAATCAAGGTCGATCTTAATCAACCTGCCACCGAAAACGAGCAGATCCATAACCGCTGGCACCCAGACATTCCGATGGCCTGTTGGGTCAAGCCGGGTGAGGATTTCATTCTTGAAACCTATGACTGGACGGCTGGCGCGATCAAGAACAACGACGATGCCAGCGATGTGCGCGACGTTGATCTGTCCACGGTGCATTACCTGTCTGGGCCGGTCGGCGTGCACGGTGCTCAGCCCGGCGACCTGTTGGTAGTCGACCTGCTCGACATCGGCGCTATGCCTGACTCCCAGTGGGGCTTTAACGGCTTTTTCTCACGGCAGAATGGGGGTGGTTTCCTTACCGATCACTTCCCGATGGCGCAGAAGGCGATTTGGGACTTCAAGGGCATGTTCACCAGCAGCCGGCATATTCCGGGTGTGAACTTCGCCGGCTTGATCCACCCCGGCCTGATCGGCTGCCTGCCGGACCACAAGATGCTCGCCGAATGGAACAGGCGTGAACAGGAACTGATTGATACCGACCCACACCGCGTTCCGCCCCTGGCCAACCCGCCGATGGCACCGACCGCGCACATGGGCAAGATGAAGGGCGAAGCACGCCACCTAGCCGCGCTCACCGGCGCGCGTACCGTGCCGCCGCGTGAGCATGGTGGTAACTGCGACATTAAAGACCTGTCGCGCGGCTCAAAAATCTTTTTCCCGGTGTATGTAGACGGTGCCGGCTTGTCGGTAGGCGATTTGCACTTCAGCCAGGGCGACGGTGAAATCACCTTCTGCGGCGCCATCGAAATGGCCGGTTGGGTGCACATGAAGGTCGAGCTGATCAAAGACGGCATGGCCAAGTACGGGATCAAGAACCCGGTGTTCAAGCCAAGCCCGATCACCCCGAACTACAAGAACTACCTGATCTTCGAAGGCATCTCGGTGGACGAGGAGGGCAAGCAGCACTACCTGGACGTCAACATCGCTTACAAGCAGGCCTGCCTGAATGCCATCAACTACCTGACCAAGTTCGGTTACTCGCCGGCCCAAGGCTATGCATTGCTTGGCTCGGCACCGGTTCAGGGGCATATCAGCGGCATCGTCGACATCCCCAATGCTTGCGCCACGCTGTGGCTGCCGACGGAAATCTTCGACTTCGACATCAACCCCAACGCCAATGGCCCAACCAAGTTCCTCGACGGCAGCATCGACTTGCCTATCGCCCCGGACAAGTAAGTCGACTCACCTCTCTCTCGCACGCGAGAGAGAGGTTGCTGTGCTTTTGCTGATGAGGAGTCTGCCATGCCGATTTACGAATACGACTGCGCCGCCTGCGGCGACTTTACCCAATTGCGGCCTATGGCCGAGCGCGACCAACCCTGTGGTTGCCCCTGGTGCGGCGGCGAGAGTGTGCGGGTGATTCTCACTGCACCGAGCCTGGCGACCATGTCCGGCAGTCAACGCACGGCCATCGCCGCCAACGAACGCAGCGCCAATGCGCCGCAGACGGTTGAAGAATATACACAGAGCCGCAAGCACCCGAAGGGTTGCGGCTGCTGCACACCGAACAAGCCTCTGGCACCCACCAAGGCCAACCCCCATGCGCTGAAGACCAAGCCCAGCGCACGGCCGTGGATGATCAGCCACTAACCCCAAGTCAGTAGGGTGGACAACGCTCTGTTTGTCCACCGTTGTCAGATCCCTGGAGGAAAACGCTCCGCAGTTTCTCCAGCAAAAACGAGGAGCCTCTTATGCGTCACGGCGATATTTCCAGCAGCCCCGATACCGTCGGCGTCGCCGTCGTTAATTACAAGATGCCGCGTCTGCACAGCAAGGCCGAGGTGCTCGATAACGCGCGCAAGATTGCCGAGATGATCAAGGGTATAAAACTCGGCCTGCCGGGCATGGACCTGGTGGTGTTCCCTGAGTACAGCACCATGGGCATCATGTACGACAAGGACGAGATGATGGCCACCGCCGCGACCATCCCCGGCGAGGAAACGGCGATCTTTTCCGCCGCCTGTCGCGAGGCAAAAACCTGGGGCATTTTCTCGCTGACTGGCGAGCGCCACGAGGAACATCCGCACAAGGCGCCCTACAACACACTGGTGCTGATCAATGATCAGGGCGAGATTGTGCAGAAGTACCGCAAGTGCATTCCCTGGTGCCCCATCGAGGGCTGGTATCCAGGTGATCGCACCTACGTCAGCGAAGGCCCTAAGGGCATGAAGATCAGCCTGATCATCTGCGACGACGGCAACTATCCAGAAATCTGGCGTGACTGCGCAATGAAAGGCGCCGAGCTGATCGTCCGCTGCCAAGGCTATATGTACCCGGCCAAGGAGCAGCAAGTGATGATGTCGAAGACCATGGCCTGGGCCAATAACTGCTACGTAGCAGTGGCCAACGCCGCCGGTTTCGACGGGGTCTACAGCTACTTCGGCCATTCCGCACTGATCGGGTTTGACGGCCGCACCCTCGGCGAATGCGGTGAGGAAGAGATGGGCATTCAGTACGCCCAGCTGTCGGTGTCGCAGATCCGTGATGCACGCGCCAACGACCAGTCGCAGAACCATCTGTTTAAGCTGCTGCATCGCGGTTATACCGGTGTCTACAACTCCGGCGACGGTGACAAGGGCATTGCTGATTGTCCGTTCGATTTCTACCGCACCTGGGTGCTGGACGCGCAGAAAGCCCAAGAAGACGTGGAGAAAATGACCCGCACAACCATCGGCGTAGCGGATTGTCCGGTGGGTGAGTTGCCGCATGCAGGCAAGGTGAAAACCGCAGGTTGATGCTCTGTGGGGGGGGCTGGTGAACGCCTGCGCCAGGGGCTTTCGCGGTGTCCGCATTGCGCGATTAGCGCCCCGTCCACCCGAGCATACGAAAACGCCGCGCCGACTCTAGCCCTGCATTCGAGAGCGCCTATGCCCTTCGCCAATGACCTGATTGAGCACAACCGCGAGCGCTTAGCGCAGCAGGGCGCAGGCGGTACGCTGCAATCGCGCTTTATCTTCCAGCCGACCACGGTCATGGCCCTGCTGCGTGCGCGTATCGTCGGCCAGGAGGCCGTACTGGAGCAGGTTGAGGCCATGCTCAAGGTACTGAAAGTTGACATCGGCGAGCGCGAGCGGCCGCTGACGGTCAATCTGTTTATGGGCCCCACTGGGGTCGGTAAAAGTGAAATTGTACGCCTGCTAGCTGAGGCTATTCATGGCCGGGCAGATGCCTTCTGCCGCATCGACATGCACACCCTGGCGCAGGAGCATTACGCCGCCGCGCTGACCGGTGCGCCGCCGGGTTACGTCGGCAGCAAGGAAGGCACCACGCTGTTTGATGCCGAGGCGATTCAGGGCAGCTTCAGCCGTCCGGGTATTGTGCTGTTCGATGAGCTGGAAAAAGCCAGTAAAGAGGTGCTGCGCAGCCTGCTCGGCATTCTTGAACATGGGCAGCTGAGACTGGCTGCCGGCACGCACACCCTCGACTTTCGTAACAGCCTGATCTTTATGACCAGCAACATCGGCGCGCGCGAGGTCAGCGACTACCGTGCGCGTTTCCAGCAGGGTTGGCGCCGCTGGCTGGGCCTTAGGCCACACGATGAAGCCCGCATCCTGCAGCGCGCGCTACACCGGCACTTCGAACCTGAGTTTCTCAACCGCATCGACCGCATCCTTGAGTTTCGGCACATCGAGGATGAGTGGCTGCAGGCACTGCTGGAAATCGAACTGAGCAAGCTCAATCAGCGCCTGGCCAAGCAGGGGCGTGCGCTGCGCCTGGACGAGTCGGCGCAGGCGCTGTTGTGTCGCGAGTACGATGTGCGCTTCGGTGCCCGCGCCATAGGGCGGCGGGTGCGCACTGAACTTGAACCGGCGGTTGCCGATTGCCTGCTGGCTAATCCAGCAATTATTCGCTTGATAGCGCGGGTCGAGGATGGCCTGTTGCGGGTATCGGCAGATAACTAGCCACACAGGCCACTAGTCCCAGCCAAACAGTTCTGCTGCATTGCGGCTGCTGGCGCTGGCTAATTGCTCGGCGCTAATGCCACGCAGTTGCGCCAGGACGGCGCAGATGGCGGGCAGGTGTTGCGGGCTGTTGCGCTGGTTGGGGTGCATCACCGGCGCCATGTCCGGTGAGTCAGTTTCCAACACGATGGCCTCCAGCGGCAGTTGCGCGACCACCTTGCGCAGGCGCAACGCTTGCGGCCAGGTCGGTGCGCCGCCAAGGCCGAGTTTGAAACCAAGCTTGAGGTATTCGCGGGCTTCCTCATAGCTGCCAGCAAAGGCATGGATGATACCGCCGCGCGAGGGTTTAAGGCGCTTGAGGGTGGCGATGGTCGCCGCATGGGCGCGGCGCACGTGGAGCAGGGTGGGCAGCTCAAATTCGACAGCGAGTGTGAGTTGCGCTTCGAACAGCTGTTGCTGCTGTTCGCGGTCCAGCTGTTGAAGAAAATAATCCAGACCAAACTCACCCACCGCACACAGCTTAGGGTGTCCGGCGTAGCGGCTTAACCAGTCACGAAGTTCATTCAGGTGCGCCGGCCGGTGTTCATCCAGGTACACCGGGTGCAGGCCGAAGGCGGCGTATAAACCCTCCTCGGACAGTGCCAGATCCCACACACGCTGCCAATTGGCCTGGTGCACGCCAAGCACCACCAGTTTCTCCACACCCTGAGCGCGGCAGTTGGCCAGCAGCTCGCGACGATCAGCGTCGAAGTCGGGGAAGTCCAGGTGGGTGTGGGTGTCGATCAGGTGCATAGCGAGTGGCCTGTGTGGCTAGTTCAATGAGTCAATTTCGGCGCCTGAGGCCCTGATACTGCGTTGCTCCTCCTCGCCATAGCCCGCTATGACTCGTCGCAGCGCCTTGTCTCAGTACCTTAGTCATCCGAACTTGAGTTAACCAACTAGCCGTACAGGCCACTAGATTCTTCAGTCGCTGCGGGCGAACAAGGCAATGTGGGGTGAGGCAGACGTTAGACTATGCAAGTGTTGGGCGTATGCAAAGCTGCAGTAACCTGTTGCGCATAACCGGCTACTCCTCGCCGGGTCGATCAGCTGGTTTCGTGGGGTCAGCAGCAAGGAGGTGATTGATAGTGTTGAGTCTAAATAACCTGCTGTTGATCGGTGCGGCGTTATTACTGGCCGGTGTTTTCTTTCAAAAAAGGCTGTTGGCTGCACCTCAGTGGCGCGCCACCGTAACCCCATTGGCATCGATTATTGGTTCGGGATTCTTGGTGGCGGGGCCTATTCTGGCGCACGCCGTGGGTCCATGGGCGGCGCTGGCCATGCTGGCGTTATGGGGCTTGAGTTATTGGTTTGGTGCGGCCATCCGCTACAACATCCGTTATGTCGAGCCGAGCTTGGCAAATCACCCGCCGGCTTATCAGTACGCACTGGAGCGGGCCTCTGATGTGGCCTTGTCCTTGGCTTATTTCGTGTCGGTGGCCTACTACCTCAACCTGTTTGCCGCCTTTGGTTTGCGCCTCGCAGAGGTGGTTGACCCCTTTTGGATACGTATCGTCTCCTCCGTGGTGATTGGCACTATCGGTCTGTTAGGTGTGTTGCGTGGGCTGGCGGGTTTGGAGCGTCTGGAAGTGTTGGTGGTGGCGTTGAAGCTCACCCTGATTAGCGCTTTGCTAGTCCTGCTGTTCAAGGTCAATGCCGTCGCCTTTCTCGATGACTCACTGAGTTGGACTAATCAAGTTGAAATGAGTGGCTGGGATAAGCTTGCGACCTTGCTGGGCCTGGTGATTCTGGTGCAAGGCTTTGAAACGTCGCGCTACCTCGGCGACCAGTATGACGCCACGCTGCGGATGCGCAGCATGCGCTGGGCGCAGTGGATTGCCTGCGGCATCTACCTGGTTTTCTTGCTGCTTATTACCGGCCAGTTTGCCGGGGGGCTGCCGGATGAAGGCGGAGAAACGGCGATTATCGACTTGCTCACGCCCATTGGCAGCGCCGTGGCGCCGTTGCTGATTCTCACGGCGCTGGCGTCGCAATTATCCGCCGCGGTGGCGGACACTAATGGTGCGGGGGGTTTATTGGCCGAAGTCAGCGGGCGACGTATCCCGGTGCGCATGGCCAACATGATCACGGCGCTGGTGGCCATTGGTATCACGTGGATGGCCAATATCTACGAAATTATTACCTACGCCTCAAAGATGTTTGTCATCTACTACGGCTTGCAGGCTTTACAGGCGGCGCTAGCAGCCGGGCGGCGTAAGCAATGGTGGCGAGCGGCTGGGTTTGGGGTTGCCGTGCTGGTGGCGGCGGCCGTAGTGGTGCTGGCCAAGCCGGTGGCGGCGTAACGCGTTTGAGCCGCGCGGGTGAAGCCTGAAGCAGCCCGCGTTTGCAGAACCTTAGCGGGAGTAATGGCTCCCGCCAACGTTTGCTGGGCTTAGTGATGCTCGCGCGTGGCGCGGAATTTCACCTCTGGCCAGCGCTCTTCCATCAGCGCCAGGTTGACCCGTGTCGGCGCCAGGTAAGTGAGGTGACCGCCGCCATCCAGCGCCAGGTTCTCCACGGCCTTGTTAGAGAATTCCTCAAGCTTCTTCTTGTCGCTGCACTCGATCCAGCGCGCGGACCAGACGGTGATCGGCTCGTACGCGCACTCGACCTTGTATTCCTCTTTCAGGCGGCTGGCGACCACATCGAACTGCAGCACACCGACTGCGCCGAGGATGATGTCGTTGCTGCGCTCGGGGAAGAACACCTGGGTCGCGCCTTCCTCGGCCAGCTGCTGCAGACCCTGGCGCAATTGCTTGGATTTCAGCGGGTCTTTCAGGCGCACGCGGCGGAACAGTTCCGGGGCGAAATGCGGGATGCCGGTAAAGCCCAGCGCCTCGCCTTCGGTGAAGGTATCGCCGATCTGGATGGTGCCGTGGTTGTGCAGGCCGATAATGTCACCGGCATAGGCCTCAACCAGCATTTCGCGCTCGCTGGAGAAGAAGGTCAGCGCGTCGCCGATGCGCACGTCCTTGCCAGTGCGCACATGGCGCATTTTCATGCCCTGGCTGTATTTGCCCGCGCAGATGCGCATAAAAGCGATGCGGTCGCGGTGCTTGGGGTCCATGTTTGCTTGGATCTTGAACACGAAGCCGCTGAATTTATCTTCTACCGGCTGCACGGTGCGCTCGTTGGCGATCCGCGCCAGTGGCTTGGGTGCCCAGTTGACGACCGCATCGAGCACATGGTCGACGCCGAAGTTGCCCAGTGCCGTGCCGAAGAATACGGGGGTCAGCTGGCCGTCCAAAAACTCTTGTTGATTGAACTCATGACAAGCGCCCTGCACCAGCTCCAGCTGCTCGGTAAAGCGCTCGTATTCGTCACCCAAATGGGCGCGGGCTTCGTCGGAGTCGAGCTTCTCGATGATTTTTACATCGGTGCGTTCATGGCCGTGGCCAGCGGTGTAAACGATGATGTAGTCATCCGCCAGGTGGTACACGCCCTTGAAGTCGCGGTAGCAACCAATCGGCCAGGTGATGGGTGCGGCTTTGATTTTAAGTACAGCTTCGATCTCGTCGAGCAGCTCGATCGGGTCGCGAATGTCGCGGTCGAGTTTGTTGACGAAGCTGACAATCGGCGTGTCGCGCAGGCGGCATACGTCCATCAGGGCGATGGTGCGGGGCTCAACGCCTTTACCACCGTCGAGCACCATCAATGCGCTGTCGACCGCCGTCAGGGTGCGATAGGTGTCTTCCGAGAAGTCTTCGTGACCGGGGGTGTCGAGCAGGTTGATCATGTGATCGCGGTAGGGGAACTGCATCACCGAGGTGGTGATGGAGATGCCGCGCTGCTTTTCCATCTCCATCCAGTCGGACGTCGCGTGGCGGTCGGACTTGCGCGACTTTACTGTGCCCGCGATAGAAATCGCCTTGCCCATCAGCAGCAGCTTTTCGGTAATGGTGGTTTTACCGGCGTCAGGGTGAGAGATGATCGCGAACGTGCGGCGCTTGGCGACTTCGGCGGCCTGGATGGTCATTGTGCGGGAACCCATCGACTCAATAGTCGGTCTGTCTAAAAAGGCGGCGATTATAACGGTAAACGTCGCGCCGCGCCGTGACCCGTGGTCTGAGGATAAAAGCAGGTGTTTTCGTCGGTTTGTGCAGCATTCCTAACATTTTGTTTTGAATATAAAACGATCAATTAATAAGAAGACAATCAGGGCCAAAAGCACGGCATTTTTGATTGATCTCAGCCCCCCATGGCCCTAAAGTTCCCGCCCGAACGTCCATGCTGGCAACGATCCATCCGGCTCAAGTACTGACGACGAGAGACCTTTCGGTACTCGGCGACATGCCTTGGGAAGTAGGCGATCCAAAGTGGGGAAACTGATTAGGCGTTCGCGGCTTTGCTAAACTAAGCCACCTCCATCCTTTTTTTCGCCATTGGAGTCCCCGCATGTCGATCAATATCGAAGACTACTACCCGCTGCAAACCTTCCAAAAGATGAAGGCGTTTGCTGACCAGCAAGAAACCCCCTTCGTGGTCATCGATACCGCCATCATCAGCAAGGCTTACGATGACCTGCGCGCCGGTTTCGAATTCGCTCAGGTGTACTACGCGGTCAAGGCTAACCCTGCCGTGGAAATCATCGACCTGCTCAAGGATAAGGGCTCGAGCTTCGACATCGCGTCGATCTATGAGCTGGATAAAGTGCTGAGCCGCGGCGTTAGCCCAGACCGGATCAGCTACGGCAATACCATCAAAAAATCCAAAGACATCCGCTACTTCTATGAGAAGGGCGTGGGCATGTTCGCCACCGACTCGGAAGCCGACCTGCGCAATATCGCTAAGGCTGCACCGGGTGCCAAAGTCTATGTGCGCATCCTCACCGAAGGCTCGACCACGGCCGACTGGCCGCTGTCACGCAAGTTTGGCTGCCAGGCCGATATGGCCATGGATCTGCTGATCCTCGCCCGTGATCTGGGTTTGGTGCCTTACGGTCTGTCCTTCCACGTTGGCTCGCAGCAGCGCGATATCTCCGCGTGGGATGCGGCCATTGCCAAGGTCAAGGTGATCTTCGAGCGGCTGAAAGAAGAAGACGGCATCGTCCTCAAGCTGATCAATATGGGCGGCGGCTTCCCGGCTAACTACATCACCCGCACCAACAGCCTGGAAACCTACGCCGAAGAAATCATTCGCTTTCTTAAAGAAGACTTCGGTGATGAACTGCCGGAAATCATCTTGGAACCAGGCCGTTCGTTGATCGCCAACGCCGGTATTTTGGTCAGCGAAGTGGTGCTGGTGGCACGCAAGTCGCGCACCGCAGTGGAGCGTTGGGTGTATGTCGACGTGGGCCTGTTCGGCGGCCTGATCGAAACCATGGGCGAAGCCATCAAGTTCCCGATCTACACCGAGAAGAAGGGTGAGATGGAGGAAGTGGTGATCGCCGGGCCAACCTGCGACAGCGCCGACATCATGTACGAAAACCACAAGTACGAGCTGCCGCTGAACTTGGCCATCGGTGATCGCATGTATTGGTTGTCTACCGGCGCCTACACCACCAGCTACAGCGCGGTGGAATTTAACGGCTTCCCGCCGCTGAAGTCCTTCTACCTGTAACAGGCTTAACGCGAAAACCACAAGGCGCTCATGCACGTGAGCGCCTTGTTGGTTTCTGCCGCTTTAATTTTCTGCCGGCAAATCGCCGCATGCAGCCGTAATCGGCGTGCTTAACTATGCCAGCAGGCTTCCCGCCATCGCAATGCGCCACTAAGCTTATGGCTATGAAAACGATCCTGCTGAACTGCGACATGGGTGAAAGCTTCGGCGTCTGGAGCATGGGTGATGACGCCCATGCCATGCCGCTGGTTGACCAAGCCAACCTGGCCTGTGGCTTTCACGCCGCTGATCCGCTGACCATGCAGCGCACCGTCGCCTTGGCGGTGCAGCATGGGGTGAGCATTGGCGCGCACCCGGCCTATCCCGATTTGCTCGGTTTTGGTCGCCGGCACATGGCCTGTTCACCCGAAGAGGTT
The DNA here is from genome assembly GCA_017886405.1 of Pseudomonas sp. GTDB lineage: Bacteria > Pseudomonadota > Gammaproteobacteria > Pseudomonadales > Pseudomonadaceae > Aquipseudomonas. Next base: position 290 of record JAGGNC010000084.1, on the reverse strand, counting down.
ACGGCGCTGGTGCTGTACCAGCTCGGCGCGCTGGCTGCTTTCTGCCGCGCGGCGGGTACCCAGTTGGCTTACGTCAAACCCCATGGCGCGCTGTATAACGATTTGGTGCGTGATGATGCCTTGTTCAATGCGGTACTCGAAGCCTGCGCCAGTTTTCGCCAAGGCTTACCGCTGATGGTGTTGGCGCTGGCCAATAACAGCCGCGAGTTGCAACTGGCCGACGCAGCCGATGTGCCGCTGATGTTCGAGGCCTTTGCTGACCGCGCCTACCTGGCCGATGGGCAGTTGGC
>JAGGNC010000207.1 GCA_017886405.1 Pseudomonas sp. | reverse complement strand
ATCTTCGGCCTGCCGCAGAACATGGCGGCCGGTGCAGGTGCCGGCGCCATTTTGATCGGCTGGACCATTACCGGCATCGGCATGCTGTTGCTGGTGCGGGTTTACCAGATGCTCTCGATGCGCAAACCCGATCTCGACAACGGCGTCTACGCCTACGCCCGCGCATTGTCAGGTGAGTACGTCGGTTTCAACTCGGCCTGGGGTTACTGGGTCAGCGCCTCGATCGGCAATGTTGGCTATTTGGTGGCGGCGTTCGGCGCGCTGGGTTACTTCTTCCCGATGTTCGGTACAGGCAATTCACCAGCCGCTATTGCGGGTGCTTCGATCGTGCTGTGGGTCATCCACCTGTTGGTGTTGCGCGGCATTCAAGGTGCTGCGGTGCTGAATGCGCTGGTTACGCTGGCCAAGATCGTGCCGCTGCTGCTGTTTATCGCGCTGGTCGCCATGGCCTTTAAGATTGAAACCTTTAGCCTCAACTTTTGGGGGGATGCCAGCCTCGGTTCGGTGCTTGATCAGGTCAAGAGCACCATGCTGGTAACGGTCTGGGTATTTATCGGTATTGAAGGTGCCAGCGTGTATTCGGCCAGGGCGCGCAAACGTGAAGACGTCGGCCGCGCCACGATCATTGGCTTTCTGATCTGCCTGCTGCTGCTGATGTCGGTGTCGCTGCTATCACTGGGTGTGTTCAACCAGCCGACGCTGGCAGGCCTGAAAAACCCATCGATGGCCGGCGTACTGGAAAGTGCCGTCGGTACCTGGGGCGCGGTGCTGATCTACGTCGGCCTGATCGTCTCGGTGGGCGGCGGCTTCCTGGCCTGGATGCTGCTGGCGGCGGAATCCCTATTCACCCCAGCGGGCGGCGGCGTGATGCCGAAATGGCTGGGGCAGACCAACGACAAGCACGTGCCGGCCAATGCCCTGTGGCTAACCAACGGCATGGTGCAGTTGTTCTTGATTCTGACGCTGTTCTCTAAAGCCTCCTATCTGGCGCTGATCTCGCTGTCCACGGCGATGATTCTGCTGCCCTACCTGTTCAGCGCTGCCTACGGCCTGTTGCTGGCCTGGCGTGGCGAGGGTGTCAAAGCGGCCATCCAGCGTGCTGACGTGCCCATCGCGGCGTTGGCGACGGTCTACTGCCTGTGGCTGCTGTACGCCGCTGGCTTCAAGTACCTGCTGCTCAGCGCCCTCCTCTATGTACCGGGTGCGCTGCTCTACGCCTGGGCTAAGCGCCAACGTCAGCAACGCGTTTTTACATCCTGGGAGTGGGTGATTCTGGCCGCGCTGGTGGTGCTGGCCGGTGTAGCGGCCACGCTGCTGATCATGGGGCGGCTCGGACTGTGAGTCCTCTCCTTATTTCATTCGCGAATTTATGAACAGGACATCAATGTCATGACGACTCAAGGTTTGCACTCTGAAATTGGCCGCTTGCGCCGTGTACTGGTGTGCCGTCCCGGTCTCGCGCAACAGCGGCTGACCCCGGCCAATTGCCGCGATTTACTGTTCGACGACGTGCTCTGGGTCGGCCAGGCGCGCAATGATCACGACGCCTTCAGCAATGCCATGCTCAGTCGCGATGTTGAGGTGCTGGAGCTGCATGATCTACTGGCCACCACCCTGGCCAACCCAGAGGCCCGCACCTGGCTGCTGGACCGCAAACTCGGCCCAGGCACTGTCGATACCGAACTGGCGCAGCAACTGCGCCCTTGGCTGGAAGATCTGCCGCCCATGCGTTTGGCTGAACACCTGATCGGCGGGCTGGCGCGTGCCGAGTTGCCGTTTGAACCAGCAGGCCTGCTGGCTCGCTATGCCGCCGCGAGCGACTTCCTCCTGCCGCCCCTGCCCAACACCCTGTTCAGTCGCGACAGCAGTTGCTGGATCGGTGAGGGCGTGGTGCTCTGCCCGATGTACTGGCCCGCACGTCGCCAGGAGACGTTACTGACCGCTGCGGTCTATCGTTTCCACCCCATATTCGCCGGCAAGGTGAAAACCTGGTGGGGGGACCCCGACGTCGATCATGGCGGCGCGACGCTGGAAGGCGGCGACGTGATGCCACTGGGTAATGGCGTGGTGTTGATCGGCATGGGCGAGCGCACCTCACCACAGGCCGTCAGCCAACTGGCCCGCGTCTTATTTTCCCAGGGCGGAGCCACTCACGTGCTGGCGGCGCAGATCCCCAAGTCGCGCGGGGCCATGCATCTGGACACCGTGTTCACCTTCTGCGATGTGGACTTGGTGACTAGCTTCCCCGAGATGGCCGATGCGATCCGCGTGCACAGCCTGCGCCCGGGCGAGCGTGAAGGCAGCTTGGACGTGCGCACTGAGAGCAAGCCATTCCTTGAGGTCGTAGCCGAAGCACTGGGCCTGGCTACGCTACGCTCGGTGGCTACCGGCGGCAACGCCTGGCAGTCCGAGCGCGAGCAGTGGGACGACGGCAACAACCTGCTGGCGCTGGCACCGGGCGTGGTCATGGGCTATTCGCGCAACACCCACACCAACACCCTGCTGCGCAAGGCCGGCGTTGAGGTGATCACCGTTTCCGGCTCCGAGTTAGGTCGCGGCCGCGGTGGTAGCCACTGCATGTCCTGCCCAATAGAGCGCGACCCGCTCTGACCCCTATTCCCTCTGACCCTTACTGCAGACGAGAACAGCCCATGAGCTTCAACCTGCTCAACCGCAGCCTGCTGGCACTGAAGGACTTCACCCCAGATGAAATCCGCTTTTTGCTCGACTTAGCCGCCGAACTTAAGCGCTCCAAGGCGGTGGGCAACGAGTTGCCCCGTTTAAAGGGCAAGAACATTGCGCTGATCTTCGAGAAACCCTCGACGCGGACCCGCTGCGCGTTCGAAGTGGCCGTGCATGATCAGGGCGGTCACGTCACCTACCTCGATGCCGGCAGTTCGCAGTTGGGACACAAGGAATCCTTGAAGGACACCGCCCGCGTGCTCGGGCGCTATTTCGACGGTATCGAGTACCGCGGCTTTCACCAGAGCGTGGTCGAAGAACTGGCGCGCTACGCCAAGGTGCCGGTATGGAACGGCCTGACCGATGAAATGCACCCCACGCAGATTCTCGCCGACTTAATGACCATGCGCGAATTCGGCGAAAAGCCACTGCACGAACTGAGCTTCTGCTACCTCGGCGACGCCAGCTTCAACATGGGCAGCTCGTTGCTGGTGGGCGGCACGCAAATGGGCATGGATGTGCGCATTTGCTCGCCTGCCGACCTGCAACCGCCTGCCGAACTGGTGGCGCAGATGCGCGAGCTGGCGCTCACGACAGGTGCGCGTATCACCCTGGAGACCGACCCACTGAAGGCCGTGTCCGGCGCAGACTTTCTCTACACCGATGTTTGGGTCTCAATGGGCCAGGACGATGCGGTGTGGCAGCAGCGCATCGACACCTTGCTGCCCTATCAGGTGACCGCGGCGCTGATGCAGGCAACCGGCAAGCCACGCACCAAGTTCATGCACTGCCTGCCGGCGTTCCATAACCTGGAAACCGAGGTGGGCCGTGAGGTGCACGAAAAATACGGACTGAGCGAGATCGAGGTCACCGATGAGGTGTTCGAGTCCGACGCCTCCATTGTCTTCACCCAGGCCGAGAACCGCATGCACAGCATCAAGGCCGTATTGGTGGCGACGCTAGGATGATACCGCTAGGAGCCGTTTTATGATGGTTGTAGTGGCATTGGGCGGCAATGCTTTGCTGCGTCGCGATCAACCGCCGACAGCGGAAAACCAGTTAGCCAATATTCGCCGCGCCGCTGCCCAGTTGGCGCGCGCGGCCGAAAACCACGACCTGGTGTTGACCCACGGCAACGGTCCACAGGTTGGGCTATTGGCGCTGCAAGCGGCGTCCTACATTGATGTGGATGCCTACCCGCTAGACGTATTGGGCGCACAAACCGACGGCATGATTGGCTATCTGCTGGAGCAGGAACTGGCCAACCTACTACCCGCCGCACGCACGATCACCACACTG
>JAGGNC010000217.1 GCA_017886405.1 Pseudomonas sp. | reverse complement strand
TGCCGAAGCTGGTTAGGCGGCGGGCATAGCCCTTGTCGTGGGTCAGGTACTCGAAGAAGTCCTGGCCGTGCCCCTGGGTAAAGTCGGTGCCGATGCCGATGGCGTCTTCGCCGACGATGTTCATCACGTACTCGATGGCTTCGGCATAGTCGTCGATGGTCGAGTCGATGCCCTTGGCCAGAAACGGCGCGAACATGGTCACGCCGACGAAGCCGCCGTGGTCGGCGATAAACTTCAGCTCTTCGTCAGATTTGTTGCGCGGGTGCTCTTTCAAGCCTGACGGCAGGCAGTGGGAGTAGCACACGGGTTTTTTCGATTCGAGAATGACTTCTTCGCTGGTCTTGGAGCCAACATGCGACAGGTCGCACATGATGCCGACGCGGTTCATCTCGGCGACGATCTCGCGGCCAAAGCCGGACAACCCGCCGTCACGCTCGTAGCAGCCGGTGCCCACCAGGTTCTGGGTGTTGTAGCACATCTGCACGATGCCCACGCCGAGCTGTTTAAACACCTCGACGTAGCCGATTTGGTCTTCGAAGGCGTGTGCGTTCTGGAAGCCGTAGAGGATGCCGGTCTTGCCCTGGGCCTTGGCGGCGTGGATATCGGCGGTGCCACGCACCGGGATGACCAGGTCGCTGTTGTCGCGAATCAGTTTGTTGCTGGCCGTGATGCTGTTGACGGTGGCCTGGAAGCCCTCCCAGACCGAGACCGTGCAGTTAGCAGCGGTCAGGCCGCCCTTGCGCATGTCTTCGAACAGTTCGCGGCTCCATTTGGCGATGATCAGCCCGTCAATAACGATGCTGTCGGCGTGCAATTCGGCTGGGCTCATCAGGCAGTACCCTTTAGCTATGTGGCCAAACCCGCTGTTGGCGCTTCCGAATTAGCATAGCCCCGAGGGCCTGGGCGACCCGGTACAAAAACGACTGGGGTATTGCCGAAAGCGTCAAAGCCGGGTCGCTGGCAGATATGCCTCAGATAAAGCGTGCAGGAGGCGCTTTAGCGGCGATGCTTCGCGACTAAAGCCCCTCCCACGAAATCAGTAGGCGTCCAAAAAAAAGCCCCTGCCCGGGGTGTCCGGCAGAGGCCAAGGTGACCCTTGAGGAGGGTTTCAGTGCGTTACAGAGGGCGCTGGCCTGCGCCGGGCGGCCAGCAGACCGTAGGCTATCAGGCCGAGCAGCAGCCACAGGCCGAGGGTCATACCGGCTTACTCCGCCCCGACCTGGCGCAAGTAAGGCGCAGGCTCGGCGCCGAGGTTGTTGAGCATGCGCTCGCTGTACCAGTCGATAAAGTTGACCACGCCAAACTCGTAGGTGGTTGAGTACGGCCCCGGCTGGTAGGCGGTGGAGTTGATGCCCCGCTGGTTTTCTTCGGCCAGGCGACGGTCTTGATCATTGGTGGCATCCCAGACCTGGCGCAAGCGCGCCACGTCGTAATCCACCCCTTCTACGGCATCTTTGTGCACCAGCCATTTGGTGGTGACCCTGGTTTCTTGGGCGCTGATCGGCCAGACGGTGAAGACGAGCAGGTGATCGCCCATGCAGTGGTTCCACGAATGCGGCAAGTGCAGGATGCGCATCGAACCCAGGTCAGGGTCGGTGATGCGGCCCATCAGCTTGTTGCAGCCAGGCTTGCCGTCCATGGTCATCGACACGGTGCCCTTGAGCAGCGGCATGCGCACGATGCGGTTACGTAAACCGCAGCTGGCGTGGGCGTAGGGAATCTTGTCGGCATCCCAACGGCTGGTGCACTCGGCCACTTGGTCCTTGAACGCCTGGGTGGCGCGTGGGTCGGTCACGTCATCCCATTCCAGCAGGCTATTGAGTAACTCCGGGTGCGAGCCGCTGCAGTGGTAACACTCGCGGTTGTTTTCCAGCACCAGCTTCCAGTTGGCTTTTTCCATCAAGGTGGATTGTATCGCCACCTTGGTGTTTTCCATGTCGTACGGCTCCATGTAGTGAGCCAGGATGCTGAGGAAGTCGTCGATCGCCGGCGGATTTTCTGCCAGGGAGATAAAGATGTAGCCGCCCGCGACTTTGCAGTTCAGCGGCTTCAGGTTGTAGTCGCTGAGTTTGAAGTCCGCACCCATCTCGCTGCCGGCGAATAGCAGCCGGCCGTCCAGCTCATAGGTCCACTGGTGGTAATTGCAGACCAGCTTGGCCACCTTGCCTTTTTCACTGGTGCACAGGCGTGAGCCACGGTGGCGACAGACATTATGGAAGGCATGCACCGCGCCTTCGGCACCGCGGATCACGATGATTGGGTTATCACCGAGCTGCAGGGTGAGGAAGTTACCCTTGGCCGGAATTTCACAGGTCATGCCGGCAACCAACCATTCCTTGTGAAAGATCTCCTGCATATCGATCTTAAATAGCCGTTCATCGTTGTAGAACGGCTGTGGTAGCGAGAAGGTGCGTTCGCGGTTCTGCAACATCTCGGCAGCGGCCTTACGTGCGGGCTCCAGCGGATCGCCCAGGCTCAGGGTTGCAGTGACGTCCATCGGTAACTCCTCAATGGCGACCCGCACTGCGAGTCGCCGCAATAAAGTGGCTATTTTGTACACGCAAGCTGGCGGTATTGCCCGATTCTGCGCCTGCCGATGGTGTCTGGATGAATAGGGAATTCACTCATGACCTTATGCTTCAGCTGGCTGCGAGTGTGGCGCTAGGCGCCGGCAAATCCTTATCTATGGGCGACATAGCCGCATCCGTTTCCGACGCGATAAACCACGGGCCATGCAGCAGGTCGCGATAAGCATGCAAATGTCGCTGCTAGATAAATGAGCGCACCTGGCAGTGCGCACAATCCACCCATGTCAGGCCGATGTCCGGCTTCGCGCGGAGAGACGTCCATGACGACGAACGATTTCCTCAACCCGATCACTACCCAGACTTGGAGCAACGGCCGTCACTTGGTGCGCTGCGTCAAGGTCATCCAGGAAACCTGGGATGTACGCACGTTCTGCTTTATGGCCGAACAGCCCGTGCTGTACTTCTTTAAGCCCGGGCAATTCGTCACCCTCGAACTGGAGATCGACGGCCAGCCGGTCATGCGCTCCTACACCATCTCCAGCTCGCCTGCGGTGCCCTACAGCTTCTCCATCACCATCAAACGAGTGCCTGGCGGCAAAGTATCCAACTGGCTGCATGACAACCTCAACCAAGGTGATGAACTCCCCGTGCACGGTCCTGTCGGGCTGTTCAACGCCATCGATTTCCCTTCGGATAAGGTGCTGTACCTCAGCGGCGGCGTTGGTATCACCCCGGTGATGTCCATGGCCCGTTGGTTCTATGACACCAATGCCAACGTCGACATGATCTTCGTCCACAGCGCCCGCTCGCCCAAGGACGTGATCTACCACCGCGAGCTGGAAAACATGGCGGCGCGGATCAACAACTTCAGCCTGCACATCATCTGTGAGAAGCACGGCTTGGGCGAGGCCTGGGCCGGCTACCGGGGTTACCTCAACCAGGCCATGATGCACATGATGGCGCCGGACTTCATGGAGCGGGAGATCTTCTGCTGCGGGCCAACGCCCTACATGAATGCGGTCAAACGCCTGCTCGAAGCCAATAACTTCGACATGTCGCGCTATCACGAAGAGTCCTTCGGCGCGACGCCGGCGGACGTGCGCCAAGAGGCCAAGGAATTGGCCGCCGAGGCTGCCGATGCCGATCCGGTGCCGCTGGCCGACCAGCATCAAGTGGAGTTCACCAGCACCGGCAAGAGCATTCGCATCGATCCGGGCGAAACCGTACATGCCGCCGCCGCCAAGCTTGGCCTGCACATTCCCAAAGCCTGCGGCATGGGAATTTGCGGCACCTGCAAGGTAATGAAAAGCTCGGGCGAGGTGAGCATGGAGCACAACGGCGGCATTACCGATGAGGACGTGGCCGAGGGGTATATCCTCTCGTGCTGCAGCGTGCCCCAGGGTGATGTGGCGATCGAGTATTAAATAAGCTCAGGCCGAGTTCGAATGTGTCGTTCGCTTGCATAGAGGGGCTGCTCAATCGCGCCATCCCAATGTCGGTGTTTTGCCTATAAATTGGCCGCATTGCTGGGCTGCGCCGGCACCGGCACCGGCACCACGATCGCCGGTATCCCTGCGAGGAAGGCGAAGCAACGGGGATGGGCGCCCAGCCAGTCGGGCAGCTGCTGCGACCAGGTGATCTCGGCGAAGGTGTAGCTGGAGGCCCCGAGCACCGCGACGAACAGCTTCTCGCCTACGCGGTGCTCCTGGCGCACCACCACGTCCAGCTTGCCGGCCCACGCTCGGTAATGCTCGCAGAACCAGCTGTACTGAAAGCCCGCTTGCTGGCCATTCTGGCCGATCAAAAGCATCGCCAGCAAGCTGGCTCCACCAAATAAAGCTGATCGTGGGCAAGCCCGCGCCTACAGGCTATTCAGCGCGGCCTAGAGCTTGACGCTGGCAAAGGTCGACTCACCTTGAGCGCGGGTCAGCGCGGCCATGGCCGAAGAAATCGAAGGGCGCATCAAGTCTTCCGGCATTGGCAGTAAAGCGACCACCTTACTGCTCTGCTGACCGGCACGCTCATCGCGCGGCGGAATACCGAAATACTCGCGGTAGCACTTGGAGAAATGTGGGGTGGAGACAAAACCACATACCGAGGCCACCTCGATAATCGAGATGCAGGTCTGCTTGAGCAACTGACGCGCCCGGATCAAACGCAACTTAAGGTAATAGCGCGATGGTGAGCAGTGCAGATACTTCTGGAACAGCCGCTCCAGCTGACGACGGGAAACATCGACGTACAACGCTAACTGATCAAGGTCGATCGGCTCCTCCAGGTTGGCCTCCATCAGCGCGACGATTTCCTGCAGCTTCGGTTGATTGGTGCCCAGCATATGCTTGAGCGGTACGCGCTGATGGTCCTGTTCATTGCGGATGCGCTCATAGATGAACATCTCGGAAATCGCCGCCGCCAGTTCACGGCCATGCTCGCGACCAATCACATGCAGCATCATGTCCATCGGCGCCGTGCCGCCAGAACTGGTGTGACGATTCCGATCAATCGAGAACAGCCGCGTACTCACTCCGGCGCGCGGAAAGGCTTCCTGCATCGAGGCCAGGCATTCCCAATGCACACTGCAGTCGTAGCCATCGAGCAGCCCGGCTTTTGCCAGCGCCCAACTGCCGGTACACACCGCACCCAGCTGCGCGCCATGGCGCGCCTGGCTCTGCAGCCACTGCACGTGCTCACGGTTGACGCTGTGCTGAATATCCACACCGCCACAGACCATCACCGCATCCAGGCGCGGTGCATTGCTCAGGCTGGTGTCCGGGGTGATCTGCAGGCCATCACTGGCACTCACCGGTAAACCGTTGTGGCTGAGGGTATGCCAGCGATAGAGCTCCTTGCCGGAGAGCTGGTTGGCCATGCGTAAAGGCTCGACCGCCGAAGCCAAAGAAATCAGGGTGAAGTTGTCGAGCAGGAGAAAGCCAATGGATTGCGGAGCAGGGCACGGCGGCTGTACCCCTTGAGTGAACTGTGACATCAGGTGAACCCTCACGCGAAGCTAAAGCACGGTGTGAGCCTTTTGGACACGGCTCTTCTTAGGGTCTGGAGCGGCGACACGCCAGATCGATAGACAACACTACGCAAGCGCCGTGCCTAAATTGATTGGCTGTTCAATTAAAAATGTAAGGATTTATACAGGGCTAGTGACACTAGGCATTGGCAATCGCGACAGAAACATCCTGTTTACGACATAAAACGCCCGTTTGACGGGCGTTTGAGCATTTCAGTAACACTGCTTGACAGCGCCACTGTCACCCCACGCCACAGAGTGAAAAACAACGGTGACGGACCAACGGGCGGGTCCTATCGGGCAGCGCAGCACATCCTGATCATTGCCGCCGACAGCTGCGCACCCGAATCGTGCGCAGCACTCAGTTCGCGCCGGTTTTCAGCACTCGACCGCACTCACCGCCAAGCCGCCGCGCGAGGTTTCCTTGTACTTGTCGTGCATGTCCGCGCCGGTATCGCGCATGGTGCGTATCACCCGGTCGAGCGAGATAAAATGCTGGCCGTCACCGCGCAAGGCCATTTGCGCGGCATTGATGGCCTTCACAGCGGCAATCGCATTGCGCTCAATGCACGGCACCTGCACCAGCCCACCTACCGGGTCACAGGTCAGACCAAGGTTATGCTCCAGGCCGATCTCGGCCGCGTTCTCCACCTGCTCCGGGCTTGCCCCGAGAATCTCCGCCAGGCCTGCCGCCGCCATCGCACAGGCTGAACCGACCTCGCCCTGGCAGCCGACCTCGGCGCCGGAAATCGACGCGTTCTTCTTGCACAAGATGCCGATGGCCGCAGCAGCCAACAGGTAGTCCACCACATTGGCCTCGGTTACTGCGGGACTGAAGCGCACGAAGTAATGCAACACCGCCGGAATAATCCCCGCCGCACCATTGGTCGGTGCGGTGACCATGCGCCCGCCGGCGGCGTTTTCCTCGTTAACTGCCAAGGCAAACAAGTTGACCCACTCCATGCCGCTCAACGTCGAACCGATGACATTGGGCTTGCTCATTTCCTGCAGGCTGCGGTGCAGCTTGGCGGCCCGGCGTTTGACGTTAAGCCCACCGGGCAGGATGCCTTCGTGCTTGAGGCCCTGCTCGACACAGTCGCACATGGCTTGCCACAAGCGCATCAGCGCACTGCGAATCTCGGCCTCGCTGCGCCAGGCCTTCTCGTTGGCCATCATCAACTCGGACACGCGCAGCCCGTGCTCCTTGCACAACCGCATTAACTCGTCGCCACTGGAGAAGTCGTAAGGCAGCACGGTGTGATCCTGATCCAGCTGACCACTGGCAGCCTGTTCGGCATCCACCACAAAGCCGCCGCCCACCGAGTAATAGGTATTTTCGTGCAGCAGGCTGCCGTCCGCAGCAAAGGCGCTGAGGGTCATGGCATTAGGGTGATAGGGCAGGTTCTCCTCCAGCAACAGCATGTCGCGATGCCAGTCGAAGGCGACGCTGGACCGTCCACCAAGCATCAACTGACCGCTGCTGCGCAGTTGCGCTATGCGGGCCTCGATGCAGGCTGGGTCGATCTGGTCGGGCCACTCACCCATCAACCCCATGAGCACCGCACGATCACTGCCATGCCCCACGCCGGTGGCCGACAATGACCCGTACAGACGCACCTGTACCCGCGCCGTGCGTTCCAGTAAACCTCGCTCGCCCAGCGCACCACTGAACAAAGCTGCCGCACGCATGGGCCCGACGGTATGCGAACTGGACGGACCAATACCAATTTTGAACAGGTCAAACACACTGATAGGCACGAAACTCTCCTGCGAGGTTGCTAGAAGCGCCATTGTCAAGATTTCCCCGCCGCGCCGGCGCTTGACACCGACTTAGCCATGCCTAAATCCGCCAGCTTGCATGGCCGCTAATCTCAGCTTCTGCAGCGACCATCCAACGAAACACAACAACAGCGTTCTACTTGCGACCTAACGCATAGGCAGCAGGATCACCCTGTCGGCATGCTCGCCGTGCCCATGAATTGGTCAGCGCAATTTGTTGTGCCCCACCCTAGGGCCAGACTCTGCGTCCGCACAGACGCCCCATGTCAGCAGATAAGAGCACCCGCGCGATGAAACTGGAAAAGCGCTGGCTGCTTGCCGCAGCGTTGAGCACCTCTTTCTTAGCCCAGGCCTCCGAGCAGGCCAGTTGCCATGTGGTGCGATTTGCCGATGACGGCTGGACCGACATCATTGTGACCACCGCCGTCACCCGCCAGGTGTTGGCTGACCTCGGCTACTGCACGCAGGTCAAGCGCCTGTCCGTACCGGACACCTACAACGCCATGCAGGACGGCAAGATTGAGGTATGCCTCGACAACTGGATGCCGAGCATGGAACACGACATCAAGCCTTACCTGGAAAATGGCCCCGTGCAGAGCCTCGGCCCAAACCTTGAAGGCGCTAAATACACCCTCGCGGCAAACCAGGCAGCGCCCGGGGGTGGGCTGGAAAACGTCGCCGATCTAGCACGCTTTGGCGCAGAGTTTGGGGGTAAGTTGTACGGTATTGGGCTGGGCAATGATGGCAACAAACTGATCCAGCAGATGATCGACCGTAACGCCTACGCTCTCGGTAATTTCAGCCTGGTGGCGTCCAGCGAGAGCGCCATGCTGGCCCAGGTCAAACGCGCCGATCGCCTCAGGCAATGGGGGTTATTTCTCGGTTGGACGCCACACCCAATGAACAACCCGTTACAGATGCACGACTTGGCGGGTGGCGATGCGTTTTTTGGCCCCGACTACGGCGGCGCCACGGTCTATACCAGTGTGCGCAGCGGCTTTACCGAGCAGTGCCCGAATGTCCCGCGGTTACTAAATAATCTGCACTTCAGTTTGCACATGGGACGTTACCTGATGGGGCCCATTCTCAACAAAAACAGCAACCCCCATCGTGAGGCCAACGCCTGGCTAAACGCCAAGCCGCAAACACGCGCCTCCTGGCTGCAGGGCGTTAGCAGACTGAACGGTCAATCAATAAAAACTGTCTAGTCTAATAGCTGGAAAACGCAAATTAATTTGTCATTTTTTTCGAACACACGCAGCCCTTCGTTCATTGCGTCTGCGGCCACTTTACTAGCTGCAAACCACGGCTGGCCTAGTTTGCACGCCTTGGTGCCGAAGGTAAAAAGTCTGTTAAGGGTTTTTTAGCTCAGCCGGGATGTCGCCGCGCAACACGTCAGCGTCGTAAACCGACAATGGGGACAACTCGAAGACTATATGGTTGAGTCAGCTAATTTTGTCGCTGTCGCCTTAGCAGGGTCGACAGACCGGGCGCCCACAGCCCCGGACCGAAGAATATATAAGAGCTGGTCCTGCATTGATGGGTGCCAGCCTAACAAGAAATTTCGGATGTACGCGCACCTCGGTTCGAGGTGTTTAAACCCCAAGGATTGGGCTTCGTAAAACTGCCAGAGGTAATGGAACGCGGTTTGCAGCACGGCACAGCAAGGTTGACTCGACAGTACATCCCCATAGCGTCCATTGCCCACAAGGCAACTGGAGCGTTGTCGCGGTTGTGCCTGAGCACCCTGAATGTGTTGCGCGGCAAGGCACGGACCTGACCCCGGAACCCAGTTAACCCACACAGGCAAGAACAGTCGGCATCACCGTACGTACGTCAACTGGCGTAGGCGCGGTTGCGCAGCATTGATCTGGATGTCTACTGAAGGGAACAGTCCTATGCAGTCTGGAAAAATCGTCGTCGAAAACCTCTACAAGGTGTTCGGCACGCAGGAACAAGAAGCCATCGATCTGCTCAAGCAGGGTTGGAGCAAGGACCGTATCCTTGCGGAAAAAGGCGCCGTTATCGGCGTCAGCGACGTGTCCTTCAGCGTCGAAGAAGGTGAGATTTTTGTGTTAATGGGCCTCTCAGGCTCCGGCAAATCTACCCTGATCCGCCTGATCAACCGCCTGGTCGAGCCCAGCGCCGGTAACGTTTATATCGATGGGCAGAATGTCGCCAAAATGCCCAAGTCAGAGCTCATTGAGCTACGCCGGCGCGACATGAGCATGGTCTTCCAGTCCTTTGCGCTGATGCCTTCGCGCAGCGTCTTGGATAACGCCGCGTTCGGCCTGGAAGTGGCCGGTAAGAGCCGTAAGGCGCGTGAGGAGCGCGCCATGGAAGTGCTCAAGCAGGTTGGCTTGGACACTTTCGCTGACAAGCTGCCACACGAACTGTCCGGCGGCATGCAGCAGCGCGTCGGCCTGGCTCGCGCCTTGGCTGTTGACCCGTCGATGATCATCATGGACGAAGCGTTCTCCGCCCTTGACCCACTCAAGCGCCGCGAGATGCAGGACGTGCTGCTGGAACTGCAGAAGACCGACCGCCGCACCATCATTTTCGTTTCCCATGATATTGAAGAAGCCATGCGTATCGGTACCCGCATCGGCATCATGGAAGGGGGCAAGTTGGTGCAGATCGGCACCCCGCAGGAGCTGATTGACAACCCTGCCAACGACTATGTGCGCAACTTCTTCAACACCGTCGACACCAACCGCTACCTCACCGCCGGCCAGTTGATGGCCAACAGCGTGCCGATTTATGTGAACAACGGCATAGCCCCGGATGCGCAAAAGGTCTGCCAGGAACTGCAGGCACTGGACAAGCATTACGCCTTTATCGTCGACGAGCACAACAACTTTCAGGGCTCCATCAGCCTCGAACGAATTGCCTTGCTGGTCGAAGGTGGCAGCAGTTGCGGCCTCGACAGCGATGTCCTGAAACAGATCAAGCCAATTGCCGAAGACACCCCGCTGGATCAGGTGATCGAACGCCTGGTGGACAACGAAGGGCCGATTCCGGTCATTGACGCGCACGGCCACTACAGCGGCGCCATCAGCAAGGGCCGCCTGCTGACCCGCCTGCAGGGAGAGTCCCATGAGTGACAAACAATTCGACCTAGGTATAGGTAGTTGGGTCAACGACGTCGTCCAGTATCTTCTGGACAACTACAGCGAAGGCTTTGACAGCATCGGCGCCGTGGTCAACGGCTTTTCCGAAGGCATCGAGTGGGTGCTGATGCTGCCACCGGCCTGGTTGCTGATCGCCATCTTCGTCGGCCTCGGCCTGTGGCGTATCGGCTACAAGTTCGCCATCTTCACCGCCGTGGCCTTTGTGCTGATCGTGCTCACCGGCTTCTGGGAGCAAACGGTGGTCACCCTTGGCTTGACCTTCTCCGCCACCCTGATCAGCCTGCTAATGGGGATCCCCCTGGGCATCTGGGCGGCACGCAGCGAGCGCGTCGCGGCCATCATCCGGCCGATCCTGGACTTTATGCAGACCATGCCGGCGTTCGTCTACCTGATTCCCGCCGCCATGCTCTTCGGCCTCGGCCGTGTGCCGGGGATCATCGCCACGGTGATTTTCGCCATGCCGCCGGCGGTACGCTTGACCAATCTTGGTATCCGCCAGGTCAACAAGGAAATCATCGAAGCCGGTCAATCCTTCGGCTGCACCCCACGTCAGCTACTGTTTAAGGTGCAATTACCCAACGCCATGCCGTCGATCATGGCCGGGGTCAACCAGACCATCATGATGGCACTGTCGATGGTGATCATCGCCTCCATGGTTGGTGCGGGTGGCTTGGGTAACGATGTACTGGCCAGTATCCAGCGTCTGGATATCGGCCTGGGTTTTGAAAGCGGCATGGCCGTGGTGCTGCTGGCGATTATCCTCGACCGCATCACAGAGAGCTTCGGTACGCCGCAAACCGCCAACCGCGGTAGCCTGTTCAACTGGTTCAGCAGCAAACTTCAACGTTAATAAGCCTTAGCTTTGTCATCAAGGGAGTCGCAGATGAAGACGATTAAACAGCTCGCAGGCGTTGGCCTGCTCTCCGTAGCCATGCTGCAAAGCGCTTGGGCGCAAGAGCCGGAGAGCTGCAAGATGGTGCGCTTCGCCGAAATCGGTTGGGCCGACATTGCCGCCACTACGGGCGTCGCCATGACCCTCAGCGAAGGCCTGGGCTACCAGACCCGCAAGATCATGGCCTCGGTTCCCATCGCCTTTACCGGGGTGCAAAAAGGTCAGGTCGACGTGTTCCTCGGCTACTGGGCGCCGTCGATGGACGCCGTGATCGAGCCTTTCCTCAAGGGCGATGGCGTCAAGGTGTTACCCAAGGCCAACCTAGAAGGCGCCAAATACACCCTGGCCGTGCCAACCTATGCCGCTGAAGCCGGGCTGAAAAGCTTTGCCGACATCGCCAAGTTCAAAGACCAGCTCAACGGCAAAATCTTCGGCATTGAGCCAGGCAACGACGGCAACCTGCTGATCGACGGCATGATCAAAGGCAACCAGTTCGGCCTCGGCGAATTCAAAATGGTCGAGTCCAGCGAAGCCGGCATGCTGGTTCAGATCTCCCGCGCAGTGAAGAAGCAGGAACCTGTGGTCTTCCTCGGCTGGGCGCCGCACCCAATGAATACGCAGTACGACATCACCTACCTGGAAGGTGGCGATGACGTCTTCGGCCCGGATTTCGGCGCAGCCAAGGTCTATACCGTGGTGTCTCCCGACTATGAAGCGCGCTGCGCCAACGTCAGCAAAATGCTGAATAACCTGCAGTTCACCGTGGCCATCGAAAGCCAGCTGATGGAAAAGGTTCTGGAAAAACAGAACCCCACCACCGTCGCTGCCGAATGGATCAAAGCCAACCCCGCGATCCTTGATCAGTGGCTGGCCGGCGTGACCACGTATGACGGCCAGGATGGCGTTGCCGCCGTGAAAAAACACCTGGGCCTCTAAGCCCTACCCCTTTCAGCCCCATCACACGAAGGGGCTGATAGCCGCTTCCCCCGCAGTACCTTAACGGCCGTCTCGACGGCCGTGACGGGGGAGGTTACGCCCGCGAGCCGACGATTTACAGCGTATGTCGGTTATGGCAAAGGTTGTTGCCACGTAGAAACGCTGAGTACGCCTGCTAGGCCCGCAATCAGAACGAGCCAGAACACCTTTTTTAACTGCCACTCAACTGACGGAGCATCCAATGCGCACACTGAAAACTCTTAGCCTCGGCATTGCCGCCCTGGTACTCGGCATGGGCAGCGCCCTCGCCGCGGAAAAACCCACCCTGAAAATCGGCTACGTAAACGGCTGGGATGATAGCGTCGCCGCCACCCATGTGGCCGGTGAAATCCTCCAGAGTAAGCTCGGTTATACGGTTGAACTGAAGGCCTTAGAACCCGCCATCATGTGGCAAGGCGTAGCCCGTGGCGACCTCGACGCCACCCTCTCCGCCTGGCTACCCGCAACTCACGGCGAGTACTTTGAAAAACTCAAAGACAAAATTGAAATCCTCGGCACCAACTACGAAGGCGCGAAAATCGGCCTGATTGTGCCGGACTACGTCGCTGCCAAAACCATCGCCGACCTGCAAACCTACGCCAAGGACTTCGACGGCAAAATCACCGGTATCGACGCCGGCGCCGGCGTCATGCGCCGCGCTGACGAGGCCATCAAGGAATACGCCCTGACCGAGATCAAGCTGATGCCGAGCTCCGGCCCAGGCATGGCCACCGCCCTGACCCGAGCGATTAAGGATGAGAAAGCTATTGTAGTGACCGGCTGGATTCCACACTGGATGTTCGCAAAATGGAATCTGCGCTTCCTCGAAGACCCGAAAAAAGTCTTCGGCGATGACGAGGGTGTCAACACCGTGGTCAACCCCAGCATCAACAGCAAAGCCCCAGAAGCAACTGCCTTCTTGAAGAAGTTCTCCTGGACGGGTGAAGAAGTTGGCGCGGTAATGCTGGCCATTCGCGATGGCGCCAAGCCTGAAGATGCCGCAAAAGACTGGATCAGCAAAAACCCAGAGCGTGTCGCTGAATGGCTTAAATAAGCCCTGCTTCACCTCTGTAAAAAAAGCGGGCTGCGGCCCGCTTTTTTGTGGGCGTTGCAAAGACGGATGAATGCCCTGGACAGCGCGACGGCGCGGTCGTTAGGGCTGATGTAATGCCCCACAACATATTAGCTGGGCAACGCCATTTAACAGATGCGAACGCTATTAGAGTGACGCCGAATTCATCACCCCGCGCATAAAGGACCTCAACTAAGGCTGAGCCTTTGCCATGGATCTCAGCGCGCTACAAATGCCTACCAACGGCAAACATCACAGGCCATACCAATGACCGACAGGTCATCCTCAGAACGCCTTGTTAGATTGAACGCCCTACGATAACCAGCCTAGACTGCCTGCATTTCGGGGCCTCCCCCACTGATGGAGAAACAGATGCCAAAGGTCGGAATGCAACCGATTCGTCGTTCGCAATTGATCGCAGCCACCCTCGAAGCGTTGGACCAAGTGGGTATGGGGGATGCGAGCATTGCCTATATCGCTCGGATTGCCGGGGTTTCCAACGGCATAATCAGCCACTATTTTCGCGATAAAAACGGTCTGCTTGATGCCACCATGCGCCATCTGATGAAGGCGCTCAGCGATGGGGTGCGCGAGCGCCGCGCCAGCCTCCCGGAAGACCAGACCCGCGAACATCTGCGGGCCATTATCGAGGGCAACTTCGATGACAGCCAGGTCAACGGCCCAGCGATGAAAACCTGGCTGGCGTTCTGGGCGACCAGCATGCACCAGCCGGCGCTAAGGCGCTTGCAGCGGGTCAATGATCTGCGCCTGTATTCCAACCTGTGCGGCCAGTTTCGTCGAGTGCTGCCACAGGAGCAGGCCCGCTCGTCCGCCCGCGGCCTAGCAGCGCTGATTGATGGGTTGTGGCTGCGCGGCGCGCTCTCCGGTGAAGGCTTCGATACCCAGCAGGCTATGCAAATCGCCTACGAATACCTCGACGTGCAACTGGCCAAAGCCGCCTAAACCACACGCAGCGCTTGCCTGTTGGCGGCGTGGCACGGCGCCGCGGTGAACTTTTGCTTACGTGGCATGCAGCACCCAACCACGTCCTCTACGGGTTGATCATGACCTTTTGCTGAAACAAAGCTGAACGGCCTAGGCTTGAGCGCAGTCAATGATCAAAGGCTTTTGCGGCCCGGCTTACGTCTCTGCTGCGGGCTCGCCATTCAGTGCGGCAATATTTCCACCACTCGACACGCCGCCATACAACTCAAGTAGCGACCGCCTTTAAGACCTGCATGTCGCGTTTGACCCTGCCCAGTCGTTTTTATTGATTGAGCGTTCAATAAAAATACTCTAGCCTGATCAGCATTCTTCGCCGGCTTCCGCCCCGCGCACTGGCCGCCAACAACCAGACACGAGGACAGCGCCATGCCACGTTTTGATGAACAGCAACTCTATATCGGTGGCCGCTATGTAGCGGCCAGCAGCGGTGCAACCTTCGACAGCATCAACCCTGCCAACGGCGAAGTGCTGGCCAACGTACAGTGCGCCAGCCAGGCCGATGTTGAGTTAGCCGTTGCCAGCGCCAGCGACGGTCAAAAAGTCTGGGCCGCGATGACCGCCATGCAACGTTCGCGCATCCTGCGCAAGGCCGTGGACATTCTGCGTGAGCGCAACGATGAGCTGGCCGCGCTGGAAACCCTCGACACCGGCAAGCCACTGTCGGAAACCCGCTATGTCGACATCGTCACCGGCGCGGATGTTCTCGAGTATTACGCGGGCTTGATCCCCGCCATCGAAGGCGAGCAAATCCCGCTGCGCGACAGCAGTTTCGTCTACACCCGCCGCGAGCCGCTGGGCGTGGTGGCCGGCATCGGCGCCTGGAACTACCCGATCCAGATTGCCTTGTGGAAGTCCGCCCCGGCCCTGGCCGCGGGTAACGCGATGATTTTCAAGCCCAGCGAAGTGACCTCACTGACCACGCTGAAACTGGCTGAGATCTACACCACCGCCGGCGTGCCGGATGGTGTATTTAACGTGCTGACCGGGCGCGGAGCCGAAGTCGGCCAGTGGCTCACGGCGCACCCCGGCATCGAGAAGGTCTCCTTCACCGGCGGCGTTGCAACCGGCAAGAAGGTGATGGCCAGCGCCGCCAGTTCGTCGCTCAAGGAAGTGACCATGGAGCTGGGCGGCAAATCGCCGTTGATCATCTTCGAAGACGCTGACCTCGACCGCGCCGCCGATATCGCGGTGATGGCCAACTTCTACAGCTCGGGCCAGGTCTGCACCAACGCCACCCGCGTGTTTGTGCCGCGCATGCTGCAAGCGCGTTTTGAGGCCAAAGTGCTGGATCGGGTCAAACGCATCCGCTTGGGCGACCCGCAGGTCGAGGCCACCAACTTCGGCCCACTGGTCAGCTTCGCCCATATGGAAAGCGTGCTCGGCTACATCGACAAAGGCCGCCGCGAAGGCGCGCGCCTGCTTATCGGTGGCCATCGCGTCACCGAAGGCGAATATGCCAAAGGCGCCTATGTCGCCCCGACCGTTTTCACCGACTGCACGGACCAGATGACCATCGCCCGTGAAGAAATCTTCGGCCCGGTCATGAGCATTTTGGTGTACGACGACGAAGCAGAAGTGATCCGCCGCGCCAACGCCACAGACTTTGGCCTGGCCGCTGGCGTGGTGACCCGCGACCTCAACCGCGCACACCGGGTCATCCATCAGCTGGAAGCCGGTATCTGCTGGATCAATACCTGGGGTGAATCACCGGCACAAATGCCCGTGGGCGGTTACAAGCAATCCGGTGTTGGCCGCGAAAACGGCCTGACCACCCTGGCGCATTACACGCGGATCAAATCAGTGCAGCTCGAAATGGGCGACTACGCCTCGGTGTTCTGATCCGGAATACTCGAACAGGTTGCTCGCCGCACCATTCAGGTCCGCCACAGGTAAGCTAAATGACTCAAGAATTCGACTACATCATTATCGGTGCCGGCTCGGCCGGTAACGTATTAGCCACCCGCTTGACTGAGGATGCCGACGTCAGCGTGCTGCTGCTAGAAGCCGGCGGTCCCGATTACCGACTGGACTTTCGCACGCAGATGCCCGCTGCACTGGCCTTCCCACTGCAGGGCCGGCGCTACAACTGGGCCTACCTGACGGATCCCGAACCGCACATGAACAACCGCCGCATGGAATGTGGCCGCGGCAAGGGCCTCGGCGGCTCATCCTTGATCAACGGCATGTGCTACATCCGCGGTAACGCCATGGACTACGACGGCTGGGCCAAAGAACAAGGCCTGGAAGACTGGAGCCACCTGGATTGCCTGCCATACTTTCGCAAAGCAGAAACCCGCGACATTGGCGCCAACGCCTACCATGGCGGTGATGGCCCGGTCAGCGTGACCACACCGAAGAACGCCAATAACCCGCTGTTCCACGCCATGATTAAAGCCGGCGTACAGGCCGGCTACCCGCGCACAGACGACCTCAATGGTTACCAACAAGAAGGCTTCGGCCCGATGGACCGTACCGTGACGCCCAAGGGCCGCCGCGCCAGCACCGCGCGCGGCTACCTTGACCAGGCCCGCGAACGGCCCAACCTGACCATCGTCACCCATGCATTGACCGACCGCATTCTGTTCAAGGGTAAACGTGCCATTGGCGTTGACTACCTGCACGGCGACGGCCCCACGCCGATCACCGTCAACGCGCGCCGTGAAGTACTGCTGTGCAGCGGCGCCATCGCCTCCCCGCAGGTGCTGCAACGCTCCGGCGTCGGCCCGGCGGCGCTATTGCGCGCGCTGGACATCCCGCTGGTCCATGACCTGCCCGGCGTCGGCGAGAACCTGCAGGATCACCTCGAGGTGTACCTGCAATACGCTTGCACCCAGCCGGTATCGCTATACCCGGCGCTGCAATGGTGGAACCAGCCGATGATCGGCGCGCAGTGGTTGTTCCAAGGCAAAGGCATCGGCGCCAGCAACCAGTTCGAAGCCGGCGGCTTTATCCGCTCCAGCACCGAGTTCGAATGGCCGAACATCCAGTACCACTTCCTGCCGGTGGCGATTAATTACAACGGCAGCAACGCGGTCAAGGAGCATGGTTTCCAGGCGCACATGGGCTCAATGCGCTCACCGAGCCGTGGCCGCATTCAGGTCACATCCAAGGACCCGCGCCAGCACCCGAGCATCCTCTTCAACTACATGAGCAGCGAGCAGGACTGGCGCGAGTTCCGCGATGGCATCCGCATCACCCGCGAAATCATGGCGCAGTCGGCGCTGGACCCGTATCGCGGCCGTGAAATCAGCCCCGGCCTAGATGTGCAGACCGATGCGCAACTGGACGACTTTATCCGTGAGCATGCCGAAACCGCTTACCACCCCTCTTGCTCATGCAAGATGGGCGAAGACGCCATGGCGGTGGTCGATGGCCAAGGCCGCGTGCACGGCGTGCAAGGTCTGCGGGTGGTGGATGCGTCGATCATGCCGCTGATCGTTACCGGTAACCTGAATGCGCCAACCATCATGATGGCTGAGAAGATCGCCGACCAAATCCGCGGCCGCGCCCCGCTACCACGCAGCACCGCGCCGTATTTCGTCGCCGGCAACGCCGCGGCACGCCTGACCTCACAGCGCTCCGCCTAAGTCAGCCCGTAGCCCGGACTTCATCCGGGCTGCGCAGCGGCGCGCCTGCCTTTAGCCCAGCAAAACCACACGCTGCTTGAAGCGGCGGGCGAAGGGCGTCGATAATGCGCAATTTTCAACCAGCGCCATTGTGCGCCGCCGCCGCCGCGGCCGACTGAGCAGACCATGAAAGACAGCATTCGCCACCTGATCCAGCAAGCCCTGACCCGCCTCACCGCCGACGGCGTGCTGCCCCCAGGCCTGCGCCCGGCCATTCAGGTGGAGAACACCAAGGACAAAGCCAATGGCGACTTCGCCAGCAACATCGCCATGATGTTGGCCAAACCGGCTGGCATGAAGCCGCGTGACCTGGCCGAGAAGCTGATCGCTGCGCTGCCTGTCGATGCTGACATCAGTAAAGTCGAAATCGCCGGCCCGGGCTTCCTCAACTTCTATCAAAACACCCAAGCACTGGCCGCGCGCCTGGATGCCCTCCTGGCCGACGCCACGCTCGGCGTACGCAAGGCCAGCCCCGCGCAGCGCGTGGTGGTCGATTTGTCGGCCCCCAACCTGGCCAAAGAGATGCACGTCGGTCACCTGCGCTCGACCATCATCGGTGACGGCGTGGCGCGGGTGCTGGAGTTCCTCGGCGACGAGGTGATCCGACAGAACCACGTCGGCGACTGGGGCACCCAGTTCGGCATGCTGCTGGCTTATATGCAGGAAAACCCAGAGGCCGCCGAAAGCGAGCTGGCCGACCTGGAAGGCTTCTACCGCGCGGCGAAGAAGCGCTTCGACGACTCTGCCGAGTTCGCCGAGCGTGCCCGCGAGCTGGTGGTACGGTTGCAGGCTGGCGATGCCGAATGCCTGCGCCTGTGGCACCGCTTCAACGATATTTCCCTGAGCCACTGCCAGACGTTGTACGACCGCCTTGGCGTAAAACTGAGCATGGCCGACGTGAAAGGCGAGAGCGCCTACAACGACGACCTGGCCAACGTGGTCGCTGACCTCAAGGCCAAGGGCCTGCTCAGCGAAAGTGACGGCGCACAGTGCGTGTTTATGGACGCCTTCACCAATGCCGAGGGCAACCCGCTGCCGCTGATCGTGCAGAAGGCCGGTGGCGGCTACCTGTACGCCACCACTGACCTGGCCGCTACCCGCTACCGCGCCAACGTACTCAAGGCCGACCGCGCGCTGTACTTCGTCGATCAGCGTCAGGCCCTGCACTTCCAGATGGTTTTCACTGCCGCACGCCTGGCCGGCTTCGTCCCCGCCAGCATACAGCTGGAACACATGGGCTTTGGCACCATGAACGGCGCCGATGGCCGCCCCTTCAAGACCCGCGACGGCGGCACAGTGAAGCTGGTCGACCTGCTCGACGAGGCTGAAGAACGCGCCTACACCCTGGTTAAAGCTAAAAACCCCGCGTTAGATGAGACCGAGCTGCGCCAGATCGCTCGCGCCGTGGGTATCGGCGCAGTGAAATACGCCGACCTCTCCAAACACCGCACCAGCGACTACCGCTTCAACTTCGAGCTGATGCTGAGCTTTGAGGGCAACACCGCGCCCTACCTGCTGTATGCCTATACCCGTGCATCTAGCGTATTGAGCAAGCGGGACAAGAGCCTCGGCGAAATCGGCGGGCAGCTGGATCTACAAGCACCGCATGAGATCGAGCTGGCCGGCAAGCTGGCGCAGTTCGCAGAAGTGCTTAATGGCGTGGCCGAGAAAGGCGAGCCACACCTGCTGTGCGCCTATTTATATGACTTGGCCGGGCTGTTCTCCAGCTTCTACGAAAACTGCCCGATTCTCTCCGCTGAGGATGAGGCGGTGCGTAACAGCCGCCTGCGCCTCGCGGCACTGACCGCGCGCACACTCAAGCAGGGCCTTGAGTTGCTTGGTTTGGAAACCCTGGAGCGCATGTAAGTGGCTGCCAAGAAGAAGCCCGCCCCAAAGCGCGGCGCCAGCCGTTATCAGGCGCCGGCGAAAAAACCCGTGCCGGGCTGGTTCTGGCTGGTCTGCGGCCTAGTGGTCGGCGGTTTTATGGTGTTTCTATTCAGCCTCGAACCAGGCCGCGATGAGATCAAGCGCAGCAAGGTTGAACAGGCGCGCGCCAATCAGGCCAGCACGGCTGCAGCCAAGCCCGCCAGCAGCGAGCCGGCCAAGCCTAAATTCGATTTCTACACCCTGCTGCCGGAATCGGAAGTCATCCTGCCGCCGCAAGCCGTTGAGACGCCTGCGCCGCCCGCGCAAAAACCGGTGAGCCCGGAAGAAGCCGCGAAAATCGATGCCGCCCGCGCTGAGGCCGCACTCAACGGCCAGGTGCCGCCACCACCGCCAGTGGTTGCCAAAGGCCCGGTCAGCTCGCAATTCTTCCTTCAAGCCGGCTCGTTCCGCCGCAAAAACGATGCTGACGCCTTGCGCGCGCAGCTCATCCTCCTCGGGCAGAGCGTGCAGGTGGAATCCGGCACAGTGCGCGAAGAGACCTGGCACCGCGTGCTGGTCGGCCCCTTTGCCACCCGTGAGCAACTGGGCCAGGCGCAGAAATCCCTGGCTGCCGGCGGCTTCAGTAATCTGCTGTTACAGCAGCGCCAGGCGCAATAAACCGCGCTGTTCCTAGCCCCGCGGCGTCATCTAACGACTGTTTGTCGGATGGGAAGCCCCCAGGGCTTGAAGCAAGCCAGCGCTGCCCCCATTTCATTCGGCATTGGGCACTTTCGCCCCGCTGCGTGGAGACTCTCCCCTTGACCACCATTGTTTCAGTCCGCCGCAACGGCAAAGTCGTCATGGGCGGCGACGGCCAGGTGTCCCTCGGCAATACCGTGATGAAAGGCAACGCGAAAAAAGTCCGGCGCCTCTACCACGGCCAGGTGCTGGCCGGCTTCGCTGGCGCCACCGCCGACGCCTTCACCCTATTTGAACGCTTTGAAGGGCAGCTGGAAAAACACCAGGGCCATCTGGTGCGCGCCGCCGTCGAGCTGGCCAAAGACTGGCGCACCGACCGCTCGCTTAGCCGCCTGGAAGCCATGCTGGCCGTCGCCAACAAAGATGCCTCGCTGATCATCACCGGCAACGGCGACGTGATTGAGCCCGAGCAGGGCCTGATCGCCATGGGCTCCGGCGGCGGCTTCGCCCAGGCCGCCGCCATGGCCCTGCTGCAAAAAACCGAGTTGAGTGCCCGTGAAATCACCGAAACCGCGCTAAATATTGCCGGCTCCATCTGCGTCTTCACTAATCAGAACCTAACCATCGAAGAAGAAGACTGCGCTGATCCGGTCGTTTAAAGCTGCTGCGTTCGGCCATGCGTCGTTGCAAGCAGGCCCGCGACGCTTTAAACACCCTGATTAGCGGTCTACTGGAGTAACTCTGCATGTCCATGACGCCCCGCGAGATCGTTCACGAACTCAACCGCCACATCATCGGTCAGGACGACGCCAAGCGCGCCGTGGCTATTGCCCTGCGCAACCGCTGGCGGCGCATGCAGCTGCCGCTTGAGCTGCGCGCCGAAGTGACGCCGAAGAATATTCTGATGATCGGCCCCACAGGTGTCGGCAAGACTGAAATCGCCCGGCGCCTGGCCAAGCTGGCCAACGCCCCGTTTATCAAGGTGGAAGCAACCAAGTTCACCGAGGTTGGCTATGTCGGCCGCGATGTCGAGTCGATCATCCGTGATCTCGCCGATGCGGCGATCAAAATGCTGCGCGAGCAGGAGATCATCAAGGTCCGTCACCGCGCCGAAGATGCCGCCGAAGAACGTATCCTCGATGCCCTGCTACCGCCGGCACGCGCCGGCTTCAACGAAGACGCCGCAGCCAACAGCGATTCCAACACCCGCCAGCTGTTCCGCAAGCGCCTGCGCGAAGGTCAACTGGACGACAAGGACATCGAGATTGACGTGGCCGACGCACCGGCCGGCATCGAAATCATGACCCCGCCCGGCATGGAGGAGATGACCAACCAGTTGCAGAGCCTGTTTGCCAATATGGGCAAGGGCAAGAAGAAAAGCCGCAAGCTCAAGGTCAAGGACGCCTTGAAACTGGTGCGTGATGAAGAAGCCAGCCGATTGGTCAACGAGGAAGAACTCAAAGCCCGCGCCCTTGAAGCCGTCGAGCAAAACGGCATCGTATTTATCGACGAAATCGACAAGGTCGCCAAACGTGGCAATACCAGCGGTGCCGATGTGTCCCGTGAAGGCGTTCAGCGCGACCTGCTGCCGTTGATCGAGGGCTGCACGGTAAACACCAAACTGGGCATGGTTAAAACCGACCACATCCTGTTTATTGCCTCCGGCGCCTTCCACATGAGCAAGCCGAGCGACCTGGTGCCGGAACTGCAAGGCCGCTTACCGATTCGAGTCGAATTGAAAGCCCTGACTCCAGAAGACTTCGAACGCATTCTCAGCGAACCGCATGCCTCGCTCACGGAGCAGTACGTCGCACTGCTAAACACCGAAGGTCTGGGCATCGAGTTCGTCGCCGATGGCGTCAAGCGCATCGCAGAGATCGCCTGGCAGGTCAACGAGAAGACCGAGAACATTGGTGCTCGCCGCCTACATACGCTGCTCGAACGCCTCCTGGAAGAGGTCTCCTTCAGCGCCGGCGACCTGGCCGGAAAGCAGAACGGTGCGCCTATTGTGATCGACGCCGCCTACGTTAACAGCCACCTCGGCGAGCTGGCGCAGGACGAAGACCTGTCGCGTTATATCCTCTAACAGCCACCAGTGCGTAGCCCGGATGCAATCCGGGCTACAGGGCAATTCAGGAAGCACGTATGCGCATCCCCTCCGCGATAAAACTGCACAAAGCCTCGAAAACTCTAGAGCTTCAATACGGGGCCGAGGAGCGCTATACCTTGTCCGCCGAGTTTCTGCGCGTGCATTCGCCATCGGCCGAAGTCCAGGGCCACGGTAAACCCATTCTGCAAACTGGCAAGCTCGGCGTAGGCTTGAGCAAGATAGAGCCGGCGGGTAACTACGCCCTGAAACTGAGCTTCGATGATGGCCACGACAGCGGCCTATACAGCTGGGACTACCTTGAGCAACTGGCCACCCGGCAGGCTTCGCTATGGAGCGATTACCTTAGTAACCTCAGCGCCGCCGGCAAATCTCGTGACCCCGGCGAGAGCGTGGTCAAGTTAATGCTTTGAAGCGTAGAGGCGACATGCCATCAGACATTGACTTATGCAGTTAAGTTATTTCCTCCTATAATCGCCCCCGAGCGGCAATCTGCCGAATCGCCGGAAGCTGTCTAGGCCGATGCCCCTGCCCGGTTAGAGCGCATTTTCTAATCCTTATCTGCATACTCTCCATGCACTTGGCCGAATCGCGACCAGCTTGCACAAATTCATAAACTCGGGTAACCAAGTAGTTGGAATTTCCCCGTTGGTGGCTCAACCACCAACGGATAAGATTGCGGAGAGATCCGCCCTTGGTAATCCGGGTAATACATGGCCCTTAGAACCTGTTCAAAGTCTCGCTAGCTAGAGTCATGCAAGGTAAAGACAGGCGAGGAAGCGGAGTGTACAAGCGGTACACGAGCATCAGAGCCTGTTTTTAACCAAGGAAGGCTAATGCGCAGCAGCCTTAGAACAGGCTCTAACCCTGTGTCGCCGTGCACAGTAGTACGCCGGTATTTCGTCTCAGGACATTGGAGTGTTGTAGATGACAGATAAAAATAATGATGACCTAAAGCACCAGGCCGCGGAAAACACCCTCGGGCTTAATCCGGTCATCGGTATCCGCGGTAAAGACTTGCTCACATCCGCTCGAGTCGTGCTTAAGCAAGCCCTCAAGCAACCCCTGCTTAGCGCTAAACATCTCGCTCATTTCAGCATCGAATTGAAGAATGTGATGCTCGGTCAATCCGACCTTACGCCCGCCGACGGGGATCGCCGCTTCGCCGACCCGGCCTGGAGTCAAAATCCACTGTATCGTCGTTATCTACAGACTTACCTGGCGTGGCGTAAGGAATTGCATGACTGGGTAGAGCACAGCAACCTGTCTGAACATGATGCCAGTCGTGGCCACTTCGTGATCACCCTGATGACCGAAGCCATGGCCCCATCCAACACCATGGCCAACCCAGCTGCGGTTAAACGCTTCTTCGAAACCGGCGGCAAGAGCCTGCTCGACGGTCTCGGCAACCTGGCCAAGGACATCGTCAATAACGGCGGCATGCCCAGCCAGGTCAACATGACCGCCTTTGAGGTCGGCAAAACCCTGGCCAATACCGATGGCTCGGTGATCTTCCGCAACGATCTGCTGGAGTTGATCCAGTACAAGCCTATCACCGAGCAGGTGCATGAGCGCCCAATGCTGGTGGTGCCGCCACAGATCAACAAGTTCTATGTGTTCGACCTGTCGCCGGAGAAGAGCATGGCGCGCTTTATGTTGCGCAACGGCATCCAGACCTTCGTCGTGAGCTGGCGCAACCCGACCAAGGTTTACCGCGAGTGGGGCCTGTCGACCTATATTGAAGCGCTGAAAGAAGCCATCGACGTGGTCAGCGCCGTCACAGGCAGTAAAGACATCAACATGCTCGGAGCCTGTTCCGGCGGCCTCACGACCACCTCGCTGCTGGGTCACTATGCGGCGCTGGGCGAGAAGAAGGTGCACGCACTGACGTTGCTGGTCAGCGTACTGGATAACCGCCTGGAAACTGATGTCGCTCTTTTTGCCGACGAGAAGAGCTTAGAAATGGCCAAGCGTCGTTCCTACCAGGCCGGCGTGCTGGAAGGCAAAGACATGGCCAAGGTGTTCGCGTGGATGCGCCCTAATGACCTGATCTGGAACTACTGGGTCAATAATTACTTGTTGGGTAACGAGCCGCCCGTGTTTGACATCCTTCACTGGAATAACGACACCACCCGCCTGCCCGCTGCTCTGCATGGTGAATTTATTGATATGTTCACCTCCAACCCGCTAATCCGTGCGGGTGCACTGGAGGTGTGCGGTACACCAATCGATCTCAAGCAGGTCACCACTGATCTGTTCTGCGTAGCGGGTACCACCGACCACATTACACCGTGGGAGTCCTGCTTCAAGTCGGCCAATCTGTTCGGCGGCAATGTGGAGTTCGTGCTATCCAACAGTGGACATATCCAGAGCATCCTAAACCCGCCGGGCAATCCAAAATCGCGCTACTCGACCAATACCCAGATGTACGCGGACCCGAAAACCTGGCAAGCCACCTCAACTAAGCACGCCGACTCTTGGTGGCTCTACTGGCAGGCCTGGCTCGCCGAGCGTTCAGGTGCGCACAAGAAGGCACCGACTCAACTGGGCAACAAGAAACACCCGGCCGGCGCAGCAGCCCCCGGCACCTACGTTCACGAACGTTGATTAACCGCGCACTGCGCAACACTGCCCGCGGCACTGGAAGTGTCGCTCGCCCACCCACTCACTTGAGCGGGTGGGGCGAACCAGGCTTCGCCCTGGCGCTTCTGAGAAGAGACCCGGAGGGTCTAATTCAGTGTTTTAATTGATAGGGCTCTTGCGCATGTCGCTACCTTTCGTATTCCGCACCATTGAACTGGGTGGCCAGACCATCCGAACGGCGGTTCGTCCCGGCAACGGTGAGATGACCCCTTTGTTGATCTTCAACGGCATCGGGGCCAACCTAGAGTTGGTGATGCCTTTCGTTCGCGCACTGGATCCAGGCCTCGAAGTCATCGCGTTTGACGTGCCCGGCGTAGGGGGGTCCTCTACGCCCAATACGCCATATCGTTTTCCTGGCTTGGCTAAGCTGGCGGCGCGCATGCTCGATTACCTCGACTACGGTCAAGTCAACGCGATTGGCGTGTCCTGGGGTGGAGCACTGGCGCAACAGTTCGCCCACGACTACCCGGAGCGATGCAAGAAGCTGATCCTCGCCGCCACGTCGGCCGGCGCTGTGATGGTGCCAGGCAAGCCCAAAGTTCTCTGGTGTATGGCCAGTCCGCGGCGCTATGTGCAGCCGTCCTATGGCGTACAGATAGCGCCTGAAATCTACGGCGGCGCTTTTCGTCGCGACCCGAAACTAGCCTTGGCGCATGCCAGTAAAGTCCGTTCGGGTGGCAAGATGGGTTACTACTGGCAACTTTTCGCAGGGCTCGGCTGGACCAGCATCCACTGGCTACACAAAATTCGCCAACCGACCCTGGTGATGGCCGGTGATGACGACCCACTTATCCCACTGGTGAATATGCGCCTACTGGCTTGGCGAATCCCCAACTCCGAGCTGCACGTCATCGATGACGGGCATCTTTTTCTAGTGACCCGCGCGGAAGCAGTCGCCCCGATCATCATGAAATTTCTTAATGAGGAACGTCAGCGCGCCATCATGCACCCCAAACCTATAGCGACCCGTGCCAATAGCTAATCTGCACCGTGGTTGGGCACAGGCATCTAAGGCACGCACTGACGCTGCACCTAATGCTGAGTACTTGACCCTCTCTTGAGCAGGCTGTATTACATGGGACTTAGCGCGCAGCAGTCTAGAGTGAACCTGCGCGCACATTGGCATAAGCCTTGCTGCTTATCTGCCAATCTTGAAGTCTCTCGGCCTGACGATGGAGTGTTGCCTAATGCGAGACCAGCCAGCCAAAAACACCTTGCCAGCGAACAGAAGCATGCTGAATGTGCAGAATGCGGTGGTCGGCCTGCGGGGTCGTGATCTGTTCTCCACCCTGCGCAGCCTAGTCCTACAGGGGGTCAAACAACCGATACACAGTGCACGCCATGTCGCAGCGCTTGGTGGCCAGCTGGGTCGTGTCCTGCTCGGCGACAAGCCATGCAAAGTCAACCCACAAGATCAGCGCTTCGCTGACCCTACCTGGCGTGACAACCCATTTTACAGCCGCACCCTGCAAGCCTACCTGGCCTGCCAAAAACAACTGGACAGCTGGATTGATGAAAGCAATCTGGACGCTGATGATCGCGCCCGGGCGCGCTTTATCGCCACCCTGCTGGGCGATGCCCTGGCGCCGACAAATACGCTGCTTAACCCACTAGTGATCAAGGAACTGTTCAACAGTGGCGGTAGCAGCCTGTTCAAGGGCTTGAGCCACCTATTAGACGACATAGTGCACAACGACGGCATGCCCTGCCAGGTCAGCAAGCACGCGTTCGAAGTCGGCCGTAATCTGGCTACGACCGCCGGCTCCGTAGTGTTTCGCAGTGAGCTACTGGAGCTGATCCAGTACAACCCGATGAGCGAAAAGCAATACGCTAAGCCACTGCTGATCGTGCCACCGCAAATAAACAAGTTCTATATCTTCGACCTTTCCAGCGAAAAGAGCTTTGTCCAATATGCGCTGAAGAATGGCCTGCAAACGTTCGTCATCAGCTGGCGCAACCCTAATCAGCGACACCGTGAATGGGGCCTTTCGAGCTATGTGGCAGCATTGGAAGCGGCCATCGACGCCTGCCGTGCAATCACCGGCAGCAAGGACGTCAACTTGCTCGGCGCCTGCGCCGGCGGCCTGACCATCGCCGCACTGCAAGGTCACCTACAGGCCAAACGACAGCTGCGCAAGGTGGCCAGCTCCACTTATTTAGTCAGCATGCTGGACAGCCAGATCGACAGCCCGGCCATGCTATTCGCCGACGAGCTCACTCTCGAAGCTGCCAAACGCCGCTCCTATCAACAAGGCGTGCTAGACGGTCGTGATATGGCACGGGTATTCGCCTGGATGCGCCCAAACGACTTGATCTGGAACTATTGGATTAACAACTATCTGCTAGGCAAACAGCCACCTCCGTTCGATATTCTCTACTGGAACAACGACAACACCCGTTTGCCAGCTGCCCTGCATGGCGAGCTGATCGACTTTTTTAAGCATAATCCCTTGATCCGCTCCCGCGGCTTGGAAGTCTGCGGAACACCGGTTGATCTGCGAAAGGTCACGGTGGACAGTTTCAACGTTGCCGGCATCAATGATCACATTACGCCGTGGGATGCAGTGTATCGCTCGACCCTTTTGCTGGGCGGCAATCGCCGTTTTATTCTGTCCAATAGTGGGCATATTCAAAGCATCCTTAATCCGCCGGGCAAGCCCAAATCCAATTACTTGGAGAACGCCACGCTAACCGGCGACCCACGCGCGTGGTACCACGACGCCGAGCATATAAAAGGCAGTTGGTGGCCAGTGTGGCTGAGCTGGATTCAGGAGCGTTCAGGTGAGCAGAAAGCTCCCCTGTTGGCCCTCGGCAACCCAGACTACCCGGCTATGGAGGCGGCGCCTGGTACTTATGTGCATGTACGCTAAGGTGTCTACCCAGCCATGATCGCACTGGCCACAGCCTACTGCGGCCAGTTATCGTCACGTTCCCTGCGGCCAAAATAAGAAGAACAGATGAAAACCCGCGAAAGAATCCTTGAATGCGCCCTGCAGCTGTTCAACCAGAAGGGTGAGCCGAATGTCTCTACCCTGGAAATCGCCAACGAACTAGGCATTAGCCCGGGCAATCTGTACTACCACTTCCACGGCAAAGAACCGCTGATACTAGGTTTATTCGAGCGTTTCCAAGCTGAGCTTGCGCCCCTACTCTCGCCGCCAGAAGACGTAAGGCTGGATGTAGAAGACTACTGGCTGTTCCTGCACCTGATCGTTGAGCGCCTAGCCCACTACCGCTTCCTCTTTCAGGACATGTCGAACCTGACCAGTCGAGTGCCGAAACTGCAGCGCGGTATGCGCCATTGGCTAAATAGCTTGAAACGCGCACTGGCCGAACTGCTGGCGCAGCTGCATGCCGATGGACAACTGCAGAGTGACACCCAGGCACTCGGCCAGTTGGTCGAGCAGATCACCCTAACCCTGCTGTTTTCCCTCGACTACCAGCGCATCATCGGCCAAGAAAGCGAAAGCAGCTTAGTGGTCTATCAAGTCATGATGCTGGCGGCTCCACACCTAGCCGGAGAATCACGCTACGCCGCCGAGCACCTAGCGAAACGCTACCTCGAGGACTGAGAGTGGCTTAAGAACTGCTGCACGAAGCCCCGATATGCTGAATACCCGAAACGTAAAACGCCCGGCACTAGGCCGGGCGTTTACGTTAACTGCTGCGCGTCTTAAGACTGAGCGGCAGGTGTTGCAGGTGCAGCAGGTTCGGCTACCGGAGCAGGTGCAGCAGCTGCCGGCGCAGCGGGTTTAGCGACTGCCGGCTTGGCAGCAGCTTTAACTGCCGGTTTAGCGGCAGCTTTGACTGCTGGCTTGGCTGCAACCTTCTTGACAGCAGGCTTAACCGACTTGACCGTAACACCGGTCAGTTGCTCGATCTGCTTGGTCAGGCTTTCGACTTTGGCGTTGAGCGCTTTCACTTCATTGCGGCTCGGTACACCAAGACGCGAAATGGCATTGTTCAGACGCTTATCGAAGGCTTCTTCCAGCTCGCCCCACTTACCCATCGCCTTGTCTTTGACTTCATCAACTTTCGACTTGGCAGAGTCTACTTTCGAACCAACAGTGGTCTTTACTGAACCTACTTGTTTATCGACTTCGGTCTTAGCTTGCTTCTCAGCTTTCTCGCCATCTTTGACCAGCGTATCGAACAGCTTGTTGCCGTCCTTGCTGACCTTGGAATAGGCACCCAACCCAGCCAACCAGATTTGACGCGAGTATTTTTCTACTTCGCCAATCCAAGAAGTGGTTTGCTTTTCGGTTTTCTTTTTAACGGCCATTCTACTGCTCTCCTTATTTGGTACTTGCGACGTGCTCGAGCAACACGCTCAACTCGTCCAGCTTAGCAGACAGTACTTCAATGTCCTGCTTAGATGGGATGCCAATGCGGTTCAGACCACTGGCTACACGGCTGTCGAAGGCTTTTTCGATTTTTTCGATCTGCACCTCAAATTTGCCTTTAACACTGCTGACGTTGCTGGTTACGGTGCTTTTAACGGTTTCTATCTGGCTGTTAACTGCTTCAACTTGTTCGTCGACCAGCTTTTTGCCTTGTTTCTCAACGCCTTCGCCGTTCTTCACGAGTTCTTTGAAATACTCGGACCCTTCTTCGCTCGCTTTGGCGTATGCGCCCAGGCCAGCCAACCATATTTTACGAGCGTAAACTTTAGCGTCGCTCAGCACGGTAGTGGCTTTATCTTCGATCGCAGTTTCAACATTCTTTACAGCGGCAACTTTTGACATGGTGCACCTCACTCTAAGTGTTTCGAGGAAACGCCCACGGGATGCAGGCTTAGACACAAGGTATCGATGAAAATTAGAAACCGCATACTAAGCGTGAAAAAAATACCTACCGCGATTTTGCACATCACAACAACTCAAAGAGCGGGTTTGGCGCAAAACCCGATTTGTCCGCTAGCGTGCAGCCAGCTTAACGGTTAGCCATCAGCTGTGGTGGAGGGCCTGCTGCTTGGCGGTTGGCGTTACGCACCCTGATCAGTGCCGACAAACCAGCCTACGCGGCTGTGTGCAGCACTGAAAACAGACGAAACCATAATGCTTCAGCCTTGCAGACTTTTATCCAATACCTCTTCGATCTCACGTTTGATGCTGCCGCTCATCGCAGACAACAGCAGCCCTAGGTTGAGCTGAACGCACACAGCGTCTTCGCGGACATCGATGCGGCCATCAGCACCGCTACGTTTGAACTCAAGGCAGTCGCCGTTCCAGCGATAACGCACGTCGTATTCACGGGCCAGACGCTCGGCCAATTGCTCGGCTTTCTCGCGGGCAGCTTCGCGCCCTAGGTTGTGGGGGCGTTCTACGGTGATCTTGGCCATGGCATTTCTCCTCGCCAGTTAACGACGACCTTTAAGTTGCTGCGACTATAGCAAGGCTATAAGCCGCTAGCTGCAGGCAACTGGTGACGTGCCTCAGACCGAGACAAGTTTGTGTTTACCTACAAGGCCCAAACCTAGCGGAGCTTTTTGGGTTTAGAATGGCCGCCACTCTAGATCCAGCCTCTGTGTTTTAGGAAAGGGCACGATGAACGACCCGCGCAAGAACAGCGACAGTGAACCCACCACACATTTTGGCTTTCAGAATGTGCCGGAAAGTCAGAAGGCCGACAAAGTCGCCGAAGTTTTTCATTCGGTGGCCGCCAAGTACGACCTGATGAATGACGTGCTGTCCGGCGGCATGCACCGCCTGTGGAAGCGCTTCACCATCGAGCTGTCGGGCGTGCGCAGCGGCAACCGCGTGCTGGACATCGCTGGTGGCACGGGCGATCTGACAATTAAGTTCTCTAATTTGGTCGGCCCAAGCGGCGAAGTGGTGCTGGCCGATATCAATGAATCGATGCTGCGCGTCGGCCGTGATCGCCTTTTAGATAAGGGCGTTGCAGGTAATGTCAGCTTCGTCCAGGCCGATGCGGAAAAGCTACCGTTCCCGAACAACCACTTTGACGTGGTCACCATCGCCTTCGGTTTGCGTAACGTCACCCATAAAGAAGAGGCCATCCGTTCAATGCTCCGGGTGCTCAAGCCGGGCGGTCGCCTGCTGATCCTGGAATTTTCCAAGCCGTCCAGTGCGCTGCTGTCGAAGTTCTACGATGCTTACTCGTTCAAGTTTATGCCGCTGGCCGGCAAGCTGATCAGCAATGATGCTGAAAGCTACCGCTACTTGGCCGAGTCGATCCGCATGCACCCGGATCAGGACACCCTCAAGGCGATGATGGTTGACGCCGGCTTTGAACGCGTGACCTATCACAACATGACCGGCGGTATTGTCGCCCTGCACCGCGGCATCAAGCCCTGATGTCAACGAGCGGGATGCTGCTCACTGGGCTGCTGGCCGGGGTCGGGGTCGGTCTTAATCGCATACTGGCCATGGACAGTACTGCACTGCCGCGCTTGGCACGCTTGAGTGGCCGGGTGATTGCAGTGGAGTGCGCCGCACCGAGCCTGCAGCTGTTTATCCTACCCAGCGCCAGCGGCCTGCAACTGGCCGCCCATTGGGCCGGCGAGAGCGACTGCCAGCTGCGCGCACCCGCTGCCAGCCTGCTGCGCCTGGCCACCAGCCAGGACAAGACCAGCATCCTGCACAGCCCGGAGGTTAGCCTGGATGGCGACAGCGCCGTCCTGCTGGAACTCGCCGGCATCCTCCAGGATTTGGAGCTGGACTGGGAATATGAACTGTCGCGATGGCTCGGCCCGGTCGGCAGCCAGTTACTCGGCGGCCACCTGCGCAGCCGCGTGAACTGGACCGGCTTGGCACTCGACAGCCTGCGCCTGAATCTGGCCGATTACCTCAGCGAAGAATCGCGCAGCCTGGTTGGCCAGCGCGAAGCCGAGGCGCGCTTCGCCGAGCTGGATCGCCTGCAGCTGTCTCTTGATCGACTCGATGCCCGCATTGAGCGCCTTACCCAAAAACATAAGCCCATCGTATGAAGCTGCTTGCCGTCCGTCGCCTGCTGCGCATCCAGCGCGTGATCATCCGCTACCAACTAGATGACCTGTTGTTCAACCTGCCACTGCCCCTTTGGGCACGCGTGCTGCGCCGTGCCCTGCCCTGGCGTTGGTTACCGCGCCGCGATTTGCTGCTGTCGCGCGGCGCACGCTTGCGTCTAGCGCTGGAAGAACTAGGGCCGATCTTTATCAAATTCGGCCAGCTGCTTTCCACTCGCCGCGACCTACTGCCGCCTGACATCGCCGATGAACTGGCCAAACTGCAGGATCAAGTACCGCCCTTCGACCCCGTGCAATCAAAGGCACTGATCGAGGCCCAGCTGGGTGCCAAGGTCAGCGCGGTATTTGCCCGCTTCGATGCACAGCCGCTGGCGTCCGCCTCGGTTGCTCAAGTGCATGGCGCGCAGCTGAAAAGCGGCGAAGAAGTAGTGGTCAAGGTGATCCGCCCAGGCCTAAAACCAATCATTGAACAGGACATCGCCTGGCTGTTCCTGCTCGCCAAACTGGCGGAAAAATCCTCCGCCGACGCCCGCCGCCTGCGACCGGTAGAGGTGGTTAGCGACTACGAAAAAACCATCTATGACGAACTGGATCTGCTGCGCGAGGCAGCCAATGCCAGCCAGTTACGGCGCAACTTCGAAGGTTCAGCCCTGCTCTATGTGCCGCAGGTGTACTGGGACTTGTGCCGCCCGAAAGTGCTGGTGATGGAGCGCATCTATGGCATTCAGGTCACTGACCTGGCGACCCTGGCCGACCAGCGCACTGACATGAAGTTGCTGGCCGAACGCGGTGTGGAAATCTTCTTTACCCAGGTGTTCCGCGACAGCTTCTTCCATGCCGACATGCACCCCGGCAATATTTTTGTCAGCACCCGCACGCCGTGGAGCCCACAGTACATCGCCATCGATTGTGGCATCGTCGGCAGCCTGACCGCTGAAGACCAGGACTACCTGGCGCGCAACCTGCTGGCCTTCTTCAAGCGCGATTACCGCCGTGTGGCGCAACTGCACATCGACTCCGGCTGGGTGCCGGCCGATACCAAGGTGAATGATTTCGAGGCCGCCATTCGCACGGTCTGCGAACCCATCTTCGAACGCCCACTGAAGGACATCTCCTTCGGCCAGCTGTTACTCCGTCTGTTCCAGACCGCGCGACGCTTCAATATGGAAGTGCAGCCACAACTGGTTCTGCTGCAGAAGACCCTGCTCAATATTGAAGGTCTGGGCCGCCAGCTCTATCCAGACCTCGACCTGTGGAGCACCGCGCAGCCTTTCCTCGAACGCTGGATGCGCGAGCGGGTCAGCCCACTGCAGCTGCTGCGCAACCTGCAGGTTCAAGCCGAGCAGGTACCGCACCTGTCGCAAATCGCTCGCGAGACCCTGGAACGACTGAACCAGAATCCGACCAGCCACGCGCAACAACCGGCTGCCAGCCGCCAATGGCCGGCACGCTTACTCGGCGCAGCGCTGATCGGTGGAGCCGCCACACAAGGCCTGGTCTTGAGCCTGATCGCCTGGCCAAGCTGGCTGATGCTCGCCGGCGGCGTCTATCTGGTGCTGCGCCGATAGCCACGCCGGTTGCACACTGGCACACTAGCCTATGAATCAAGCAGCCCGGTAAGGGCGGATATAGCGATGACTGACTGGCTCGACGAAATCAACTGGAACAGTGACGGCCTAGTGCCGGCAATCGCCCAAGACCATAACACCGGTCGTGTGCTGATGATGGCCTGGATGAACCGCGAAGCGCTTAGCCTGACTGCAGCTGAACAACGCGCCATTTACTGGTCGCGCTCACGCGGTAAGCTGTGGCGCAAGGGTGAAGAGTCCGGGCATGTGCAGAAACTCCACGAACTGCGCCTGGACTGTGATGCCGATGTGATCATCATGATGGTCGAGCAAATTGGCGGCATCGCCTGCCATACCGGTCGTGAAAGCTGCTTCTACCGAGTATTCAAGAACGGCACGTGGACAACCGTTGATGCAGTGATTAAAGACCCGCACGCCATCTATACCGAAGGACACAAGCATGAGTGACACGGGCATGACCGACACCCTCAGCCGTCTAGCCGAAGTGCTGGAGTCGCGCAAAGGCGCGGCCGCCGACAGCTCCTATGTCGCGAGCCTGTACCACAAGGGCCTGAACAAGATTCTGGAAAAGGTTGGTGAGGAATCGGTAGAAACCATCCTCGCCGCCAAGGATGCTGCCGTCAGCGGTGATTGCAGCGATGTTATTTATGAAACCGCCGACCTGTGGTTCCACAGCCTGGTCATGCTCGCCGCTCTCGGCCAGCACCCGCAGGCTGTTATGGACGAACTGGACCGGCGTTTCGGCTTGTCCGGACACGCGGAAAAAGCTGCGCGCCCGCAAAACTGATCAACCTCTTACTACGGAGTACGCGTTATGGGATTCGGTGGCATTAGCATCTGGCAACTGGTGATCGTCCTGCTGATCGTAGTCATGCTGTTCGGTACCAAGCGCCTCAAAGGCCTGGGCTCCGATCTCGGCGATGCGATCAAGGGCTTTAAAAAATCCATGGGCAACGACGAAGACAAACCTGCCGTGGATGAGCCCAAAGGCCATACCATCGACGCTCAGGCGCGCAAGGTCGAAGAACCGACGAAAAAAGACTAAGCCATGTTCGATATTGGCTTTACCGAGCTGCTGCTGGTGGGCATTGTCGCCCTGGTGGTATTGGGTCCCGATCGCCTGCCGGGTGCGGTGCGTACAGCGGGTTTATGGATCGGCCGAATCAAGCGCAGTTTCAGTTCAATCAAAGCTGATATTGAGCGCGAGATTGGCGCAGACGAAATCCGCCGCCAGCTGCATAACGAGGATATCCTCGAACTTGAGCGGGAAATGAAGGCGATGAAGCAACACATCACCGCACCGCTCAGTAGTCACAGTGAGCCGAGCCCTGCCCCTGCGCCAGCAGCAGAGCCAGCACCGGACACTGCTACCAGCACCCGCCAGGATAAAAGCCCGCAGCCATGAGCCGACTATCGGACAGCGACCAAGAAATGCCCTTGGTTTCACACCTGACTGAGCTGCGCACGCGCCTGCTGCGCGTTGTTGCAGCGGTATTCCTGCTGTTTGCTGGGCTGTTCTATTTTTCTCAGGACATCTACTCCTTGGTCGCCGCGCCGTTGCGCGCTTACCTACCGGAAGGCGCAACGATGATCGCCACCGGCGTGGCCTCACCGTTCCTCACGCCGTTCAAGCTGACGCTAATGGTTGCGCTGTTCTTGGCCATCCCAATCATCCTGCATCAGATCTGGGGCTTTATCGCGCCGGGGCTGTACAAGAATGAAAAACGCATTGCCGTACCGCTGCTGATTTCCAGCATCCTGCTGTTCTACGCCGGCATGGCCTTCGCCTATTTCGTGGTGTTCCCGATCATGTTCGGCTTCTTCGCCAGCGTGACCCCGGAAGGGGTGGCGATGATGACCGACATCGGCCAGTACCTGGACTTCGTCCTCACCCTATTCTTCGCCTTCGGCGTCGCGTTCGAGATCCCGATTGCCACCTTCCTGCTGATCTGGGTCGGCATCGTCGATGTCGCCACCCTGCGCAAGAGTCGAGCCTATGTGATTGTCGGTTGTTTTGCCGTCGGCATGGTGCTGACTCCACCCGACGTGTTCTCGCAGACCTTGCTGGCCGTGCCGATGTGGCTGCTGTTCGAAGCTGGTCTGCTTTGCGGAAGCTTGGTCAAGCGCCGCGCCGAACAGGACGCGGCCGCTGCAGCCGACAGTGCAGAAACGGAAAACGATCAGCCGCCTGCCGCACAACCGTGAACCTTCTGCTGCTGGAGGACAGCGACTTTATCGCGGCCAATCGCGTGCTCCTCAGTGGCCGCCGGCTCAAACATCTAAACGAAGTACACCGCGCCGAAGCCGGCGACAGCCTGCGCGTCGGCCACCTGAACGGCCTGATGGGTAGCGGCCAGTTGCTGCGCATGGATGCAGAACAGGCAGAGCTTTCGGTGCAACTCGACCAAGCGCCACCCAGCAAACTACCGATCACCCTGCTGCTCGCCTTGCCACGGCCGAAGATGCTCCGTCGCGTGTTGCAAACCGTCAGCAGCATGGGCGTACCTCGGGTGATTTTGCTGAACAGCTACCGGGTGGAGAAAAGCTTCTGGCAGACGCCCTTTCTCGAACTGGCAGCCATTCGTGAGCAACTGATTCTCGGCCTGGAGCAGGCCCGCGACACCGTGCTACCCGAGGTGATTATCGAGAAGCGCTTTAAGCCGTTTGTCGAAGACCGGCTACCCGGCATCGCCACCGGCACCTTGGGCCTGGTCGGCCATCCGGGCGACTATCCAGCCTGTCCAAGGGCGGTCGAACAGCCAATCACCCTGGCCATCGGCCCGGAAGGCGGCTGGATTCCCTACGAAGTGGAAAAACTGCAGGAAGCCGGCCTGCAACCGGTGCAGCTGGGCGCGCGGATTTTGCGGGTGGAAACTGCAGTGGCGGCACTACTGGCGCGCGTATTCTAGCCCTGAGCCTGTTTAGCGTGCCAATGCGCTGGCAATAGTTGCCCCTTGAGCGCCGGGGCTTCCTCCAACGTCACATCCCGCGCCTCCAGCGGCTCACCACAATCCGAACACACCAGCACACCCTGCATCGGCTGACCGCAGCTGCGATGGACATGGCGAATCGGCGCGCCTTCTGCGCCACTCATATGGCGATCGCCCCAGTTCACCAGCGCCAGCAAGGCCGGGTAAATGTCGCGGCCTTTCGCGGTCAGCCGGTATTCCTCACGCAGCGGTCGCTGCTGATAGGCCACTTTGTCCAACACAGCCGACTCAACCAGTTTTCTCAACCGATCAGCAAGTACATGGCGGGTAACGCCAAGGCGCTTCTCAAACTCATCGAATCGACGAATACCAAGAAAGCTCTCGCGCAGCACCAGCAAGGTCCAACGATCCCCCACCACCGACAAGGTGCGGGCCAGCGAGCAGGGTTGCTGCTCCAGCTCTTCCCAACGCAGAAACCACTCTCCAGCTGCAATGGCTGCAATGGCTGCAATGGCTGCAATGGCTGCACGATAGTTTGACAGGTTCCAAAATGAAACTGACTATCCAGGCAAGTTCCAAAATAGAACTGATGGAGACAGTTATGACCGAACGTAAAATAGTCTTGGTAGTGGGTGCAGGTGACGCCACCGGTGGTGCCATTGCCAAACGCTTCGCCCGAGAGGGTTATGTCGCCTGTGTGGTGCGGCGTAATGCCGAAAAACTCGACTCACTGGTAGCAGAGATTGAAACCGCAGGTGGCAGTGCACGCGCCTTCAGTTGTGATGCGCGGGTCGAAGAACAGGTGGTCGAGCTGTTCGGCACCATTGAGCGTGAGATCGGCCCGCTGCACGCGGTGGTCTTCAACATCGGCGCGAATGTGCAGTTCTCCATCACCGAGACCACCGCACGGGTTTATCGAAAAGTCTGGGAAATGGCCGCGCTGGCGGGCTTTCTTACCGGCCGTGAAGCCGCCAAAGTCATGTTATCGCGCGGGCAAGGCACCATTATTTTTACTGGCGCTACAGCCTCTCTGCGCGGCCGGGCGAATTTCTCCGCCTTCGCCAGCGCCAAGTTCGCCCTCCGCGCCCTGGCCCAGAGCATGGCACGCGAGCTGGGGCCGCAGGGCATTCACGTCGCCCACCCGATTATCGACGGCGCCATCGATACTGCATTTATTCGCGACACCTTCCCAGAGCTCTACCAGCGTAAGGAACAGGACGGCATCCTCAACCCCGAGCATATCGCTGAGACCTACTGGCAAATCCATTGCCAGCCACGCGATTGCTGGGTGCATGAGTTGGATCTGCGGCCCTGGACTGAAACCTTTTGAGCCACGCAAGCAACTAAGGTGTAGCCCATGCAACCCGGAATACGGAATACGGAATGAACCTGACGACAGGACACATCATGAATAAAACCGTTGAATTTTTCTTCGACTTCGGCAGCCCGGCCACTTACCTGGCCTGGACTCAGCTGCCACGAATTGCCCGCGAAACCGGCGCACAGATCATTTGGAAACCGATGTTGCTCGGTGGCGTATTCAAGGCTACCGGCAACCAGTCGCCGGTGATGATCCCGAGTAAGGGTCGCTGGATGCTGCAGGATCTAAACCGTTTCGCCTCGCGCTACGGCGTTGTGATGCAGTTCATAGCGCAATTCCCGATCAACACCCTGACCTTGATGCGCGGCGCAACTGGTTACCAGGACAGCGAGCACTTCGAGCACTACGTGACAACCATGTTCGAAGCGCTGTGGGTGCAGCAGAAAAATCTCGGCGACCCGCACGTGTTAGCTGAAGTGCTTGGCGCCGCCGGTTTCGACTTGGCGGAGTTCGAGCGCCTGGTCAACGATGAAACGGTCAAAGAGCGCCTCAAGGCCACCACCGAAGAGGCGATCAAACGCGGCGTGTTTGGCGCCCCGACCTTGTTTGTCGGCAATGAAATGTACTTCGGTCAGGATCGCCTCGACTTCGTCGCAGACGCCTTGGCGCGCTAGCTTTCCAGCAGAAAGGTCACCGGTCCGTCATTCACCAGATGCACTTGCATGTCGGCGCCGAACTGGCCAGTGGCGACCTGCGGATGCTTGGCCCGAGCTTGCATCACCAGCAGGTCAAACAGCTCAGCGCCCAGTGCTGGCGGCGCAGCACTGGAGAAACTTGGGCGCAGGCCACTCTTGGTGTCGGCCACCAAGGTGAACTGCGAAACCAGCAGCAGACCACCGCCGACATCACTGAGCGATAGATTCATCTTGCCAGCGGCGTCGCTGAACACCCGGTAATTGAGCAGTTTGTGCAGGATTTTCTCGACGCTGGCAGGCGTGTCCTGCGGCTCGACACCAACCAGTGCCAGCAGCCCCTGATCGATTGCACCAACCACCTCACCCGCCACTTCCACCCGGGCGCAACGCGCCCGTTGAATCAGTGCCTTCATGCCTCGTCCGGTGCCAGGTTGAGCAGGCGATGGGCCAGTGCATCCGCGGCGCGCACCAAGGCATCGGTGATGCCATTTTCGGTCGCCGAATGGCCAGCATCGCGAATGATCTGCAGCTCGCTATTCGGCCAGGCCTTGTGCAACGCCCAGGCATTGTCGAGTGGGCAGATCACGTCATACCGACCATGCACGATCACACCCGGCAGGTGGGCGATCTTCGGCATGTCACGCAACAACTGATCCGGCTCAAGGAAGGCGTTGTTGACGAAGTAATGGCACTCGATCCGGGCAATCGATAACGCGCGATGGCTGTCGGTGAAGCGATCAACTACCTGCGGATTAGGCCGCAAGGTCGCGGTACGGCCCTCCCAGGTCGACCAGGCCTTGGCCGCATGCATCTGGGCGATTTGGTCGGGACCGGTCAGGCGCTTATAGAAGGCCTGCATCAGATTGCCGCGCTCATTCGCAGGAATCGGCGCGAGGTAATCCTCCCAGTAATCCGGGAACAGCCGGCTGGCGCCTTCCTGATAGAACCAG
Source organism: Pseudomonas sp. (assembly GCA_017886405.1). GTDB lineage: Bacteria > Pseudomonadota > Gammaproteobacteria > Pseudomonadales > Pseudomonadaceae > Aquipseudomonas. The sequence continues at coordinate 2,113 of JAGGNC010000217.1, read as the reverse complement.
TCAAATTCCTGCGGCCGGCAGAGGAAGATGCCGCGTAGGATCAAGCCATGCACGCGCTCGGGATGCGTCTGAGCGTAAGCCAGCGCCAAGGTGGAGCCCCAGGAGCCGCCGAACAGCACCCACTTATCGATGCCCAGCTGCTCGCGGATCTGTTCCATGTCGGCGATCAATGCCTGGGTGGTGTTGTTCTCCAAGCTGGCGTGGGGCGTGGAGCGTCCGCAACCGCGCTGATCGAAGATGACGATTCGGTACAAGTTGGGGTCGAAATAGCGGCGACTGGCGGCATCACACCCTGCACCCGGGCCACCATGGATAAACACCACGGGCAGGCCATCCGGCGAACCACTTTCGTCCACATACAGCACATGCGGTGCCTGCACCGCGAGCTCATGACGGGCGTAGGGTTTAATTTCCGGATACAAGGTCTGCATGGCATGCTCCTGAATTGATGCGTAGCGTTCACGGCCTGATGCAGGATAACCGCAACCGCAACCGCTTAATGCTCTGCCAGCATCATAACCATGAAACAGGAGTTGAGCATGTCAACGCGGATATTTACCTTGGCTTTTGTAGTGTTTTGCACGCTGCTAGCCGGCTGCGGCGCTAAGGACGATCCGCGGGCTGCTCTGAAAGCAGCAGTGCAACAGCTGCAGGCCAACGTGGCAGATAAGAACAACAGCGCGGTGCTCGACCAGTTGCACCCGCAGTTCTCAGCCCAAGGTGAGTTCGACCGCGAATGGGCGCAGCGCACCATGTTGCTGCTGTTTATGCGCCACAAGAATATCAAGGTGCTGGCCTTGAGTAAGAACAGCTACCTCGACGCGACCTACCGCGAGAAAGGCCATACCGAGGCACAAGTGGGCCTGGCCGGAGCCGAAAACCTAATCCCCGACAGCGCCAGCCACTTCCGCGTGAACATGGAGTGGTGGCTGGAAGGCGATGAGTGGAAGCTGGCTCGACTGAACTGGGAGTAAACCACCCATGCGTGCATGGGTGGTCGTAACTTCAGACTTATAGATCCAAACTAAGCCCTAAATTGATCCCGTGCTGACGATCCGTGGTGCCACGGAAGTTGTAGTTCGCGTTCAGCTTAAGCGCATTCCCAAGCACATGTTGCACGCCAAGGTTGAGCAACGTCTGACCGCTTGCAGGCGTGTGGCCTTGAAGCTCAAAGGTGTTGCCTGCTACCGAATTAAGCCCCATTCGCAGATAACGAGGATCATCCTCAAACTCACGCTCGCGGGCGACCTCAGCAAATAGCTGGGTGGCTGGGGTCAACTGGTAATTAGCCTGCAGGCCTACCCCTAAACGTTTGCTGTCACGCTGCTGGTCTTCGAAGTTCAATGAAGTTGAGCTTGCTCCGCTTTCACGGTAACCATCTACATCGACCCTGGCGTAATCCGCGCTAACAAACGGGCTCACGCGCCAGCCAGTACCTGCGTTGGCCAAGTCATAACCCAGGCGCCCGGAAAGAGCCCAGAGCTGACCGTCGGTATCACCCTTCTCGCTGCGCTCGGTAATCCCTAGCGCGAACTGGCGGTTCAGGTCGCTGTAGTCCAAAAGCCCAAGACTCAGGCTGGACTCAGCCCATACTCGGCCATTTTGATATTGAGCAAAGGCACTCAGCAGGTAACTGCTCAGGTCATACTCGGAGTCAGCCTCGCCGGCTTCAAGACTCTGTTCTTGCAAGCCCAACGCTACGCCGACACGCCAGTTGTCATCCAGGCGATAGCTGCCACCCAGATTTACCCCAAGCCCCTGGCTATCACCACTGGCCACCGCTGCGCCTTCCTCAAACTGCTGGCGCTGACCGCTAGCAGCAACGAAGCTGCGCCACTGACCTTGGTTCTGCCAGGCACCGCGATCCGCTTGCCACTCACTGCGTAATTGCTGCTGATGGCCTGTGAGGCTGGCCATTCCCATTTCAGGCAGCAGGGATATCTGCCAAGGAGCAGAGATAATCGAGTAAATATAATCGGCGCTGATCTGCTGCACCGCTCCGGTGGGATGCACGCCATCGTTAAACATCAAGCGATCTGGGTTTGGCGTGGTACCACCAATCCCCCACGTCGGGTCGGCCAAGCAGCTGGAACCACTGAAACATACGTCGGTT